>JANOYR010000079.1:0-18977 GCA_031428975.1 Polaromonas sp. | reverse complement strand
GATCGCCTGCTGTAGCCACGTCGGCGAAGTTGAAGCTCTCCCCCGGGCGGACATTTGCGGCATTGCCGCTCCAGCCTGTCACACCATTCGAGAAGTCGCCATTGGCCACCAAGTTGGTAGCTACAGGAGCAGGAGCAGGCTGACTGAAATACATATTATCAAAATGAACCTTGACCGGTACTCCCAAGTCGGCTCTTGCTGCAGTGATGATGATTTCTGCAATGTTGTTCCTGCTCAAGCTGTTTGCAGCCTGGGTGAAGCTACTCAATGGAATTGCAAGTCTCTGCCAACTGCCCCCCGAAATATTCGTGATCGTGGTTTCAATAGCACTTGTTTCACCGTCTCCATCATGGTTGGACAATTTGATGCTGAGAACTTGCCCCACTGGAATCGGTGTATCAATCCAGTAATCCAGATTGAGGGTCGTGAAGGCTGTCGCATTGAACTTACTGGGAACAAATGAGACCGCACCAAACGTTTTACCAGCAGTCACATCGATGGTTTTGAAGTTGTTACTTGCAATGACACCGTCCGTGATTCGCGATGAAGATGGCCCGAATTCTGGACCGAATGTAGCGCCGGTCACGTTGGTGTAGGAGTCGCTGAAAATCGATCTCACATTCGCGGCTAAAGCAGTCGGCGCTGACGCTGCAGCGGTAGGCCCGCCTGCAGCAGGAGGAGGTGGGGCCACTGAATCCAACACCAATTCCACATCATCAATCACAACGGTACCCGTATCAGCGCCCATATCGAAAATCACGCGACTGGTCGCACTGGCAAAGTTGGAGGTCAAACTCAACTCAAAAGTCTGTTGAGTGGTGGTGAGATTGACCGGCTGGGTCACGTTGGTCCATGGAGCTTGATTGAGACCGATACCAGCAAGCATTGTTCTGTTGCGGTTTGACGAGGCCTTGAAACGCAGTTTGTAGCCAACCCCTGAAGTAGGGATATTCAACACATATGAGAGATTGACGGCGAAGGGATCGCCTGCTGTAGCCACGTCGGCGAAGTTGAAGCTCTCCCCCGGGCGGACATTTGCGGCATTGCCGCTCCAGCCTGTCACACCATTCGAGAAGTCGCCATTGGCCACCAAGTTGGTAGACACGGGTGCTGGTGCAGTATAAACAGCGTATTTCAGTTCATCGAAATAAAATGTGCCCTCAGCTGTGAGTGATGATGTTCCATTCGACTCTGTCCAACCCGGGAAAAGCGATGCTTTATTGTAGGTTGCTGCAGTTTCAAACAAGCCTTTGGTTGGGCTCGCAAAATTGAATGTCAAGGTTTCCCAACCATTGACGACGGTGGTCAATGCTTCAGCAAAGATATTTTGATCTCCATTTAACCCGTTTTCAAGTTTCAATGTGACCTTTGTGCCCACAGGAGCGCTGGAGTAGCTTCGCACGGTCACGATTTTGCTGGTGCCAAGGCCTACACGATCAATAGTATCGACGAAGTTTGGCTCGCCTGTACGCATCGTGCGAACTGTGGCGCCTGCCCATGGCTTATTGGCTCCAGCAGCGTTTCCTACAGCCTTGACCAGTTTCAATACCTTGTTGGCGGCGCCTGTAACTGGGTCGTTAGAGATTTCTGCTGCCACCAAGCCTTCAAAGCCCTGGACGCCGATCGTGCTTTCGCGGAAGTTCAGGCACTGAAGAGCAGTAGTTGTGCAGGATGGTTCCGTTGTAGGAGCAGGTGCTGGTGCTGGTGCTGGTGCTGGTGCTGGTGCTGGTGCTGGTGCTGGTGCAGGCGTTGGAGCTGGTGCAGGCGTTGGAGTTGGAGCTGGAGCTGGAGCTGGAGCTGGAGCTGGAGCTGGAGCTGGCGTTGGAGCCGGTGCCGGTGCAGGCGTTGGAGCTGGTGCTGAGACTGGATCTAACACCAAAGACACATCATCAATAACAACAGTACCCGTTGCGGCGCCCATGTCAAAGAGTACGCGGCTGGTCGGACTGGCAAAGTCAGAGGTCAAACTCAACTCGAAAGTCTGCTCGGTGGTGGTGAGATTGACTGTCTGAGTCACGGCGGTAAATGGCACTTGATTGAGGCCGATACCAGCAAGCATGGTTCTGGCACGGTCCGACGAGGCCTTGAAACGCAGCTTGTAGCGAACTCCCGAAGTGGGGATATTCAACACATATGAGAGGTTGACATCGAAAGCGTTTCCTGCGGTAGCTACATTGGCGAAGTTGAAGCTCTCACCCGTTCGGACATTGGCGGCATTGCCGCTCCAATTTGTTGTGCCATTTGAAAAATCGCCATTGGTCAACAAATTGACAGGTGCTGGTGCAGATGAAGGTGCAGGTGCAGGTGCAGGTGCAGGTGCAGCTATCGTAACTTGTGTCTGGAGCTCATCGGCCAATTTCGCTGCGGTGCTCGGCGCTCCGCCTAGAGCTGCCTTGTTGGCACCCACAAAAGTGGTGACCTTTGCATCGCCCTGTACAGATTTGATGGTTTTTGTGAGATCGGCATCCGTTGATCCCAAGATTTGATCAGCCTGCACTTTCAATGCAGGCGCAATGATCGCTCCTAGCGTGGCTGCATTGACTGAGGTACCAAGCTTCGCTTGCAGGCGGGTGGCGGCAGACTGCACAAGCGATTGCACCGCGCCTTGCTCAAGTTTCCCGCTCACCAGAAGAGTGTGGTTGGTCCGCATCGTGGCAGCCATCGCGGCCGCGACATCGCCATACAGGCTGCTAGCATCGCTGCCAGGAATCAATGCGGCCATCGCCTCAGCGGTTTTTTGCAGCAGTTGCTGCAACGCTAATGCTTTTTTGAGCACCTCAGGGCGAACGAGCTTGCCATCTTCTTTGCGGGCAGGATCAAGTGAGGATACATCCGTACCGGCGGGTAGGCCCAATGCGGCGCCGATTTGGTCGTTGGTCATGCCCTCGCTGAGCAACGTGGTGAGCGGCGTGACGACGGTTGCGCCAACCGGGGCTTTGAGCTTTCCGATGAACGGCAGGCCGGTGTCGATATTGGTGCCGCCTGTGACGACGATGCCTGAGGCGCAGATTGGCGTGAATTTGAAGAATCCGACTGAATCAGTCTTTGTGGTGGCTTCACCGGCATCGGAAACTGAATTGCCGTTGGTGTCACACAGAACAGTTGCACCTTTGATGTAGTCATCGATGGCCAGCCCGCTTGATCCAGGAACGGTGGCGGGCGCGGTTGCGCTGCCGCCTCCGCATGCGCTGATCAAAACAGCAATTGCGCATAAAGAGAGTTTGTAGGGCATTTTTGAGTTGGTCATCGTGATTTCTCCAAATAAAATTGATTGTGAATATCGTTCAAATAGACAGCTGCTTTGTTTGAAAGCGCTTTCATCAATGTAATAGAAGTATTGAACTTGCGCAAGGTGATTTAACTGGGGCTTACCCTGTATTTGGCCAACAAATCAGGCTTTTAATAGGAAAAAATTCACACTAAGGCTTTGTGATTTAAAGCCTACGGTAAACGCGAACATAGTCCACCTCCATTTGGGCCGGCAGTTTTGTGGTGTCAATTTTTCCGCCTAAATCGCCGCCCATGGCTAAGTTCAATATCAGGTATTGGGGCGCATTAAAGGGCCACTCCTGCAGGTCTCCATTTTTTGGGTTAGAGAAAACAACATAATTCACCCCATTGACACCTACGCTGATGCGATCAGCATCCCATGTCATCTGGTAATTATTAAAGCTTGTGCAAGCATTTGGCAGGGATGTGGATGCGCCTTTTGCTACACCTTTAGATCCCCCCGCCCAGTTGTAGGCTTTAGTGTGTACAGTACCTAAAATTTGCAATTTTTCAGCGGCACTCGTTCCTTTTTGCTCAAGAATGTCGATTTCTCCGTCATCCGGCCATTTTCCGCCGGTGCCTAGCATCCAAATAGCCGGCCAAGTGCCCAAACCGCAAGGTAACTTGGCTCGCACCTCCCAAAAACCATAAGTCCAACTAGCCAAGCCACGCGTGATCAGGCGAGCAGATGTGTAGTTTTGTCCACCATAGTCAGCGGCACTGGTTAAACGCTCCTGACGTGCTGTGATTACCAGATTGCCATTTTGAACGCGGGCGTTATCGAGCCTTGCATTGCTGTAGTACTGGAGCTCGTTGTTGTACCAGCCCAGTTTATTTCTTTCAATGTCGTATGTCCATTTGCTAGGATTGGGTAGGCCTGCAGTGCTGAATTCATCGCTCCACTCGAGCGTCCATCCGGTGATAGATGGCGCAGTGACAGAGGTGTCGATATGAGGATTGACGACAACTGCAGGCGATCCAGACACAGTAGTGATGGGGATACTCGCAGACCCACCAACACTGCTATTGTTAGTGCTAGTGCTAGTGCTAGCGTTACCACTAATAGAACTGGCAACATCAATACCACTGACCAAGCCTCCTCCTCCACCCCCACAGGCGCCCAACAAGGTAATAGAAAGAAGCAAGCAAGTTCTCATTTGGCTGTAGCCAATGTCCGTGGCATCACGCGCAGAGTTTTCCCATCGCTGAATGTCACATTGATAGGCGCATTGGTCGCGTTATACGCCATATGCGTTTGCACACCGTCAGCTCGCTTGAAGACGGCATAAAGTGGGGTGTCTGCTTTAACGCTGAAATTTGGCAGGCCGTGATTTTGCATACTCAGTATCCAATGCAGTGTATGTGTACGACTGTCGCCAGTCTCTACAGCGCCCCATCGATCCCACATGGCAAGGGCTTGCTTTGGATCAGCCAACGCTTGGTATTTGGCAAAAATATCTTGCCAAATGTCACGAGGTGGAGGATTGTTGGGTAATTTGCCAAATTGTTGGTACGTTGCCATTTCGGGTATCAGAGCGTCTAGGTTCTTTTGTAGGTATTTTGGATCGCGTCCTAAATAGGTTGAAGAAGTAGCAATTGGCAGAAGATTGATACCTTTGATTTGACGCGGCTCGTCTGTCCACCATGTGTTGTGGGCATACTTGCCACCAAAAACCATAGCTGTCTCAACATTTTTGTATTCCGGCGGAAACACCAGGCCATACACATCAAACCAGTAGTAATCAATCGCCTGCACCTCAGTGGTATACAGATACACGCCTAAGTCGCGAAGCGCTTTATCACCAGTCAGTTCGCCCCATAGAATGAGACTTGACCAAGCAAGAGCCGCTTCTGAAGAGGATTCCTGATTGTTACCCCATTCGCCCAGACCGACGCCTGATGCCCATGAGTGGCCTTCATAAGAGTCGAAGACCCGTAAAAATGGAAAGTTTTTGTCTCCCCGAGTAGGATGCGCAATATCAGCCACTAATTTATCAACGATTCCACCCCAGCGGTTTTTGGCTGCCCAACTTGGGTCTCTCATTGCCACTTCAGCAGCTGCACGTATCCAGTAGCCATAATGAAAGTGGTGATCGTTCATTTGCTCTATAGAGAAGTACTCCTCAGGATGAGCCAGCATAGTGCCAAGCCTCTCATCATAGTGAAAATACGTCTTGCGACTGTTCCCGGAAAACCATTCTTCAATCCGGCCTTTCACCATATCGAGAAGCCGATCACGCTCGGCAAGATCCCCTTGCTGCTCCACCACATCCATCAACTTGAGCACGCGGAATAAACCTTTACCCTGCCAATACGGCCCCTCACCGCCTTGAAGCAGCATTCTCCTCGAGTTGCGCAGGTCAATCGACATGACATCTTTGAGCTGCGGGCCTGAGGCTTGCGCGGGTACTGCTGGCCAGAACGGTACCCAACCCAAGTATTGCCTAGTTGTTTTGAATTCATTGCCAACAAGTGTCTTGATACTGCCTCGAATCGTGTCGTACGACCCTATAAGACGATCGTTGACGCTTAAGTTCTGATGCCATTGGTGCGGATACAGTCCGAGAATAGGCGCGGTATTACTGCCTTCCATCGCTTGGGTAATCGCAGTAAAGCTCGTCTCTACCGCGCTGGCCGTTTGGTCGTATCTCCATGCAACACGCGTATCGCGTATAAAAGCGTAGGCATGTTTAGCAAATAATTCTAGGGTTTCGGGTTTGGTATCTGGAAGCGCTGCAACAGAAAAATACCCTTTGCCGGCAGGGATACGGCCAATCCAATCTCCAGAACTTGAGCGCTCCCAAGTAGCACCTTGCGGTGCGTAGACTACATAGCGCTTTTCTTGCACTGCGAGCAAAAGATGGTGAGCTGGCATATTGGCTTCAATCCGTGAGCTGCCAACCGGCATTGCAACCTTGACATCGCCTCGACTCAAGTTGAAATAAACAAAGGGACTGCCATGCGCAACAGTCGCTAGCAATGCACTATCTCCTTCGCCCATCGCAATATCGATCGACCAATCAGCTGCTTTCGCGAGTTTGGCTGGCTGTAGTGGAAATGCCATGGGGCTAATTACGAGCGGATTTTGGTGTGCGTAATGTATTTCTGTGTCACGCCGCCAGGTTGGAACTACCTGTTTCGACGGATAAGCCACCTCAAAACCAACTTTGGTGGTTTTGACTGTAAGTGGCTGCGCAAAAATGGCTTCGGGGGTAGCGTCAAAAACTAAAGTCGAGTACCACTGATTCGTTGGTGCTGCGCTTTTGAGTGCATCCCCTGTGCGGTGTGGTGCATTGGGCGGCAATTTCTCGCCAGATTTAGGGGCCAAGAAATAGCTGGCTTCACCTATCTTGACGCTTTGGCTGTATGCCCCATTTGATACACCCAATGCCATCGCTATGACAATTCCTATTGATCTCAACATAATGTTCTCCGAATGCATACACACAAATCAAGATTTTAATGAAAGCGCTTTCAAACAGAACTATGGTTTTCACTTAGACGGGTTGAATATGCACAAATTAATCTGATGATGAATTAGTAATCACCCATCGCTAGGGTAAACACGAATACGTTATTTAAATTAACCTCGTATCATGCTGAAAGCGCTTTCATTAAATTAAGACCGTCACAATTATGAGCTTATTTTCTTCAAACAAAGATGGTGAGAATTGCCCTGAGCACTCATTGGGTAAGGATATTCGACAATATGCTCGTCTGAGCTTGTGTGTCACAGCGATTGGGTTGGCCTTTCCAGCGCACGCGATTGACTTCGGTCCAGATGGCATGTTCAGCTTCACAGGTTTTGCTGAGATGCAGTTTGGTCGAGCAAACAACCAGTGCCCAGGTACCACATGCCAGATCAGTCCGGAAGCAGACCGTCAACGTGTCTGGGCTGATGCCGTTGTGCAAGGTTTACCACTGACATCGTCCGGAACAAGCTTTAATCAAGCGCAATTTTGGTTCAAAGCACAAAAAGACCTGGGTGGAGGCTTTAAGCTCAAGGGGGAAGTGAGTCAAAAATGGCGTGATGGAAGATTGGATGTGCCAGATATTTGGCCTGAAAAAAACCTGTCAATACAACATGAAGAATATGGAGTGTTGACTATTGGTGAGACTGTGTCTAGAACTTGGCAGTTTGCAGATTATCCGTATGGAAGTAATCTTGGTCTTTCATATGCTTGGGCATCCACTGGCGCAGGCTATCGCAATCTTGGGAATGCTATTCGCTACACGTCACGCGTATTCGATGTTTCTGGTGGAGATGCCGTATTCGAAGTTACGTACGACAGAGGCAATACCGCCTTTAAAATTAACAAACCACGGTTTCTTGAGGTTTGGGCTCACTATGGCAAAGGACCTTTATCTGTAGATGCCATGTACCAGAATACTCGAAATGGTGTTCCTGCCGCATTCGGCTCGGCTGCTTTTAATGGTCCATTCTATGATTCTGCTGCAGACGGAAAGCTTGGGAATTCAGGTCAAAGTGTTGCGGTTGTTCAGGCGGTCTATCAACTCAACAAAAAAGTGGAGCTCTCAGCGGGTGTTCGTCACAATCGCTGGAGTGGAGCGTACCAAGTGGTTGCACTTGCTGGTCCACCGGTGCAGTGGAACTTTCCGTTTAACGTTGACTGGTTTGGCGTAGATGCGAA
The DNA here is from genome assembly GCA_031428975.1 of Polaromonas sp. Lineage (GTDB taxonomy): Bacteria > Pseudomonadota > Gammaproteobacteria > Burkholderiales > Burkholderiaceae_C > JAAFIP01. The sequence continues at coordinate 11,055 of JANOYR010000079.1, read as the reverse complement.
CGGAGTTGCCCATCCAGGATACCCTGCTCAATCTACAGATCTATCGCTAGGTGCACGTTATCGGATGGACAAGTGGACATTTGCGGCCGGTGCGGCGTATTTTAGCAAAGCAAGCACACCCAACCCAGTTGAGCGTGGCCAGAGTAATTCTGCACTTGTGAACACGCTGCAAGCCACATACGACTATGGCAATGGCTTTGAATTTTCTGTTTTTTCTGGAATGGTCAACTACAGCAAAAAAGGTTTGTCACCAATTTCGCTACCGTCGAACTCCACATTCAACAAAATCGACTCACGAACAACAAAATCGGGTAACTGGTTTGGTGTCGGTGCCAAATACACGTTCTGAGCAGTAATAAACGGGGAACATTCATGAAGTTCAATTTTATTTTTGGCCTGTCTCAGCATGCGCTGCGGGTCTTGCGCTTGGCGTTTTTCGCTTCAATTGCTGGCGTGTTGGTTGCCTGCGGCGGGGGTGGCTTCACGTCCACCACAACCTCATCCGATGCGGTATTCATCAAAGATCCTCGCGCACTACCGGCGGAGTATTTAGCCCGTAAGGCTGTGGCTTACTCACCGTTTCGAACGGACAATCGCGATACGGAAGCAATCTCAACTACCAATGTGAAACAAGATTTGGATTTGCTCATTCAAGGCAACTTCAAGCTCATTCGCTTGTTTGATAGCTCAGATAAAGTTGCCAAGCTCGTGCTCGACGTCATTGTCGACAACAACATGGATATGAAGGTGCAGTTGGGCGCCTATGTCAACACCTTCGAAGCTAGGATGGTCGGGAGCAATCCCAACGTCATAGCCGATATCAAAGCGGCCAATGAGGTTGAACTTGAGCGCGCTATCAAGTTAGCCAATGAGTATCAAAGCATTGTTCTTGCTGTCAGCGTCGGCAATGAGACCTTGGTTAGTTGGTCTAGCGTTCCGATCGATGCTGTAACGCTCGCGCGCTACATCAAAAAAGTGCGCGACCGGGTCAAACAACCTGTGACGACTGACGATAATTTTCTAGCGTTTGCAAATCCTGCGCCCAAGCCTGTTCTTGATCAAATTGATTTTTTGGCCATACACGCTTATCCGAATATTGATACGCAGTTCCCTGACGGCGAGTTGTACTGGAACTGGAAGCAACTTAATGTTCCAGCTGGCCCCGCTAGAGCGAAAGCTATGATGGATGCCAGTATGGTCGAGCTCAGAAAGCAATACGCGATGGTCCGAAGTGCGGTGGATGGCATGGGGCTGCACGCTATGCCGATAGCCATTACCGAAACTGGTTGGAAAGCATTTGACTCAGAAGCTCCAAAGCAAGCGCAGCGAGCGCACCCCGTCAACCAAAAGATGTTCTACGTACTTCTTGAAGCATTAAGAGCAGAGGGGCGAACTGGCGCAGGTCCTGCTAATATTTTCTATTTTGAAGCCTTCGACGAGCCTTGGAAAAAAGGCGACGACGGATGGGGGCTTTTTAACGTCGCACGTAAAGCCCGCTATGTGATTCAAAATCTCTACTCCCAATCGATTTGGGAAAACTCCAAGCTCACGGATGCAAATGCGGTGTACTTTGAACTTCCAGTAGCGCAAGCTGCAGTTAAAGCAAACGCTTATACGTTGTTCTCCGATGTGCCGGGTGCTATTCCTGTAACTACACTAAGGATTGATGCGTTTGACGGCACTACAGTAAGTCGTAATCCAAATAGTCCCGACTTTGCACCAAGTGAGGGTTCAAAAAGTATGGAGCTAACACCAATACCGAAGTCATTTGGTTGGGGATTATTGTGGCAGCCCGAGGCGCGTAAAGATGAGGAAACGCCACCTACCTTCAGCCGCAACGAGAACTTGTCGCTGTTTGCTGATACAGGGCTGTTAAATGTTTGGGTTAAAACGGCATACCCAGGCAAAATCGAGTTTGGAGTGTCCTCGTTGACAGAAGCGGGGGATGTAGTGGAAGTCATGCTGCAAGTTGGAAATGGCGATTTTGGATACAAGAATGATGGCAACTGGAATTTAGTGAAAATTCCACTTCAATCATTCAAGGCCAAAAATCCTGCGCTTGATTTCCGTTTCGTTGTTAGCCCGTTTATCATTTCAGATGTATATGAGCGTACAGGTAAACCTGCTAATGCGGATATCAAAACTAAGCTGAATATTGATGGCATACACTGGAGTCGTTGATTCGGAACTAGGCAACGAAAAGCTAGCTTTATTACCCATGGATGGATCATTTATATGCGGTTTTTTCTGACTGCAAAGGATTCAACGCATCGTTTGAGCGAATTATTATCTGCACCGCATCTTGCATCTCACATAGAAATACCTTCGATTTGGGTTGATCCTGATCGACGCTTCCAGAGAATCGAAGGGTTTGGAGGGGCATTTACAGAGTCATCGGCTCACTGCTGGCTTTCATTGAGTGACTCAAAGCGGGAAGAATTTCTTAGGGCTTATTTTGACGAGCAAGCTGGGCATGGATACACGTTTTGTCGTGTGCATATGAATAGTTGTGATTTCAGTCTCGGTCACTATGCCCATGCGGAGCAATCAGGCGACATTGAACTGGTTGGCTTTAATATTGAACGTGATCGACAAGCGCTAATTCCGATGATTCAAGCAGCGCAAAAGCTGGCATCTAGTGAACTGAAACTTCTGGTTTCGCCTTGGAGTCCACCTGCTTGGATGAAGACGAATGGTCAAATGAATAGGGGTGGGCAATTGCTAGCTCACTGTCGATCGGCTTGGGCAGGCTGCTATGTCAAGTTCATTCAGGCCTACGAAGCACTGGGCATTCCCATATGGGGGGTATCTGTACAAAACGAACCAGCAGCTACACAAACATGGGATTCCTGCATTTACTCAGCTGAAGAGGAGCGCGATTTTGTTCGGGACTGGCTAGGGCCTGCTCTCCATGCTGCTGGCTTGCAAAAAATAAAAATTGTGATATGGGATCACAACCGTGATTTGATGGTGCAACGTGCAGCAACCGTGTATAAAGATGCAGAAGCCGCCAAATATGTTTGGGGCACTGGATTTCATTGGTACGGTGAAGACCATTTCGACCATGTACAGCTTCTGCATGATGCCTGGCCCGACAAGCAATTGCTATTTACCGAAGGCTGTCAAGAGGGCGGTAGCCATCGAGGATCTTGGGCACTTGGTGAGCGCTATGCGCGGTCTATTATTAATGACTTGAACCGATGGACGGTGGGATGGATCGATTGGAATTTAGCCTTAAACCTAGATGGTGGCCCCAATCACGTCGGCAATTTGTGTAGCGCACCGGTCTTGATTGATGGTGATACTGATGTATTTGAGTGTCAAAGCTCATATTTTTACATCGGCCACTTTACGCGCTTCATTAAGCAAGGCGCACAACGTATTCTTTGTGCGTCTACTCGCATGGCCTTGGAAACAACTGCGTTCGTGAATCCCGATGGCGGTGTGGTGGTTATCGCCTTGAATCGAAGCGACCAACCGATACCATTCAAACTCGCGGTGAATAATTTGGACTATTTCCAAGAGTTACCTGCGCACTCTATTGCTACTTGTCTATTAAATGATCCGAGTTGCCTCTAAAGAGTGCTCGACGGGGCGTTCAAATTTATGCAGATCATTTTGAAAATTGGTCTGCATCTGTAGATACCCCAACATGAGAATTTAGATCCGCATGTCGTGAATTTTTTACTCTACTTTGGCCTTAGCCCGCAGTTCGGTCTGGAAGTCGCCCAGTTTCTTTTGTCCCAATTGCTGGGCGATTTGGGGTTTGACTTCTTCTAGCTTGGGCAGCTGGGCTTGGCGCACATCGTCTACGCGGATGATGTGGTAGCCAAACTGGCTTTTGACGGGCTCGTCGGTCATTTTGCCTTTTTCTAGCTTGACCATGGCGGCCGAAAATTCTGGCACGTAGCTGCTGGCATTGGCCCAGTCAAGGTCGCCACCATTTGCGCCTGAGCCTGGGTCTTTGGAGTTCTTTTTGGCGATATCAGCAAACTTGCCGCCTTTTTTGATGTCGGCAATCAGTTTTTTAGCGTCGGCTTCTTTTTCTACCAAGATATGGCTGGCGCGGTATTCTTTGCCGCCATTGGCCGCTACAAATTTGTCGTATTCGGCCTTGATATCAGCGTCAGACACGGGGTTTTTCTTTTGAAAATCGCTAAAAAGCTCACGAATCATAATGGCTTGGCGGGCCAATTCGAGTTGGGTTTTGTATTCGTCAGAGGCATCGAGTCCACGGGTTTGCGCCGCTTGCATGAAGATTTCGCGGTTTACCACTTCTTCTTTGATTTGCACCTTCATCTCGGGGGTAATGGGCTTGCCCTGTTGCTGGCGGGCTACTTGCTCCATGAGCGCGTCTACGCGGGCGCTGGGCACGGCTTTGCCGTTGACAATGGCGACGTTTTGGGCCGAAGCCGAGAAAGAGGCCATGGCGGCTAAAGCGAGGGCAGTGAGAACGAGTTTTTTCATGTTTTTCCTAAGATGTCAGCGTCATATGGTCATAGTTAGCTACGTATAGTGTAGTGGATAGAAGCGCTGATGGGGTTGAGAAAGCGATATTTTGGGGTAAATTAAAGTAAATGCAGCAAGCCATGAAGATAAAAAGCCGGGCGATTAGGCGGCCTGAGGCAATATCTCAATAGCCAATGCATGCAAGCCTTGGTCAATAAAAGTGGCAAGCGCATCATACACAAGCCGGTGCTGCGCTACGCGGCTTTTGCCCACAAAGTCTGCACTGGCTATGCGCACGCGGTAATGCGTACCGCCCGCTCCATCAGGGTTGCCGGAGTGGCCCGCGTGGGCGGCAGATTCGTCAATGACTTCTAGCTGGCTTGGGTCGTAGCGTGCTTGCAAAGTGGCGCGAATGTTGTCAGAAGTAATAGCTAGCATAGATAGATGCCAATCAGTCTTGCTTGGAGGTGTCGATGTATTTGGCGATATACAAACCTTGCGCCAGCAAAAAAACCAAGGGAAAAGCATAACCCCAGAGCTTGAAGTTGACCCATTGCTCAGTGGTGTAAAAATAGGCCACGTAGGCATTGAGAGCCGCCATAAAAAGGCTGTAAGCCACCCAAGCTAAAGTTAAATTGCGCCAAACACTGTCTGGTAGGCTCATTTGTGCGCCCAGCATGATTTTGAGAAAGTTTTTCTTGAGTACAAAGAGCGCAAAAGCCAGTGCTACGCCCATGAAGGTGTAAAGCACGGTAGGTTTGATTTTGATGAAGCGTTCGTCATGAAAAATCAAGGTCATGGCACCGAAACCGAGCACCAAGGCCAGTGTGATCTTGTGCATGGTTTGTAGCTTGCCGTCCATGCGGTACAAAATCAACATTTGCACCACCGTGGCCACCATGAGAACGCCTGTGCCGACGTAAATATCGTATGTTTTATAGGCTGCAAAAAAGAGCAGGATCGGGATAAAGTCTAAGATTTGTTTCATGCGTCAAACGGGTGAATTTAAGCAGATTGGAAAGACAGCGATGCTGAGTTCATGCAGTAACGCAGGCCCGTTGGAGCTGGTCCGTCTTTAAACACATGCCCCATGTGTGCACCGCAGTTGGCGCAGTGGATTTCGGTGCGTTTCATAAAGAGCAAACCATCTATTTTTTCACCCACGGCATCTTTGTTTAAAGGCTGGTAAAAGCTGGGCCAACCGGTGCCAGAGTCAAACTTAGTGTCAGATGCAAAAAGCGGCTTGTCACAACACACGCAGTGGTAGACCCCTTTGGCTTTGTTGTCCTCAAGCTTTCCGCTAAAAGCGCGTTCAGTGGCTTCGTGGCGGGTTACGTCAAATGCAAGGCGTTCAGCGCCTTTTGCCGCAAGCAGGCTGCGCCATTCGTCGTCTGTTTTGGTTATTGGGTAGGTCATAAACGGTACTATTTTAAGAGGAGCAAGAAATTTCTATGCCCGCTGCCCAATCGGGTGGGAAACCTGCGTATTGTTCCATACTTGGGTGTTCTTCACATGGGGATTGCAGCAGGTTTAGCAAGCGGGTGGTTTCTGTAAAATTTTTGTCTTTGGCCGCTGCAATGGCCTGTTCGCCCAAATGGTTGCGCAAAATATACTTAGGATTCGATTTTCTCATTAAATCTGCCATATCTCGCTGTGAAATGGACATAGTTCGCTCCGAATATGTGAGCGCCCATGCCGCATAGGACTGGCGGTCAAAAAACAAATCTTGCACAGGTTCAAAATTCCCCGAGGCCACTGCATCACTCAACCTGCGCCAAAAGATAGTGAAATCGACTTTGTTTTTAGCCAAAAGCTGCAAAATACCTTCAATCAAGGCTTTGTCGCCCTCTTGCTCGGTATTAAGCCCCAATTTGTGGCGTAAGCGCAGCTGTAATTGCTCGGGAAAAATCGTTTTGTACGGTTCTAGTGCGGCCAATGCCAGCTCTTGATTGCCTTCTGGGCTGATGAGCGGCAGCAGCGCCTGGCCTAAACAAAACAAGTTCCAATAGGCAATATTGGGCTGGCGGTTGTAGCTGTAGCGGCCTTGGTTGTCGCTGTGGTTGCATACATGGTTCGGGTCAAACACATCTAGAAACTGAAATGGACCGTAGTCAATGGTCAACCCCAAGATACTCATATTGTCCGTATTCATCACACCGTGGCAAAAGCCCACAGCCTGCCACTGCGCCACCATACTGGCAGTGCGTGCGCTCACGGCTTCTAGCAAGGCAGCGTAAGGGTTGGCAGCATCAGTGCATTGCGGATAAAAGCGACGGATCACATAGTCGGCCAGTTTGCGCAGCTCTTGGTGTTGTCCGTTGTAAGAAAAATGCTCAAAATGCCCAAAGCGGATAAAGCTTGGCGCAGCGCGGGTGACGACTGCGGCGGTTTCCAGCGCTTCGCGGCGAATGGGAAAGTCTGAACCTACGATGCACAGTGCGCGCGTGGTGGGAATCCCAAGGCCGTGCATGGCTTCGGAGCACAAAAACTCGCGAATCGAGCTGCGCAACACCGCGCGGCCATCGCCCATGCGCGAATACGGCGTGCTGCCCGCGCCTTTGAGCTGGATTTCCCAGCCACTGTCGAGCTCACCGAGCAGCATGGCACGTCCGTCACCCAGTTGTCCCGCCCATTGGCCAAATTGGTGTCCGCTGTAAACGCTGGCTAAAGGCGCTGAGCCGATTAATAGGGTGTTACCCACCAAGGCCTGCAAGGCCTCCTGTGATTGCAGCCATTCCTCACTGAGCCCCAATTCTTTGGCTACGGGTTGGCTGCTAGCCACCACGTAGGGCGCGGGCATAGCGGTAGGCCGTAAATGGGTGTAAAAAGCGCCGCCAAGACTGGCAAAGCTTTGATGATTGGGGGTGAAATGCATACAGCGATTGTCCCAGATTGAACGGCATGCGATTGGTATGTGGTGATTCTCAGGGGATTCCCCGATCTAAGCTATCGACAACTTGCGCCATACTTCACAACATCTGAATACTAGGAGTTTTAGTTATGCACGGCTTGATGCAATCACAACCGCTTTTGATTTCGAATTTAATCGAGTTCGCTGACAAGCACCACGGTGGCGGAGAAATCGTCTCGCGGCGCGTGGAAGGCGACATACACCGCTATACATGGAGCGATGTCGCCCAACGTTCGCGCCAAGTGGCTCATGCCTTAGACGGTCTTAACTTGGCTTTCAGTGACCGCATTGCCACCTTGGCCTGGAATGGTTACCGCCATTTGGAGCTTTATTTTGGTGTGAGCGGCTCCGGCAAAGTGTTGCACACACTAAACCCGCGCCTGCACCCCGACCAAGTGGTCTGGATTGCGAACCACGCCGAAGACCAAGTGCTGTGTTTTGACATGAGCTTTTTACCCCTTGTGCAGGCTGTGCATGCGCGCTGCACCACCATAAAGCATTATGTGGCGCTGTGTGACGCGGACAAACTGCCCGCCGATACTGGCATTCCAAACTTGGTGAGCTACGAAGCATGGATGGGTAGCCAGCCCACAGCCTACAGTTGGCCTATTTTTGACGAAAATACCGCCTCGACCCTGTGCTACACCAGCGGTACCACTGGTAACCCTAAGGGTGTGCTTTACAGCCACCGCTCCACGATTTTGCATAGCTACGCTGGAGCGATGCCTGACGCGCTCAATTGCTCGAACCAAGACTCCATTTTGCCCGTAGTGCCCATGTTCCACGTCAACGCTTGGGGCTTGCCTTACATCGCCTGCATGGTGGGCGCGAAACTGGTTTTCCCCGGTGCCGCTATGGATGGCAAATCGTTGCACGAATTATTGGTCAATGAGCGTGTTACCTTCTCTGCTGGGGTACCCACCATCTGGCAAGGCCTCTTGGCCTATATGGATGCCAACAAACTTCAATTTGCTGGCATGAACCGCACGGTGATTGGTGGTGCGGCCTGTCCACTGTCTATGATTCAAAAGTTTGACGAAGAATATGGCGTGCAAGTGATTCAAGGCTGGGGCATGACTGAAATGAGCCCTTTGGGCACCACCAGCACCCTCAGAGCCAAACACCTGAATTTACCGCGTCCCGAGCGCTGGGCGGTGCAAGCGCGCCAAGGGCACTGCATGTTTGGCGTAGATATGAAAATTGTCGATCCCGAAGGCGCAGACTTGCCATGGGATGGCGTGGCAGCTGGCGACGTATTGGTGCGTGGCCCCTGGATCGTCGACAAATACTTCAAAGGCGATGGCGGTAATCCGCAGATTAAAGACGCCAAAGGCTTGGACTGGTTTCCTACCGGTGATGTGGCCAAAATTGACCCAGACGGCTATATGCAAATTACCGACCGCAGCAAAGACGTGATCAAATCCGGCGGCGAGTGGATTAGCTCCATCGACATTGAAAATATCGCTGTATCACACCCCGCCGTGGCGATGGCGGCATGCATTGGCATCCAACATCCCAAATGGGACGAGCGGCCCATTATAGCGGTGGTCAAAAAACCTGGGAGCGATATCACCCGTGAGGAGTTATTGGCATTTTATGAAGGTAAAACGGCTAAATGGCAAGTCCCGGACGATGTCGTATTTGTAGATACGATTCCTTTGGGGGCAACAGGCAAGATGCTTAAAACGCGCCTGCGCGAGCTTCTGAAAGATTACAAATTGCCAGCATAAATGCTTGCTAGCCTTCACGCAGTACGGTAAAAGTCACTAAGGGGATAGGGATTACGGGCAATCCCTTAGCCCTGATTTGTTGATTTGCCGTTAATCTAGTGTCAGTTTAATTTTTGGTTCACTACTTTAGGAGATAAACGTGAAATTTGCTTTGAAATCTGTAGCGGTATGCGCTGTTTTGGCTTGTGCAGGAAGTGCATTTGCACAAAAGGGCGAGACCGTTAAAATTGCTTTTATTGACCCTCTTTCAGGTCCGTTTGCTAACGTAGGCCAAAACCAACTGAAGAGCTGGCAGTTTGTTGCCGAACGTTTCAGTGGCGCAAAAAATGCTGCGGGCGTGAAGTTTGAGGTCGTAGGGTTTGACAACAAAGGCTCACCGCAGGAAAGCCTGAACACGCTCAAAGCGGCTGTTGACCAAGGCTTTCGCTACATTACCCAAGGCAACGGATCCGGTGCTGCATTGGCTTTGTCTGACGCAGTGGCCAAACACAATGAGCGAAACCCCGGCAAAGAAGTTGTGTTTTTAAACTATGCCGCAGTGGATCCCGCACTGACCAACGAAAAATGTGACTACTGGCACTTTCGCCTAGACGCTGACACCACCATGAAAATGGAGGCACTCACCACGTTCATGAAAGACCAGCCCAAGGTTAAAAATGTTTACCTGCTCAACCAAAATTACTCCCATGGTCAGCAAGTGGCGCGCTATTTCAAAGAAGGCATTTCGCGCAAGCGTACTGACGTGAAAATCGTCGGTGAAGACTTGCATCCTATCGGACAAGTCAAAGACTTCGCTCCTTATGTGGCCAAAATCAAGCAGTCGGGCGCTGACACCATCGTGACCGGAAATTGGGGCGCTGACTTGACCTTGTTTGTCAAAGCGCTCAACGACGCTGGCTTGAAACTGCCTATGTACACTTACTACGCTGGCGTTACCGGAACGCCGACTGCTTTGGCCGCTGGTGGCGAGGGTGAGGTCTATGTGATTGCCTATGGTCACTCTAACCACACGGGTGATCTGGGCGCAATGGGCGCAGATTTTAAAAAGAAATTCAATGACGACTACTATACCTTCGCCACACTGAATGGCATTCATTTAATGGGCGATGCAATAGCAAAAGCCAAGTCGACCAATCCAGTCAAAGTGGCTGCGGCATTAGAGGGGTTGTCTGTAAAGAGCTTTGCTGGTGAAGCCACCATGCGCAAATCTGACCACCAGCTGCAACAGTCGATGTTTGTCACCAAATGGCAAAAAGTGGACAAAAAGAATGCCTATAGTGTAGAAAACACCGGCTACACGTTTGTTCCTATCAAGCAAATGGATCCGTATGTGGCCAGCACCCCTACGAGCTGCCAGATGAAGCGTCCCGCTTAAGCGGTTGACTTTTGCTAATGCCGGACGACCTAGGGCTGTCCGGCATTTTTTTTAGCAGTCCATCCACGCGTGCCTACCACGCAATCAACCAAGACACGGTGCTCCATGGAGTTTTATACGATTTCACTTCTAAACGGAATAAGCTATGGCTTGTTGCTGTTTATGCTCAGCTCTGGATTGACGCTGATATTTAGCATGATGGGCGTGCTCAATTTTGCACACGCATCGTTTTATATGCTGGGGGCCTATTTTGCGTACACCACAACTTCTCTGGTGGGGTTTTGGCCTGCGTTGCTGGTTGCACCACTGCTTGTTGGTGTTTTAGGAGCCTTGTTTGAACGGTATTGTCTTCGGCGTGTTCACAAGTTTGGACATGTGCCCGAGTTGTTAATTACTTTCGGCCTCAGTTACATCATCTTGGAGTTAGTGCAACTCATTTGGGGGCGTAGTTCGGTGGACTACCGCGTGCCAGTTGCACTAGATGGCCCTTTGTTCACGATTTTTGGTACCCAATTTCCAATTTACCGTGCTTTTATGATGTTGGTTGCGCTGTTGATGCTGCTGGCCATTTGGCTGTTGCTCACCAGAAC
>JANOYR010000078.1:0-24204 GCA_031428975.1 Polaromonas sp. | reverse complement strand
ACTGAAGTTGAAAGTCACGCATGGACAGGCCGTTTTGGAATTGGATACGATTCATTGCCATGGGGAGTCCTTAAAGTAACTGATAATAAATACAGTATACTCTTGAGTCGCCGTCTGAGGCAAGTAACTAATCAGGAAACGCAATGGCAGAAGATGGAACATTCCGAGAGCTTCCATCTTTCTTCATGGAATGCTTGGCCTACAACTGCCCAAATCATGTGTTTTCACATTCAACATGGACTGATTGCCTACGCGCCATGCTTTTTTATATTTGGGATAATCTGCAAGGTGACGAGCCTAGCGAGGGCCGTTGGCTCGAAGTGAATGAATGCTTTTTCCTGTTTCATCCAGGCCAGAAATGGACACGCGCGGATGGTCGCGAATTTGCTAATGCAGCTTGGAACTACTTTGGATTCAAATAATGCGCAACATAACTATTAAAAGTTCGCTTTATTTGCTGGTTGGCATATCAGCGATAGCTTGGTTTTCTCTCGCGTACGTTAGCGGCTTGGATTTGTCAAAAGTTAAGGACTTCTTTGGGCTTGTTCCAAAGGTCGTGAGCATTGATTTGCTAATAATTGCAATTTTCGTCAAATGGGGATGGAAGCTGAAGATGTTTAGAGGGTGGCTTGTTCCATTCCCCAATTTAAATGGTAGCTGGTTGGGTTTTATATACTCGGATTGGAAAAATCCAGATACTGGAGAAAAGCCGCCTCCAATACCAGTAATGCTCACTGTAAATCAGTCATTCTTCCACATTAGCTGCATGATGCGTACAGGAGAAATGGAAAGCTATTCGTATTCTGAGGGCTTCCTAATCGACCCTGACCGGCAAATTAAAAACATAGCATACTCATATACTAGCAAGCCCAGATTAAGCCTGAGTGATAGAAGCATTCCTCATGATGGAACGGCAGTATTTAAGATTGTTGAGAAACCAAAGCCAAAGCTTGTAGGCAGATATTGGACTGAAAGATTAACAAAAGGTGAAATAACTCTTGAGTATCACTCGGAACAAATGCTTGAAGAGCTTCCAGATGATTTTGGGGATCACCCAGTGACTGAAGATGAAAATCGACGCTAACAATTCGCTCAACGCGGACGCCAGCTGCGCTGGCACCGGTTAGCTCAGACGTTAGGCGTCACGACGGCAACCTAGCGAGCACCTAAAGGAGCACCAGCAATGCGCTTTGTTGTCATCTTTGAGGAGGGGGCAGAAATGATCACTGTGCGCGAAGCGCACGAGCCCGCGCACCTTGCGTTTCTTGAGCAATGGCGTGAAGAAATTCGTATGGGTGGCGGGTTGCGCAATCAGCACGGTGGCGCCTATTTTGGTGGTCTGTGGGTATTTGAGGTTACCTCGCGAGAACGCGCTGTCGCGCTTATCGAGCAAGATCCGTACTACCGAGCAAATCCGAGAAAGTATCGACTTCTGGCTTGGGGAAAAGCGCGGCCTCAATACGACTTTCTCATGTAAGACAAAGCATACAGGGGGGATTATCAAAACTCTCCATTCACGATGCTCGCAAAGCGTTTTGGTTGAAAAAACCCCTGACGCTTCATAAATCTGGGCGAATGGCGTAGAGATTTACGCGTTTAAATTTGTTTGAGTCTCTATTTGAAGTCGCTTAGGATTTTTATAAAAACTACAATGTAGTTATACTGCGTCTATGAGCACACTTCACTTTGAATGGGATGACCGCAAAGCCCTAGCCAATGCCAAAAAGCATGGCGTTAGGTTCGAAGAGGCGCAATCTGTCTTTGTTGATGAGCGCGCCAAACTCATTGATGATCCAGATCATTCAGATGATGAAGAGCGCTTTGTTCTACTGGGCTTTAGCAGCACATTGCGCATGCTTGTCGTGTGTCATTGCTATCGTGGCGAAGGTGACGTTATCCGCATCATTTCCGCTCGGAAAGCGAATGCCAAAGAGTCCAAATTTTATGTTTAGAGGTACTCCATATGCGAACAGAATACGACTTCTCCAATGCTAGAAAAAATCCCTATGCAGCACAGCTAAAGAAGCAAATCACCATTCGACTTGACGAAGAGTCGATTGCGTACTTTAAAAAAATTTCCGAAGATGTCGGTATGCCCTATCAAGGGCTAATTAATTTGTACTTACGAGAATGTGCCGCATCCCGTCGCAAGCTCAAACTTAAGTGGGCGTAGCGGATGCGCTGATTTCATACGTAAGACACCCTAAATCCGCCCTGATCGAAATTGGGTTACCTGATCCGGTCACTAGCTAACGACCTCTTCTGGCCCATTGCAGCCATTCGTCGACAGCAACCAACGTGTATGTTTACGACTTTAATTGGTCAGAATACCGAGACACGTCATTTTGAGAGCACAAAATGCTATATAAATAGTAGCTAACTATGACCATATGAAGATGACATTGGCACTATTTTCCATAAAAAGTGAAAATCTAAGCATGAAACAGCGCTCGCTTGGCCGCAGCAGTGACCAAGCATGGCAAGAACCCTTCGGCAAGCTCAAGGCAAACGGAGAATGCAACAACCCTTCGGCAAGTATTGGCTACACCACCATCGGGTTAGCCGCCCCGTCCATCGTCATCACCACGCCCGTCACATAACTGGCACGGGGCGAAGCTAAAAACAGCACCGCATTGGCGATCTCATCGGGCTGCGCTAAGCGCCCCAGTGGCACATTTTTAGTCATATTCGCCAAAGCAACTTCCACGCTGGTGTTGGCCAGCTTGGCTGCCGCTTCTAAGCCCTGTGCTAGGCGGCCCGTGTGCGTGGCACCCGGGTTCACCGCGTTCACCCGCACGCCGCGTGGCCCATAGGCGGCGGCCATGCCTGCGCTTACCAGCATCAGGGCGGCATTGGCTGCGCCGCCGGGCATGTGTACGGGGCTGGCAGTTTTGCCGCCTGCGCCCACGATGTTCACAATTGCGCCCTTGCCGCGCGCGCCCATTTGCTTGACCACAATGTCCAACATGTGGATGGTGGTGAAAAATTTGGCATCCATCGCGTCGTGCCAAGCCTGCGCATTCAAGTCGTCGGGTGGAGTGCGCTTGGCCGCTCCCGCAGAATTGACCAATACGTCCACGGGGCCAAACTGTTGTTGCGCAGCTTCTAGCGCTTTTGCTGCATCTGCACTGTTGCGCAGGTCGGCAGTGTAGAGCGCCACACGGCTAGCGGCGTCAGAAAATTCGAGCGACAGCAGCGCCAGCGCAGCATCCAAATGCGCCGCACTGCGCGATACAAGGCCTACCCGCGCACCCTCACGCAAAAAGCCCTGAGCGCATGCCAGCCCAATGCCTTTGCTGCCGCCAGTGATCAATACATGCAGGTTTTTCAGTTGCAAATCCATAAATATCCTGTGTGCAATGGGTTAGCCTTATTCGGCCTTGATGCCCGCAGATTTAACCACCGCACCGTAACGCGTTAAGTCTGCTGCCATGGCATCACGAAATTGCTCGGCGCTGCCGGGCGATGTGTCAATGCCAATGGCCCGCAGCTTCTCTTTGACCACTGGGTCGTTGAGCACCGCATTGAGCTCGGTGTTGAGCAGCTTGAGCACCGCAGGCGGTGTTTTGGCAGGTGCGAGCAGCCCCACCCACGAGTCGGCCACAAAATCTGGCACACCGCTTTCACTAAACGTGGGCACGTCGGGCAAAGCAGATGAGCGCTGGGCGCTAGACACCGCAATGGCCCGCAGCTTGCCGCCCTTGACATGCCCCTGCGCACCCGCCACTGCGGTGTACACCAGCGGTATCGTGCCACCCAGCACATCGGACATGGCCTGTCCGCCGCCTTTGTAGGGGATATGCACCAAATTGGCATTGGTGCGCGATTTGAGCAACTCGCCCGCAATATGCGGCGTGCCGCCCGTGCCCGATGTGCCATACGAAAATCCTCCCGCTTTGGATTTGGACAGCGCAATTACTTCTTGCAGCGTTTTGGCAGGCACATCAGGGTGCGCCACCAAAATTAGCGTGGCATTGCCAATTTTGCCAATCGGCGCAAAGTCTTTGGCCGTGTCAAATGGGATATTGGCAAACACATGGGGGTTAATCACCAGGGTGCCATCAAATCCCAGCATCAAGGTGTAGCCATCGGGCGCAGCGGTTTTCACCAGTGCCGTGCCAATGTTGCCAGACGCGCCTGGCTTGTTGTCCACCACAATTTGTTGCCCCAAGCGTTTGCCCAGTTGCTCTGCTATCAAGCGGCCGCTGGTGTCGGTGACACCGCCAGGGGTGAAAGGCACGATCAGGCGAATTGGTTTGTTGGGGAATGCGTCTTGCGCGGTAACGTTGCCGTGTAGCAAAGCAGTGCTTGCAATCAGACTGAGTAGCTGGGCGCACAGCAAGCTACGGCGGGTGCTTAAGGTCATGCGGGTCTCCGGTGGTTTGACTAATCTTAGCGCGAATCACAGTTTGCGCACGGGCTAAGCCCATTGCTAAAACCACTACCCTGCTGATGCAAGCAGGGGTGGAGGTGGGGATGGTGTAAGAAGACGCGCAGCATGGCGACTTAGCCAAGTTGCCATGCCGCAATGCTTGCCGGAGTTTGCTGTGAATTCGACCCCCATTCCCACTGTGTTTTTGTGTATGCCGCTGCAAGAGAGCAGGCGCAGCATCCGCGCTGCAGCCATGGCCATGAAAATTTTCCCCCTCGATGTCACCCCGGATTTGGCAGGTCTGCGCGGGCTTGGCGCCTTGCTTGAAACCCACCCAAAGGTCTGCGCCGTGCTTGATTTGTCTGCTTTGGAGTTGGCGGGGGTGCATATTGGCCATCTGCCCGAATACCTGCCAACGCCAGCGATGAGGGCGCGCACCCTGTTAACACACCAAAACGGCGGTAACTGGCCAAGCACCCGCGCTTGGGTAAAAGAGCAGGGTTATGCCGACTTGTATGCGCCGTTTGATGCGTTGAGCTTAGCCACTGATGCACGGGCAGCAGTGGAGAGCCTCGCTGTTTTGACCGATGTGGCAGCCATCAACCCCGAAAAACTCGCCCAGTATTTCAGCGCCATGCAAATCACCCTAGAGGGGAGCAGTGCCCGCAGCTGGATTCGCAAAACCACAGGGCTCGATGCCGAAACCTGCTGCTTGGCGTTGGCCAGTGCAGTCAAAGCCACTGACCGCACGTACCATTTCAAAAGCTACCCTAGTTGTTTTTTGGGCACACAAGCGGTTGACTGGATAGCGCAGCACTACAGCCTTAGCCGCGAAAAAGCCACGAAGCTGGGCATCGCTTTGCAAAATCTGGGTCTGCTGCAACATGTGGTGCACGAGCAGGCTTTTGCCGACGCGCCCAATTTTTACCGCACCACGGCCAGCAGCGTGGCCGACCGCCTACCACTGGGCAAAACGCTGGAGGCACTCGCCCAAGCTGGCGGCGTAGAGGTTCAAGACCGCAGCTACCACGGCAAAAACTATCCCCAATGTTTTGTAGGCTCAGAGGCGGTGGATTGGCTTAGCAAGCAACACAAAATTCGTCGCCACGAGGCAGAGATTGTGCTAAACCGGCTGCTTGCATTCGGTTTGATTGCGCATGTGCAAAAGGAGCATCCCGTGGTGGATGGCTTTTACTTCTACCGAATTATATGATAAAAAGTGGCAATGTCACCGTCATATGGTCATAGTTAGCTATATAAAATATAGCTAACTTAAAGCGCCACTCGGCCTAAAATTTCTAGCTTCCCGCGTTTCATACGCAGTAACAGCCCTTCAGCCGAGGCCAGATATTCCCCAGTCAAGGCCGCAATATTGACTTGGTGCGTGACCAGCAGCCAGTTTTGTTGGGCGGGCATTGTGCGCAGCTTTTGGGTAATTTGCGCATTGGCATCGGCAATTTTCGGATTGTCGGCAAACTGCGAATTGAGCACCACCCAGTCTTGCACGGCCAAGCCTTGGCCTAAAATTTTCGCCGTTTCGCGGGTGCGGCACCACTGGCTGGTGAAGACGCTAGAAAAACGAATACCCGCAGCGGTATTGCGCTCGGCCATCTCGCGCAGCGCCTCCCGCCCTGCATCGGACAAATTGCGCTGCGTGCTGCAAGTGCCCAACACAAACTGCGGCGGGTCGCCCACACCCGCCTCGGTTTGGCCATGGCGCAGCACCAAAGCAACATCGCCAGTTTTTAATATGCTGGCGGCCTGCTGCGGGCTTAGTGTGGGGGTTTGGGCAAAAAGTGGCCCACAAACCATTGCAATGGCCGCACACAGCCCCCAAAAGAAAAGCTTAAGGTTTTTTAGCATGATGTCACCGTCAAATGGTCATATTACGCTATAAATTTTATAGTATTTTGCTGTGGTGCAAGATATGATCCGGCATAAAACTGGACACAAAATAATAGCCATGATCGTAGCCCGCATGGCGGCGCAAAGTAAGCGTTTGCCCCACTGCGGCGCAGGCTGCTTCCAACAAATGCGGGTGCAATTGCGGCGCTAAAAATTTGTCTGCCAAGCCTTGGTCGATCAAAATTCCTTCGGGGAAGGGTGCATGGGCCTGTGCGTGCATCAGCGCTGTGGCATCGTGGGCAGCCCAAGTGCTGCGGTCAGTGCCTAAATAGCCGCTCAATGCTTTTTCTCCCCAAGGGCACTGTGTGGGCGCACATATCGGTGCAAACGCCGATACGGATTTGAACAGCCCCGGATGGCGCAGCGCCAAGCTCAGCGCACCGTGGCCCCCCATCGAGTGGCCAAAAATACCCAGCCGTGCGGTGTCAATCGGCAATGTTGCTCCCAGCAAGGCAGGCAGCTCTTGCGTCAGGTAGCGCTCCATTTGGTAGTGTTTTGCATAGGGCGGCTGCACCGCATCGAGGTAAAAGCTTGCCGCCAAGCCAAAATCCCAGTCTTTGGCTTCATCGGCAATGCCCGCGCCGCGAGGGCTGGTGTCGGGCGCAATCAGGGCAATACCCGCCTGTGCGGCATAGCGCTGGGCGCCCGCTTTGGTGGCAAAAGTTTCTTCGTTGCAGGTAAGCCCTGCCAAATACACCAGTGCTGGCACGGCTTGCCTAGCCAGCGCTTGTGCAGGCAAATACACCGCAAACCGCATCGGCAGGCCAATGGCGCTGCTGGCATGGCTGTAAAAGCGCTGTTCGCCGCCAAAGCAGGCGTGGCTGCTTTGCAGTTCAATCATACAAAACCACACCGCGAATCGACTCGCCGCTTTTCATCAAATCAAAGCCTTTGTTGATGTCCTCCAGCGGCATGGTGTGGGTAATCAAATCGTCAATATTGATTTTGCCTTCCATGTACCAGTCGACTATTTTGGGCACATCGGTGCGCCCGCGTGCGCCGCCAAAGGCCGAGCCCTCCCATTTGCGGCCTGTTACCAGTTGAAACGGGCGCGTGCTGATCTCAGCGCCCGCCTCGGCCACGCCAATGATGATGCTGCGCCCCCAGCCTTTGTGGGTGCATTCCAGCGCTTGGCGCATCACCTGCGTATTGCCAATGCACTCAAAGCTGTAGTCCGCCCCGCCATCGGTGAGCTGCACAATCGCATCCACCACGTTGTCCACCTCTTTGGGGTTAATGAAATGCGTCATGCCAAATTTGCGCGCCATGGCTTGGCGGGCAGGGTTGATGTCCACGCCAATGATCTTGTCAGCACCTACCATTTTTGCGCCCTGAATCACATTCAGGCCAATGCCGCCTAGGCCAAACACCACCACATTTGCGCCCGCTTCCACCTTGGCCGTGAACAGCACCGCGCCAATGCCCGTGGTCACGCCGCAGCCAATGTAGCAAACTTTGTCAAAAGGCGCATCCTTGCGGATTTTGGCTAATGAAATTTCAGGCGCTACCGTGTAATTGCTGAAGGTGGACGTGCCCATGTAGTGAAAAATTGGTTTGCCATCAAGGCTAAAACGGCTGGTGGCATCCGGCATCAGGCCCTTGCCCTGCGTGCCGCGAATTAGCTGGCACAGGTTGGTTTTGCGGCTCAGGCAAAACTTGCAGGTGCGGCATTCGGGCGTATACAGCGGAATCACGTGGTCGCCTTTTTGCAGGCTGGTCACGCCCGGCCCCACATCGACCACAATACCTGCGCCTTCGTGGCCCAAAATAGCGGGGAAGATGCCCTCAGGGTCAGCGCCCGAGAGCGTGTAATAGTCGGTGTGGCAAATGCCCGTGGCCTTGATTTCGATCAATACCTCGCCAAATTTCGGGCCTTGCAGGTCCACAGTTTCAATGGTCAAGGGTGCGCCGGATTTCCAGGCGACGGCTGCTTTGGTTTTCATGGGAATTAGGCCTTCTAAAATAGCGATTGAATATAACCGCTTTTAAAAAACCGAAAAAAAGCCTTAAAAAAAACCCGCACTAGGCGGGTCTTCTGTGTAGGGCAAGAGTCGCCAAAAGAATTACTTCTTAGCGTCGTCTTTCTTGGCTTCAGCGGGCTTGGCATCAGCCTTAGCGTCCGCTTTGGCGGCTGGCTTGGCATCTTTGGCCATTTTTGCGTCTTTGGCCGCTTTAGCGTCAGCCTCTTTCTTGGCGGCGGCGTCAGCCTTGGCCTTCTTGTCGGCTTCAGCTTTGGCTTTCTTCTCGTCGTCGGCCTTAGCTTTGGCCTCTTTTTTGGCCTTTTCAGCTTCTTCCTTCTTCATTTTGGCTTCGGCTTTTGGGTCTTTTTTCTCTTCTTTAGCGGCTGGGGCAGCAGCAGGTGCGGCGGCAGCGGCTGGCTTGGCATCGCCTTTTTTCTCTTCAGCTTTAGCGGCTGGCTTAGCATCTTTAGCGTCTTTGGCCATTGGCTTGTCGGCCGCTTTAGCAGGCGCAGCAGCTGCACCCTTGAAGCCTGAACCGCCTACCGTGAGGCCAGCTTCAGAAAACTTGGCTGCATTGCCGTCGCCCACGCCTTTGACGCGGTCAATCAGGTCGTTCCAGTCTTTGAAATTGCCTTTTTTGCGCTCGTCCAAAATTTTGCCAGAGATGGCAGGGCCAATACCTTTGATACCGTCGAGTTCGGCTGCGGTCGCCTTGTTCACGTCAACAGCGGCGAAAGCCATGGCTGCGTACAGCATGGCAAAAATGGCGATCAATTTTTTTAACATGGAAATAGACTCCTAATGGTTAGATTCACAAAAATCCTGCTCCGCTTGGGCGAATAAATGGGCGCAGGACGCAAGACTATAACGGGGCTTTGGCCGCCCCGTTGACGCATTATCTGCTATTGGTCTAGGCAAAACCCTTACAAAACGCCAAGTTGCGCCATAAGGGTGGGACAATAGGGCATGCATCCACAAGTCCTCCTAGAAGCCAGCGCCGCCCTTTTGGCGCAAGTATTGAAGTTTGAACACCCCGCAGATTCGGTGGTATCCAAATTTTTCCGTGACAACAAAAGCATGGGGCCGCGTGAACGCGCCACCCTGGCCGAGACCACCTACAACGTGTTGCGCAAAAAGCTTCTTTTTGAAGCTTTTGCCAACGGAGCACCCAAAGGCTCGGGCTCGCGTGAACGCAAATTGGCTATTTTGGGCTTTGCCGCGCCGCGAGATTTCGTCAAAATTGTGCTGTCTGACCAAGAAAAAGTATGGTTAGATGCGTGCGACCAAACCGACCCCGCCGCCCCCAATTCCGGTTTACTAGACTTGCACCGCCACAATTTGCCAGAATGGCTTGCCGCCACGCTCAAAGCGCAGCTGGGCGCTGATTTTTGGCCTTTAGCAACCAGCCTCAACCAAGCGGCCACCATGGATGTGCGGGTCAATACATTTAAGAAAAAACCACAAGATGTCGCAGCAGAATGGTCAAAGCTTGCTATAAAAAACAAAGCGTGCATCTATTCGCCCTGGGGTTTGCGTCTTGAGGGCAAGCCGCTGATTAACAAAACCCAAGCCTTCATCAATGGCGAGGTAGAGGTGCAAGACGAAGGCTCGCAGCTTTTGGCGCTTATATTGGATGCCAAGCGCAGCGAGATGGTGGTGGATTTTTGCGCGGGCGCAGGCGGCAAAACACTGGCCATTGGTGCAGCCATGCGCGGCACGGGGCGTTTGTATGCCTTTGACACATCGGCGCACAGGCTCGAATCCATGAAATCGCGGCTGGCACGCAGCGGATTGCAAAATGTGCACCAAGCGGCTATTGCCCACGAGCGCGACGAACGTGTCAAGCGCCTATCGGGCAAAATCGACCGCGTGATTGTGGACGCGCCCTGCTCGGGTTTGGGCACTTTGCGGCGCAATCCAGACATGAAATGGCGGCAAACCCCGCAAACCGTGCAAGAGCTGTTAGTCAAGCAAAAAGCCATTTTAGAAAGCGCTGCACGGCTTTTAAAGCCAGGCGGACGGCTGGTGTATGCCACTTGCAGCCTGCTTCCCGAAGAAAACGAAGGCATTGCCGATGCATTTAGCGCCTCCCACCCCGAGTTTACCCAGCTGTCGGTTCAAGATATCTTGACAGAACTGAAAGTGCCCCAAGCTGCAAGCCTGTGTGCAGGGCTCAACTTGCGCCTTTGGCCGCACCGCCATGGAACCGATGGCTTTTTTGCATCGGTTTGGCAACGCAACACGGCTTAAATTTCCACCCCCCACAGTGCGCTTACATTCAGATGCAAAGAGTACAATGCAGTTTGGGACAAATATGCGTGAGTTGGCAGTTTCTGACTGCTCCGCGCTGTAAATTTTTTTGAGGATTACACATGCTCTTTACCAACTGGCCAATCTTATCCGCTGTCCACGACGCACTCTTGCAGTGGTTAGCGCATGGCCTATGGAACCTCGCTTGGTGGCAAATCATTTTGTTCACACTGGCGCTCACCCACATCACGATTGCCGGTGTCACCATCTATCTGCACCGCCACCAGGCGCACCGTGCCATGGATCTGCACCCGATCCCGGCGCATTTTTTCCGCTTTTGGATGTGGCTAACCACGGGGCAGGTCACCAAAGAATGGGTGTCCATTCACCGCAAGCACCATGCCAAATGCGAAACCATCGACGATCCGCACAGCCCCCAAGCACACGGCATCAAAAAAGTATTTTTTCAAGGCGCTGAGCTGTACCGTGCAGAGTCCAAAAATCTAGAAACCATTGCCAAATTTAGCCAAGGCTGCCCAACCGACTGGATTGAGCGCAACTTGTACACCCGTTACAGCTGGCAGGGCGTTGGTGTCATGATGATCATCGACTTGGCGCTTTTTGGAGCTGCTGGGCTTGCGGTGTGGGCCGTACAAATGGCTTGGATTCCCGTGACCGCTGCTGGCATCATCAATGGCATTGGCCACTACTGGGGCTACCGCAATTTTGAAGCACCAGACGCATCGACCAATATTTCTCCTTGGGGCATCATCATTGGTGGGGAAGAGCTTCACAACAACCACCACACTTACCCCACTTCAGCCAAATTCTCGGTCAAACCCTACGAATTTGACATGGGCTGGGGCTACATTCGTGCCATGGAAATCGTGGGTTTGGCCCGCGTTAAAAAGACACCTCCCAAGTTGCAATTGGGCGCTATCAAACCAGTGGCCGACGAAAAAACACTAGAAGCCTTGATTGCCAACCGCTACGAAGTGATGGCAGGTTACGCCCGCGAAATGCGTGCCGCTTGCCAAGCCGAGCTGGCCAGCCTGAAAGCCCGTGGCGCCGACGTGTCCGTGATGCAAACGGCCAAACGCTGGTTGCACCGCGATGCCGAGAAAGTCCCCGCAGCCGCAGTTTCTCAACTGGCTGCCGCCCGCGCAGCGCACCCTGTTCTCGACAAAATGGTTACCATGCGCGAAGAACTGCGCCAAATGTGGAGCAACACCTCCATGACCCGCGAGCAACTTGCCAGCGATTTGGCCGCTTGGTGCAAACGCGCGGAAGACAGCAAGATTGCCGCCTTGCAGCAGTTTTCTATGCGTTTGCGTGCTGCGCACGCTTAAAGCCACACGCTGCCCCATCAAAAGCCTGCGCACTGCAGGCTTTTTTTATGCCTGAAATTGGAATGGTTGCCTATTTTTAAAGCCAACAAAAAAGCCGCTCAATGAGCGGCTTTTTGTCAGTCAAGCTTCAATTACTTGAGTTTGATTTCTTTGTAATCCACATGCTTGCGTGCTTTGGGATCAAATTTGCTGATGACCATCTTCTCGGGCATAGTCTTTTTGTTTTTGGTTGTGGTGTAAAAATGACCCGTACCCGCTGTGGATTCGAGCTTGATTTTTTCGCGTCCGCCTTTTGCCATGGTGTACTCCTAGGTTTAAGCTTGGCCGCGTGCGCGCATGTCAGCGAGCACGGACTCAATGCCGTTTTTGTCGATCAAACGCAGACCTGCATTGGTAATGCGCAGGCGCACCCAACGGTTCTCAGTTTCTACCCAAAACTTGCGGTATTGCAAGTTGGGCATAAAACGGCGTTTAGTTTTGTTGTTGGCGTGGGAAACATTGTTACCCACCATAGGGCCTTTGCCCGTGACTTCACATACGCGTGCCATAGTGCACTCCTGGTCGATTGAACGGCGTTTGCCGCACCTCGCTCTGCTGCCGATCGTTATCAGGCGCAGCAAGCGGTCTAACTTAGAACAAATTATAAAAAATGTACCAAGCCCATGATTATAGCCTTTTTTGTAGCGGCAGGATACTAAAAAGCGTCCTAGTCAAGTGCACATTCGGCGCAGCACAAGTGCTGTCGGTTCGCGTTAGGCGGCTTGTTGCTCCAAAAAGCGCTGTGCGTCCAATGCTGCCATGCAGCCTGTGCCAGCACTGGTAATTGCTTGGCGGTAGACATGGTCTTGCACGTCGCCTGCTGCAAATACGCCGGGCACACTGGTCATGGTGGCCATGCCCTTGAGACCGGATTGGGTGACAATGTAGCCGTCTTTCATGTCCAATTGGCCTTGGAAAATATCGGTATTGGGCGCATGGCCAATAGCGATGAAGCAGCCTGTCAGTGCCACGTCTTCAGTAGCGCCCGTTTTGGTGCTTTTCAGGCGCACGCCAGTCACACCGCTTGTGTCGCCCAACACTTCGTCTAGGGTGGCAAAAGTTTTGAGCTCGATCTTGCCTGCGGCCACTTTGGCCATCACTTTGTCGATCAAAATCGCCTCGGCCTTGAAGGTGTCTCGGCGGTGAATTAAATACACCTTGGAGGCGATATTGCTCAAATACAGTGCTTCTTCGACGGCGGTGTTGCCTCCGCCCACCACGCAGCAGACTTGGTCGCGGTAAAAGAAGCCATCACAGGTGGCGCAGCCGCTTACGCCACGGCCCATAAAGGCCTCTTCGGAAGGTAGGCCTA
Source organism: Polaromonas sp. (assembly GCA_031428975.1). GTDB lineage: Bacteria > Pseudomonadota > Gammaproteobacteria > Burkholderiales > Burkholderiaceae_C > JAAFIP01. The sequence continues at coordinate 11,016 of JANOYR010000078.1, read as the reverse complement.
GGTATTTGGCAGACGCGCCTGTGGCCAAAATCAAGGCATCACAGGTGTATTCACCGCTGTCGCCCTTGAGTGTGAAGGGGCGTTTAGAAAAGTCTACAGAGCTGATGTGGTCAAAAATAATTTCGGTGTTAAAACGTTTAGCGTGGGCTTCAAAGCGCTGCATCAGTTCGGGCCCTTGCACGCCGTCTACATCGGCTGGCCAGTTGTCCACATCGGTGGTGGTCATGAGCTGGCCGCCTTGTGCCATGCCGGTGATGAGGACGGGATTGAGGTTGGCGCGGGCGGCGTATACGGCGGCGCTGTAGCCAGCGGGGCCTGATCCGAGAATGAGAACTTTTGCGTGTTTCATGGTTTTCCTGAGGCTATACTAAAAGTGGTGCTGGCGAAATGCCAATAATCACGTTACAGTTTGGGGTCAAAGCTTCACAATCAAGCGTAAATCACAAGACATTTGCGGCCGTGAATCGCTGATTGTAGAAACAAGCCCGCTGTTGGTACGGTTATTTTGAGGAATATTACATGTCCATGTTGTCTAACTTAGAGCTCATTCGCAGAGTGCCCTTGTTTTCGATGCTCAATGCCGCCCAAGGGGACAGCGTCGCGCAAGCAGTGATTAAGCGGCGCTTTAAGCGCGGCGAAACGATTGTGGAGCAGGGCAAAAAATCCAATGCCCTGTTTATCATTTTGACGGGTCGCGCCAGAGTGTTCACTGCCGATGCGCGGGGGCGCGAGGTTATTTTGGCCAATATGAACCCTGGTGACTATATTGGGGAGATGAGCCTGATTGACAACGAGCCGCACTCGGCCTCAGTTCGGGCGGAGGTGCAGACCGATGTATTGATGCTGGGCCGCACAGATTTTGCTCGTTGCCTGCCTGAAAACAGCTCTATGGCCTACACGGTCATGAAAAATTTGGTGCAGCGCTTGCGCAGTGCAGACCGTAAAATTGAATCACTGGCGTTGATGGATGTCTACGGACGCGTGGCACGCAGTTTGATTGAAGCGGCGCATACGGACGATACGGGCCGCACCTTGATCCGCGACAAAGTATCGCGCCAAGATTTGGCCAAAACCGTGGGGGCATCGCGTGAAATGGTCAGTCGCGTCATGAAAGATTTGGAAGACCGTGGTTACATTGAAACACAGGCCAACGGCTCATTGGTGATCAAAGACCGTCTCAACGCACTGGGGTGACAGGGCTTTTTTGTGGGTCTCATAGCTCGTGGGCGCTACACTTAGCCCCGCATGACATATTCTCTTAATACCCTCAATTTAAAACCAGACGAACTTCAAGCCGAAACAGGCTTGCAACGTTTTTTTCGCGAGTGCGCCTTAGTGGCGGGCTTCTTTTTGCTGTGTTTTGTCATTTTGGCACTGGTAAGCCACTCGGCACAAGATGCTGCATGGTCCACCACGGGTTCTGGCAACGGGGTATTGGTGCGTAACTGGGCGGGCAAACTTGGGGCTTGGACTTCCGATTTGGGATTTTATTTACTGGGATTCTCAGTGTGGTGGTGTGTGGCGCTGGGTCTTTGGAAATGGTTGGCCGCATTTGCTGCTTGGCTGCGATCGTCAGATGTTGACGGGGGCGCGTTTGATGCAAGCAGGTCACTTGGCGTGCACCAGCGATGGGTTTTTTGGCTGAGCTTGGTGCTTTTGCTGCTGGCCAGCACGTCGTTGGAATGGACACGACTCTACCGATTTGAGGCGCGTTTGCCAGGGCATGGCGGTGGCGTGCTTGGATTTTTGGTGGGCTCTTTTGCGTCTAGGTGGCTTGGGTTCACCGGCTCTGGTTTACTAGGCATTGTCTTGGTGGTTGTCAGTTCATCCTTGGCATTTGGTTTTTCTTGGGCGCAAGTGGCTGAGCGTTTGGGCAACTGGTTTTTGGGTTGGGTGGAGGCACGCCGCGAGAAAATGGAGCTGGCCCAAGACTTGGCCGCTGGCGAGCAAGCTGCCCGAGAGCGCGAGAAGGTCGTGCATGTGCAACGTGAAGAAATTGAGGAGTCACACATTGCACCCATGGTGATCGAGCCAAGTGTGGTGGAGGTGCCGCGCAGCGAGCGCGTGGCCAAGGAGCGCCAAAAACCCTTGTTTGTAGAAATGCCCGACAGCAAACTTCCACAAGTTGATTTGCTGGATGACCCTCAGGGCAGACAAGAGACGGTTTCGCAAGAAACACTGGAAATGACCAGCCGCATGATCGAGAAGAAGCTCAAAGATTTTGGTGTGGAAGTTCGCGTGGTGCTCGCGTCTCCGGGCCCCGTCATCACGCGCTACGAAATCGAGCCAGCCACGGGTGTTAAGGGCTCGCAAATTGTGGGCTTGGCCAAAGATTTGGCGCGGTCGCTGTCTTTGGTGTCGATTCGGGTGGTAGAGACCATTCCTGGTAAAAACTACATGGCATTGGAGCTGCCCAATGCCAAGCGTCAGTCCATTCGTTTGTCAGAAATTTTGGGTTCGCAGGTTTACAACGAGGCCAAATCCATGCTGACCATGGGTTTGGGCAAAGACATCATTGGCAACCCTGTGGTGGCGGATTTGGCCAAAATGCCCCATGTTTTGGTAGCGGGTACCACTGGTTCGGGCAAGTCTGTGGGTATCAACTCCATGATTCTTTCGCTTTTGTACAAAGCCGAAGCGCGTGATGTGCGCCTTTTGATGATTGACCCCAAGATGCTGGAGATGAGCGTTTACGAAGGGATTCCGCATTTATTAGCCCCCGTCGTTACCGACATGAAGATGGCTGCGCATGGCCTGAACTGGTGTGTGGGCGAAATGGAGAAGCGTTATAAGTTGATGAGTAAGCTGGGGGTGCGCAATTTGGCGGGTTACAACGCCAAAATCGACGAAGCCAAAGCCCGTGGTGAGTTTGTTTACAACCCGTTTAGCCTCACACCCGAGTCGCCCGAGCCGCTGGATCGCCAGCCCCATATCGTGGTGGTGATTGATGAGTTGGCTGATTTGATGATGGTGGTGGGTAAAAAAATTGAGGAATTGATTGCGCGCTTGGCACAAAAAGCGCGTGCTGCCGGTATTCACTTGATTTTGGCCACCCAGCGCCCCAGCGTAGACGTGATCACTGGGCTGATTAAGGCCAATATCCCCACCCGTATCTCGTTTCAGGTGAGCAGCAAGATCGACAGCCGCACCATTCTTGACCAAATGGGGGCGGAGGCGCTTTTGGGAATGGGCGATATGCTGTATATGGCCAGCGGCACTGGGCTGCCCATTCGTGTGCATGGCGCGTTTGTTAGCGATGAAGAAGTCCACCGCGTGGTGGCCTACCTTAAAGAGCAGGGCGGAGAGCCCAATTACATCGACGGCGTGCTAGAGGGCGGAACTGTGGACGGTGAAGACGATCTATCGCTGGATGGTGTTTTGGGCGGCAGTGGTGAAAAAGACCCTAACTACGACAAAGCGGTTGAAATTGTTCTAAAAAATCAAAAGGCCAGTATTTCACTGGTGCAGCGGCATTTGGGTATTGGCTACAACAAAGCTGCAAATCTGCTCGAAGCCATGGAAAAGTCAGGCTTGGTCAGTGCCATGAACGGTCGCGGACAGCGCGAAATTCTGGTTCCCATGCGAAACGAGTGAAAACGTCAATCCGATCCTATGCTTCATAAATTTGCTTCATTATTTATAGCGTTTATTGCAAGCACAGTAAGCGCTAACGGCTTAGAAAGCTTAGAGAATTTTCTCAAAACAAGCAAGTCAGGGCGTGCGCAGTTTAGCCAAACGGTGACTTCTCCACCCAAAGATGGCCAAACTGCGCGTGTCAAAACCAGTACGGGAAGCTTTGAGTTTGCGCGCCCGAACCGCTTTAAATTTGTCTACAAAAAACCATTTGAACAAACCCTGTTGGCGGATGGCCAAACTCTGTGGATGCACGATGTGGACCTGAACCAAGTGACGGCCAGCAAGCAGGCCAACGTGTTGAGCAGCACACCTGCGGCCTTGATTGCATCAGCGCCAGACATGAAGGCATTGCAGCAAAATTTTGCGCTGCAAGCCGCGCCCGACAAAGACGGTTTGCAATGGGTCAGCGCAATTCCTAAGGCAAAAGAAGGCAGCTTGCAAAGCATACGGGTGGGATTTAAAGTAACTGGCGAGCTGGCAGAGCTGGAGATCCTTGACAGCTTTGGCCAGCGCTCGGTGTTAAGCTTTCAAAAGCTGGAGATCAATCCCACTTTGCCGCAGGACAGCTTTAGCTTCAAGCCGCCACCGGGTGCTGATGTGGTCAAACAGTAAGCTTGGGGCATGCCAAGGATCTTATGATCTGGTGTGGGTCTTTGTGGCCTTGGTGCACTATTTAGGAGATTGGGTATGTCGAAGGATTTGTACACGCAAAAGCGCATGACCGCTGCCGATGCCATTGGCTATGTGCGCAGTGGCGATGCCATCATTGTTCCCACGGGTGTGGGGGAGCCGCCAGCCTTGCTGACGGCACTGTCTGAGCAGCGCCGCAGTTTTCGTGATGTCAAGGTGTCGTCTGTCTTGGCGATGCGCAAATTTGCCTACCTAGACCCTGAAACGGTCGATAACGTGCGCCACGTCGCCTTCTTTTATGGTGGGGCTACCCGAGCGGGCGGGCAGGCCGGCTGGGTGGACTTTTTGCCCAATTATTTCTCTGAAATTCCCAGCATGGTCGAGCGTGGCCAAATTGGCGCTGATGTGTTGATGGCCATGGCATCCCCCATGGATGCCCATGGTTATTTTTCGATCAGCTTGGGCGCAGACTACAGCATGGCCACCATCGCCAAAGCGCGCGCAGTGTTGCTAGAGGTGAATCCGCATGTCCCTTTTGCCTACGGCAATTGCCATATCCATATTTCGCAAGTGACGGCCTTGGTAGAGAGTAGTGCGCCAGTATTGGAGGTGGGGCTGCCCAAAATCGGGCCTGTACAAGAGGCCATTGGCAAATATGTGGCTGATTTCATTGAAGACGGCTCAACCCTGCAAATCGGCTACGGCGGAATCCCCGATGCGGTGGTGATGCAGCTCACCCACAAGCACGATTTAGGCATTCATACCGAGATGATTGGCGACGGTATTTTGAGTTTGGTGGAGTGTGGTGCGGTTACCAACCGCCGCAAAAACTACCTGCCCGGCAAAATGATTGCTACTTTTGCATTGGGCTCAAGTAAGCTGTATCGGTTCATGGACCGCAACCCCGCGCTAGAGATTCATCCGGTTGACTTCACCAACTACCCTGCGCTAGCGGGACGCAATGACAATTTAATAGCCATCAATGCCACCATGCAAATTGACCTGATTGGCCAGTGTGGTTCTGAGAGTTTGGGTTTTTCGCCCTACTCGGGCACGGGCGGCCAGTCGGATTTTGTGCGTGCTGCCAACAGTTCGCGTGGCGGCAAGGCCTTTATCGTGTTGCCGTCCACCGCTAAAGACGACACGATTTCGCGCATTGTGCCCACGTTGTCGCCTGGTACACACGTTAGCACCAGCAAAAACGACATCAACTATGTGGTGACAGAGTATGGTGTGGCCCAGCTGCGCGGCAAATCGGCCAAGCAGCGCGCGCAGGAGTTGATTGGCATAGCGCATCCTAAGTTTCGCCAGCAGTTGACCGAGCAGGCCAAGGCGGTGCATTTGCTGTAAGCCTGCGAGCCCTAGTCACATCTAGGGTGAAAGCACACATTGAGGTGGCGTAAGCTTTACACTGTAGCCCTACTCACTGAATATTGAAGGATTAGCCATGCGCACCATCGTATGCCACGCCGCCCAAGATTTACGAATTGAAGCCACCCAACTGCCTGCGCTAGGGGCACAGCAGGTGCAGGTGCAGGTGGCCTTTGGTGGTATTTGCGGGTCAGACTTGCATTATTACCAACACGGCGGTTTTGGCACAGTGCGCATCAGGCAACCAATAGCGCTGGGGCATGAAATATCAGGCACCGTGCAGGCTGTAGGGGCGCAGGTGAGCGGTTTGAAGGCTGGGCAGAGGATTGCCATATCGCCTTCGCGGCCCTGTGGGCAGTGCCGGTTTTGCCAAGCGGGGCAGCATAACCACTGTTTGAATATGCGATTTTTTGGCAGTGCCATGCCATTCCCCCACATTCAGGGGGCTTTCAGTGAGCAACTCATGATTGAAGCGTACCAAGCCCATCCGATAGCCGACCATCTGAGCCTTTCGGAGGCGGCGCTGGCCGAGCCTTTGTCGGTGGGTCTGCATGCCATCAACCGTGCAGGCAGTGTTTTGGGTAAACAGGTCTTGGTCACAGGTTGCGGGCCCATTGGGGCTTTGTTGATTGCCGCTTTGCGCCGCGCGGGCGCAGGGCGCATTGTGGCGGCAGATATTGCCGAGCTGCCCTTGCGCTGTGCAGTGCAAATGGGCGCAGACGAGACGGTTAACCTCAAAACGCAGCCCGAAGCGATGGATGTTTATAAGGCGGACAAAGGCCAGTTCGATGTGGTGTTTGAGGCATCGGGCAGCGAAGCGGCGCTGCGGGTGGCACTTGACACCATTGCACCGCGTGGCGTGCTGGTGGCCATTGGCATGGGGGGCGATATGGCTGTGCCCATGGGGCAAATAGTGGCCAAAGAAGTTGAGCTACGGGGCACATTCCGCTTTCATCCGGAGTTTGCCACTGCCGTACAGTTTTTAAACCAAGGCTTGGTCAACGGCAAACCCGTGATCACCAGCATATTGCCCTTAGAGCGTGCGCTAGAGGCCTTTGACTTGGCGGCGGACAAAAGCCAATCCCTGAAGGTTCAGATCGACTTCCAAGCAAGCCTTGTTTAGCGTCGATTGCCCAGCGCCATGCATTCAAAGATCCCGCGCCATGAAGCGCCAGCTTGCGTTCAGTGCCACTGGCACTTCCGTGCCCTCGTAAGCCGCGCAGTCCACAAAGTCTAGCGTTTCGTACAAGCGCTGCGCCGTGTGCATGAAGGGCGCAGAATCCAAGCACACTCTGCGGTAACCAAAGCCGTACGCATCGTCCATGAGCCGCTGCACAATTGCACGCCCCAGCTGCCGCCCACGGAAAGCTGGCTTCACATAGACCCGCTTGATTTCAGCCAAATCTGTGCCACCCCCCACGCGCCGTAGTCCGCCCATTCCCGCCACCGCGCCATCCAGCAGCACCAGATAAAAAACGCCCTGCGGCGGTGTTTGCGCACACAACTTATCCAGCATGCTGGCTACATAGGGCGCAAGACCTGTCCGCAAGATCTCTGGTGGCGCAGCAACGCTAGCCTGCACCAGCCCATCCACCACCCAAGTCATATAGTCGATGTTGAGCGCTAACAAGGCGGCGCGGTCGACAATTGGGTTGGCTTGTTGGAATACGGCGGGGCCAGCTACCAAGCTCATGCAGCAGCCCCTTTTGGCTCGACACCATGCGCCAAACCGCGCACAAACGCGCCTAGCGCAGCCTTCCAAAGCGCTGCAAAGTCAACTCCCGCCGTGATTTTCCAAAAATTAGCACCCACTGGTGGCGGCTGGGTGCTCAGTTCGTTGGCAGCCAGCCCGCAGCAAAAGGCGTGGTACATGAACACCAGCTCTAGCACTGGACGCGGCGCGAGCAAGCCTTGCTCGGTCACACGCAGAAAGCGTTTTTCGATAGCGTGAAACGAGGCGAACAGCGCGGGATAGGTTTCGGGCTGTGCGTATATCTCTTCGCTGATTCTGTCGTAGGTGATGCGAAACAGGTGTGGTTTTTCTAGTGCAAATGCGCGGAATCCAAACACACCGGCATCCGCCAAATCAGCCATTGGATCGTCGGTAAAGGGCAGGGCATTGACCCGATCTGCAAGTTGGCAAAATCCCCTCGCCGCCAGCGCCCCCATCAGCCCAGACTTTGAGCCCAAGACGCTGTATACGGCACGGGTGGACACCCCCACGGCATCTGCCACTGCGCGAACCGACACGGCATCTGGGCCAGCGCTGGCAAGCAATGCCTCGGCTGCGTCCAGCAGAGATTCTCGGGTTTCTGCGTCATGTTTGGTGGGTCTTGCCATAGCTTGACATCATAACGCAACGTCGTTACGATACATTGTTGCGTAACGACGTTGCGTAACGCTTCATTTAAAAATAAACCCAAAGGAATCACCATGAATGCGAGCCTCCATACTGCCAGTGTTGCTTTAAACAATGGCCGAAACAGCGAAAACCACAAAACCGCATCGCGCTATGGCGTGGTGGTGGTCGGTGGTGGCATTGCGGGGGCGGCGCTGGCAGGTGCATTGGCGCGCGCCGGCCGACAGGTGCTGCTGCTGGAGTCCACCGACATTTTTCAAGACCGCGTGCGAGGCGAGAGCATGATGCCTTGGGGCGTTGCCGAGGCGCAGGCGCTGGGCGTGGCGGATGCGCTGCTGGCGGCAGGCGCCCACACATCCCCCATTTGGAAGCGCTACACCGAGGGCGATGCCCAGCCGCGCGATTTGCCAGTCAGTCGCTTAGTCGCAGGTGTTGGCGGATCGCTCAATTTGCTCCATCCGCTGGCATGCCAAGCACTCATGGACGACGCCATCAAGGCGGGTGTTACGGTGCAGCGCGGCGTGCGCAATGTCACGGTCGCAGCGGCCGGCAGCCCACGCGTGAGCTACCGAATCGGTGGTGTGGAATATGTGGTGGATACCGCATTGCTGGTTGGCGCTGATGGGCGTGGCTCTGTGGTGCGGCGCAGCGCTGGCATCACACTGCACCAGCAGGCGGCCAGCGCCTGCGTAGCGGGGCTGCTGCTTGATGGCGTGGCAGGCCCGCAAGACCACGATGTGGTGACTGAGCATGCGCAGGGAGTCTGTCTGCTCATGCACCAAGGGGGCGGGCGTGCCCGTGCCTACCATGTAGTGCCGCTAGAGGAGCGTGCCCGTTACGCGGGGGAGGCTGGTTCAGCGCAATTCCTCGCCGACGCGCGCGCGCCGGGCTCGGTGCTTGCGGCAGCGCTAAACACCGCCCGGCCAGCGGGGCCCTGTGGGGTCATCACAGGCACTGACAGCTGGACCGAGCAACCATTTGCACCTGACATTGTGCTAGTGGGAGACGCGGCTGGCCACAACGACCCCAGCGTTGGCTGCGGCCTGTCTATCGCCTTGCGAGACGCACGCATGGTGCGCGACCTGATTTTGGCGGGTGCGCAATGCGTCGACGACTTTGCCAGCTACGGCCAAGAGCGGCTAGAACGTATGCGCCGCTTGCGTTTGATTGGCGATGTCGTGACATGTGCCACGGTTGAAAAACACGAGCGCAGATTGGCACGCCGCAAACTGTTTGCCCACGCCATGGCGACCATGGACGCTGGTATTTTTCCGCTGGTGCTGGGCATGTTTGCAGGACCAGAAAAAATCCCTGCGAATCTGGTGACCGAGGCGGTGTTGGAGCGCATCCGTGCAGCCTAAAATCAGGCGATGCCCGAAACCCACACCGCCCACACCCCGCTTGCCGAGCGCTTGCGGCCTAAAAGCCTTGGCGAAGTAATTGGCCAGCAGCATTTACTGGGCGCTGGCATGGCGCTTCGGGTGGCGTTTGAGAGCGGTGTGCCCCACAGCTGCATACTTTGGGGGCCACCCGGGGTGGGCAAAACCACCATTGCGCGGCTCATGGCGCACGCTTTTGACGCGCACTTCATCACCATCAGCGCCACGCTGGGCGGTGTCAAGGACATCCGCGAGGCGGTGGAGCAAGCGACCATTTGGCAAGCTCAAGAAAAAACGCCCGGTTCGGGCGTGGGCCGCCGTACCATCGTGTTTGTGGACGAGGTACACCGTTTCAACAAATCCCAACAGGATGCGTTTTTGCCGCATGTCGAGAGCGGGCTTTTCACCTTTATAGGCGCAACCACCGAGAACCCCAGTTTTGAGGTGAACTCAGCACTGCTCTCACGCGCAGCGGTCTACGTGTTGCAAAGCCTGTCTGAGGACGATTTATTAAAGATTATTGGCAATGTCACGGTCATACCGTCATATACTGCTATTGAAAACGAAGCAAAAAGCATACTCGCCTCTTACGCCGATGGCGATGCCCGCAGGCTGCTCAACACCTTAGAAACCTTGCAAGTGGCCGCGCAAGCTGAAAAAATACCCAGTATTTCGGGTGTTTGGCTGACCAAAACCTTGGGCGAGCGCATGCGCCGCTACGACAAAGGTGGCGAGCAGTTTTATGACACCATCAGCGCACTGCACAAATCCGTGCGCGGCTCTGACCCCGACGCGGCGCTGTATTGGTTCGTGCGGATGCTCGACGGCGGTGCAGAGCCCAAATACATGGCGCGTCGCCTGATCCGCATGGCCAGCGAGGACATTGGCTTGGCGGACCCCCGCGCCCTGCGCATGGCCTTAGACGCTGCTGACGTGTACGAGCGTCTGGGCAGCCCCGAAGGCGAGCTGGCGCTGGCTGAATGCGTCATCTACCTGTCAATTGCACCCAAATCCAATGCGGTCTACAAGGCATTCAACGAAGTCAAAGCTTTTATTAAAAAAGACGGCACCCGCCCCGTGCCCCTGCACCTGCGCAACGCACCCACCAAGCTCATGAAGCAGCTCGATTACGGCAAAAACTACCGCTACGCACATGACGAAGAAGATGGCTTTGCCGCAGGAGAGACCTATTTGCCTGAAGGTATGCAGGCCGAGTTTTACCGCCCTGTGGAGCGCGGACTGGAAATCAAAATTGCCGATAAGCTGCGCGAGCTGAAAAAGCGCAATCATCAGAAAAACTAATACTATTGCACGCCTGCTGATAGCACAGCGATTTCAAGGGTAAACCCCGCCGAAACCGTGGCCTCGCTGTGTTTTGGGAGGGCAGCGGCGTGGCTACAATCCTTCACCAACCCGCGAAGCGTGCCAAAAGCACCAGACTGGCGGGTTTCTTGCTAAGTAAAGATGGTGTCGCAATCATGCGCAAACACCATCCGTTTCGGAGAAAAATTTCATGGATATCTTCCTGCAACAGATCATCAACGGTCTGGTCTTAGGCAGCATGTATGCCTTGGTGGCCCTTGGCTACACCATGGTCTACGGCATTATCAATTTGATTAACTTCGCCCACGGCGAGGTGCT
>JANOYR010000077.1:0-5617 GCA_031428975.1 Polaromonas sp. | reverse complement strand
GCGGCCATTGAGGCCGAAGTGGCCAAGGTGCTGCACAGCTTTGGCCCTCCTGCGATTGTGGATAAGACGGCACAAGGCACGGCCAGTGCCCTTATTCCTGTTCGTGCCCCTGCTCATATTTTTAATTTAGGGCACGGCATCAGCCAATTCACGCCGCCTGAAAACGTGGCCGTTTTGGTCAACGCGGTGCACCAAATGTCACGCCAAATGCGGCAGGCTTGATTTTGCATACCATAATTTTGGGTGCACGCAAGCGCTGTTATGCACAAATAAACGACAGCGGGAGCAAAACGGTGATTTTGCGCTATCGTGCCGCGCTATGCATGGTGTAGCGAGCTAAGTGCTTGATTTTATTGAAAATTTAAACCTGCTTAATTTTTGAGCAATCTAGAAATCGCTAGGATTTACGTGGCTTTTTCGGGTGCACTGCACACATATCCACAAAGTTATCCACAGAAATTTTTGACTCGTGACATTCCTATGACAAATCAAGCACTTAGGCCATTGTGTGAAGGCAATTTAGAGAAAATGCCGCTACTGTGAGCTATTGGCTGTCCGTCGTTGTGGCCATGCCTGCACACGGTGTGTTGCAGGGGGCATTGGCCTACCGAAGTGAGCTACCACTCACGCCAGGTGCACTGGTGCGCGTGCCTTTGGGCAGCAGGGAGCTGCTGGGCATTGTCTGGGCGCCACTGGATGCACCACCAGCAGGACTGGTAGCCGAACAAATTAAAACAATTTCAGCACATTTTGACACCATTGCGCCGCTGGATCTGGCGTGGCGGCGGCTGGTGGATTTTGCGGCAAGGTATTACCAGCGCAGCGTGGGCGAAGTGGCTTTGGCGGCGCTGCCGCCCCAGTTGCGCGCGCTCGACATGGTGCAAATGGCCAAGCGCCTGAAAAAGCGTGCTAAGGCAGCGGCGCACAGCGTGGTGATAGATGCTACACATAACGTAGCGCTAAATGACCAACAGACGGTGACATTGGCCAAATTTTCTCAAAATAAACTGCCTACCCTGCTGTTTGGGGCCACTGGCAGCGGCAAAACCGAGGTGTATCTGCACGCCGTGCAAAGCCTGCTCGAATCCGATCCGCTGGCCCAAGTGCTGGTGATGGTGCCCGAGATTAACCTCACGCCCCAGCTGGAGGCGCGTTTTAGCGAGCGCTTTGGCGCAGCCAGCGTGGTGGCCATGCACAGCGGCATGACGCCTGCGCAGCGCCTGCAATCGTGGCTGGCTGCGCATATGGGGGGGGCAGATGGCGGGGCACGCATCATCCTAGGCACCCGCATGGCGGTGTTGGCCAGTATTCCGCGCCTGCGCCTGATCATTGTCGACGAGGAGCACGACCCCAGCTATAAAGCCCAAGACGGTGCCCGCCACTCGGCGCGGGATTTGGCGGTGTACCGCGCCAAGCTGCACACCGACGCAGGCCAGCCCTGCCAAGTGCTGCTGGGCTCGGCCACACCGTCGCTAGAAAGCTGGCAGGCCTGCGAGAAAGGCCGCTACACCCGCCTGGCCATGCCCCTGCGTGTGGGCGGCGGGGCGCTGGCGCAAGTCAAATTGGTCGACATGCGCTTGCAGCCGCCCAAAACCCTGTTTGCACCCGCGCTTTTAGAGGCCATTGGCCTGCGCGTGGCGCGGGGCGAGCAATGCTTGGTGTTTTTGAACCGGCGGGGCTACTCCCCCGTGTTGGCCTGCGGGGCCTGCGGCTGGAAGAGCGAGTGCCCCCATTGCAGCGCCTACCGCGTGTTCCACAAAATTGACCGCAGCCTGCGCTGCCACCACTGCGGCCTGACCGAAAAAGTGCCCCGCGCCTGCCCCGAATGCGGCAACATCGACATCGCCCCCGTAGGCCGCGGCACCGAAAAACTCGAAGAACAGCTCACACTGGCGCTGTCTGGCGTGCTGCGGCCCGATGGCAGCCCCCTGGTGATTGCCCGCATGGACGCCGACACCACGCGGCTCAAGGGGGCGCTAGAAGAGCAGCTGGCCCATGTACACAGCGGCAGTGTCGACATCTTGGTCGGCACACAAATGGTGGCCAAGGGCCACGATTTTCGGCGCATCACGCTGGTGGCAGCGGTCAACCCCGACGCGGCGCTGTTCAGCCAAGATTTTCGTGCGCCCGAGCGCTTGTTTAGCCTGCTGATGCAAGCCGCAGGCCGCGCCGGGCGCGATGCCGCCATGCAAGGCGCACAAATGTGGATTCAGACTAATTACCCCGAGCACAGCCTGTTTAGCGCCCTGCAAAAGCACGACTACCCCGGTTTTGCAGCCGGGCAACTGGCTGAGCGCGAGCAAGCCGGGCTGCCGCCCTTTAGTTTTCAGGCGCTGGTTCGCGCCGAGGCGCGCACGCAAGAGGTGGCGCAATCATTTTTGCAGCAGGTAAGTGAAGCAGCGCTTGCCATACCGGCCTATTCGCACATCACTTTGTACCCCAGTGTGCCCATGAGCGTGCAGCGCGTGGCCGACGTGGAGCGTGCCCAAATGCTGGTTGAATCGCAATCGCGGGCGGCGCTGCAAAGTTTTTTGTCGGATTGGCAGGTGGTATTGCGCGAATCCAAGGTCAAAGGCCTGATACGCTGGGCGATGGATGTGGATCCGCTGGCGATTTGAATGCGCGAGAGGTTTCGCTCATGCTTGGTGGGCTGCGGCCTAGCCTTGTGTGCGTGCTGGAAAAATTGCAGTTCAAGGTCACGCGAATTTGTGAGTAGTTGGCTACCTTGCGTTCCGCGCGGATTGAACTGCAATTTGTCCATCCCGCCCACAACGCTCTCCGCCAAAGTTTGGCTGGCACGCTACCGATAGCGCCTCGAAAGAAGTAACTGGGTCAAGAAGTAACGGGGTCAGATCCAAATTCAGGAAAGTAATCTCTGCGGAGCGCTTTCACTCAAACGAAATTTGGCTCTGACCTCGGGACTTCGCCCAACCGGAGACTACAACCCGAGAGCACAACCGGAGAAAGCACGCCCCCATCAAGTTACGCGCATATCACTCTCTAAAATACAATTCCAAGCACCACCCACAGCAATTTCCTGAGAATTCTCCCATGCCCACCCCTACAGAGCACAGCACTGCCTTGGTAGCCCAACTGGCCCAGCAGCTACAAGCGCGCAGCCTCATGCTGGCTACAGCCGAGAGCTGCACCGGCGGCATGATTAGTGCCGCCTGCACCGATTTGGCAGGCTCGTCCGCTTGGTTTGAACGCGGCTTTGTCACGTATTCCAACGATGCCAAAACCGAGCTGCTGGGTGTAGACGCCACGCTAATCGCCGAACACGGCGCAGTCAGCGAGCTGGTAGCCCGCGCCATGGCTTTTGGCGCAGTGCGCCACTCCAAAGCGCAGGTCAGCGTCGCCGTCACAGGCGTGGCCGGGCCCACAGGCTGCAGCGCGGCCAAACCCGTGGGCACGGTGTGGTTTGGTTACTCGGTGTCGGGCTATTTAAGCAGCGAACAGATGCTGTTCACAGGCGACCGAGCGGCTGTGCGCCAAGCCACGCTGATTCATGCGCTGGCGGGGGTGCTGGCGCGGGTGCAGGCGCGGCAAAAAGACTGATTGCCGCAACCGTTCGCCCCCCCCCGTTCGACCTGAGCCTGTCGAAGGGTTCACACAATCTCAGCCTGTGTATCCTCCGTCGGCCCGCAACCGCCCCAGTGCGCTGCCCGCTTGGCATCCAGAGTGCCGGCCCGCTACGCGGGAAGCATCTCCAGTACTCGCTTTTTGGGGGATATTCATAACTCGCCCTGCGGGCTCAAACAGATGAATATCCTTATCCCAAAAAACTCCGTGCTTCGAGCCCGTCCCTCGATGGATGCCAAGCAGGCAGCGCACTGGGGCGGTTGCAGGCTGGGTGAGGCTTAAGTATTTAGATCTGCATTTTTATAAAAAAAGATGGTGATGTCACCGTCATATGGTCATAGCGCGCTTCATTTTTTATAGTAAATTTTTTCAACTATTTCCAATTGAAAAAGTAATCGTTGGCATCGCGAAACAATAGAATCCGTCTGTAGTATGATTTTGTATAGCTTTTTCAAGCGTTAAATTTACTTAAATTAAAAGAGAATTTCTGATGTCATATCTGAACAAGCACGTCGTTCTAATGTTTTTAGCTTCATCATTCGGAATGCTACTAACAATAAGCCAGCGAGATTTGGCATCACTAAATTTCTGGCATTTATGTACAGTTGGATGTTGCTCGTTTTCATTGCCATTGCTTGTATTGGCAGCTGGAGTCGTACTTAAGAGTCCAAATGGTAGTCAAGAGCTTGAGGATTCCAAGTTGGCCAAATTTTGCAGCGTGTTGGGTATCGCCGCTGGTTACGCTGGAACGTGTTCTTTAGTAAGCTCATATAACAACAGCTACATTTTTTTGCCTTTCGCATGCGCTTCAATGATAGGTTTTCTGGCAATATTTCACTATTCGCGGAAAGCCCAAAGTCAAAGTGTCAGGTCTTGCGTTAAAAAATGAACCTATCGGTAACTCATAATAATGTAGCAAACAATGACCATATCACGCTGACATTGGCAGTATTTTCTATAAATAGCTTTTTTAAGCGGTGTTACCAACATTGCGCGACAAATGAAACGTTCACTACGTGCTGTACGCCTAATTTAGGACGGCAAGCGTTCATCACCCTCGCGCGGCGGCTCGCCGACGGCTCTGTACATGATGCGGTCAAACGCGGCTAGGTCTGCGCGGGCTACTCGGGTGTGAAAGTAGTCTTGTGTGTCAAGCGCAGCCAGTTTTTCTGCTGCCATTGTCGCAAATTGGTTCACGCTCGCGCACTCATTCAAGTGCGTCTCCCACAAGCGGTGCAGCGTTGGGCACGCGTGCCAGAAAAGCGTCCAGTCGCGTCAAACTCCCCTTTGCCGCACGCTCAGCAAAAAAGTTGGCCGTGTCCAAGGCTGATACTTTTTCGGCTACAGCAATGGTAATGAACTGGTTTAATGACGCTTGGTCACGCGCGGCCAATTTTTTGGCATGGGCGTGCAAAGATTCGGGCAGACGCAGGGCAAAGGTGCTCATAGGGTGTTCTCCATTAATCTTAAGGCCAGCGCGGGTGGCAACACGCGCAATGAAAAACGGTCTTTGGCCATCTCAAAGTCGGCCAAATTGTGGGTTACTAGGGCATCGACACTGCCATTGACAGCGGCCTCGAGCACCATTTCATCTTTAGGGTCGCGCAATTGCGGCCTCCAGCGAAAATGCAGCTCTACTGGTTTGACCAAAATCGCCAAGTCATTCAGAAAGTCGTCTATTTCCGAGGCACTTAGGCCATGCATCTTACGAATTTCCGGCCTTTTGAGCACCGATTCGTACTCTAGCCAAAGCGCCGGACTGGCAACTATATCTATCCGCCTTTGCGCCACAGATTGCAAAATAGCAAAAGATGCACCCAAGCGACTCGCCAGACCCGAGACTAGGATGTTGGTATCGAGCAAAAATAAAATAGACATGATATTGCTGGCGATGTTACCATTTATTCGCCATACCCGTTTCAAGATACAAAATCGTGTCCCGTCCTCCAGAAAACTACAAGTCCGAGCGGGCCAAATGGTTTGCCGCACGACCGATTTTGGGTATTCCAGCATGAGGGAGTGCGGCAAACCATTT
>JANOYR010000076.1:0-9593 GCA_031428975.1 Polaromonas sp. | reverse complement strand
TTAGCCGGTAAATCCGGCATCATCCAGCCGGGCTCTAAAATCCTACGCTTGCAATCAAAACCCGGCCAAACCGTGGACTCGTCCACACGGGAGGTAGTTGACTTATTGCCACAAGGCGCTATTGTGGTCAACAAGCCCGAGGCAGAGTCTGTAGCCCCCAAACCGCCCATCCAAACTAAGCGCCACCCAAGGAGCAAAAATGAAACCCTACACCCTAGTTAAACAAGCCTGCCGCCGCTTGCAGCGTGGCTTTAGTCTGGTCGAAATCGCGGTCGTCTTGGTGGTGGTGGGGTTTGCATTAGGCGCTGGCATTGCCATTTTGAACGTGAAAGTGGCGCAGGCCAAAATTGACACCACCAAAGTGCGGGTGGAGGCGGTGCGTGTGGCGCTTCTGGCTTTTACCTCACAAAACTTCCGTTTGCCCTGCCCCGCTGCGCCCGGTTTGGTGCAAGGTGCGGCGGGGTTTAACGTGGAGCAAAGAACCGTCACTGGCGTTATCACGACCTGCCTAAATACCAATGGCATCACCAATAACATTGGCGGTGCAGGTCCACTGTTAGGAGTGTCACGCGGCACTGTGCCCTGCACTACGCTGGGTCTGACTGAAGACCTTTGCTACGACGGCTGGGGCACACGCTTGACCTATTTTGTCGACAACCGCGCGGTAAACCTTACCCAAAATACCATCAGCGGGATGCGCGGCACGATGACTGTCCACAGAATAACCCCTCCAGCGGTAGCCACACCTACCGCTGGTGCTGGGCCTACTGGCAATCAAATCAATGCATGCAGCAGTGTAATAACTGACAAAGCTTGCAATCAAGAAGCTGTGGCCGTGCTGGTGTCACACGGTGCAAACCGTGGCGGAGGGTTTTTGCCGGGCTCAGCAGCCGCTTTTCCCGTAACAGATATCAGCACATATGAGCTGGAGAACACCGATAACGATATACAATTTTTGCAAAACGACTATGTCGAAAAAGGCACGAACTCATTTGACGATATTGTTTTGCCAATCGTGCCACGGGATATTGTGAACAGCCTTAGTCAAACTGGCGTTACCAAATTACCGAACAGCATCACCACTGAGAGATTTGAGTTAATCAAGCAAGCTATTTTGCAAAATTCACTTACGAACCCTAGCGTGAGTATTACATATGTTACTACCGTATATGGCACTGGAACTGCAACAACGAGTGCAATCTCCACGATCACAGCTAAGATTCTTTCACTTCCCATTGAATCAAGCGGTACTGTCCCTTATGGATTAATTACGGCTACGAATTGCACTTTTGCTGCTGGCACACAAGAATTGCCTCTTGCTGCTGTTGTGCCAGCGTTGCATGCTGCTGGTGGAATCACCAGCGACGTATGGGGCAATACCATCCGATACAGACGAGGTATCGCTAGTGTCAGATATGACACCACTTGCCTCAACCCTTTTGTTTTAGTGTCATACGGGCCAGACGGCAATTCTGGTACATCCGACGATATTGTCTATCGCGTTACCAACTCAGAAATTAGCTCTTTTGTAGCAAAAAATGGAGGTTGGTGAGTTTTTAGTGCATTTTTTCATTGCTAAAGATCACACTCTTTCCAGCACGAATCTTGCAAATCCATGCTAATCCTCTTAGTAGAAGACGACCCCGCCCTGCGCCAATCATGGGCTGACTACCTTGCGCTGCAAGGTTACACCGTGCGCAGCGCCGATAATTTGCCCGATTCGATGGCGCTAGCTCGGCAGGAACCTCGGCCGCAGCTAGCGCTACTTGATTTGGGGCTGCCACCGCACCCGGGCGATGCGAGTGTGGGGCTTGAGCTGCTGCGCCAATTGATTGTGGAAATCCCCACGCTCAAAGCCATTATTTTGACTGGGCAAGACGAAGCGACTGTGTCTTGGCAAGCGATTGCTTTAGGCGCTTTTGATTTTTTGGTCAAACCCACCAGCCGTGCGCAGGTGGCGCAGGCTCTCAAGCGGGCTTCGCTTTTCATAGAATCTGAGGCCCAACTGGCACTGGCTGGCCAAGCCCGTGTGACCCTTACCGCCCCCATGGCCGAGGGTGTGAAGGAATTTGGCGAAGCGGCGCAAGAAAAACTGGTGCGCGCGGTGTTGATTGACAATGCTTTTAATGTGGCGCAGGCGTCACGCAAGTTGGGGCTCACGCGGGAGCATTTGTATTATTTTATGAAAAAATTTGGCATAGAGCGGAGTTCGCCTTGATATCGCTCTATGACGCTGCTGCAGTGCTGGTGGCCTGCGGGCTGAGCGTGGCGGGCACGCTGCTGTGGCTGCGCCGCAAAAGCGGCCAGCACCGTCAGCAAATGGACGCACTGCTGGGTTTGCGCGAGGCGCTGCACCAAGACCTTTTGGGCACACTGGCGCAATCACCGCCCAGCTTGGCCAAGTTGGGGCTTGGCCAGCTTGGCTGGCAAGGGCTTTGGTATGGCACCTCCGTGAGCGGCGGCTATGCGGGCGGTGAGTCTGCGTATGCGCACCGCTTTGACTATGACGATGTGTCGCTGGTGCTGAGGGTGAATTTGAAAGGCGTGCGCGGCGAACGCCGTTTGTTTGCCGTGCAAGCGGCGCAGGTGCTGTTTGCCATGGTGGAGGGTGCGCTGGCTGCGCGCGAGCTGGCGCTGTCAGCGGCGGTGAGCCAGCGGGCGCGTGTGGGCGTGTTTTTGCAGCACGACATGCGCAACATGGCGCAGTGGGTGCAGCTGATGGCAGAAGACTTTGAGGCGGCGCACTCTGATGCAGATTTGCTAAGCTTGGCCAAGCGCATGCAGGGCAATGCGGTGTTCACTGCAAACCGTGCCCAGCGCATGGGCAAAGCCCTGCTCAACCCGGCATGGCAGCCCTCGCCTGCCTCGTCTTTTGGGCAATTGGATATGCCTGCACTACAGGTGGCCGACTACGCGCAAGAGGCCGCTCTGATGCACCAAGTGCACTTAGATTTGCAAGGCGCAGCACAAGTGCACTGGGACGAGGCCGCGCTGGTGTGTGTGCTAGACAATGCACTGGGTAATGTGTCGGAACTCTCGCGCGCCCAGATGCTGCCAGCGCAATGCACTGTGGCCATTTCCTCAACGGCTACTGTTACTTACCTGCGCATTGAATCGCCGCATTTGCCGCTTGGCATTGCGCTAGAGAAGCTCTTTGAACCTTGGGCAAGCTCTGGCAATGTGAACAAAGGTTTGGGGCTTTACCAAGCGCGTAAGCTGGCGCAGCTGGCTGGGGGCGAGCTGACGGCTGAGCGCATGCACGGCGGAATTTGTGTGACTTTGTGCATGCCATGTAAAAATTTCTGACTCCCCAGTGCAGGTTTTTGGCAATACATTCAGATATCGGTGCATTTCGTGCCGTTTGAATTAACTGGAGCAAAGTATGCGTATGACGAAAAAACAAGGCGGTTTCACATTGGTGGAAATCGCAATCGTGCTGGTGATTGTGGGCTTGCTGCTCGCTGGCGTGCTCAAAGGCCAAGAGCTGATTGAAAACGGCCGTATTAAAAACCTCGCCAAAGACTTGGACAGCATGACGGCTGTGACGGCCAGCTACCAAGACCGTTACCGTGGCCTGCCGGGTGATGATGCAACCGTTACCACCCACACTGAGCGTGGATGGGGTGCTGTTGCTTTCACTGCAGCTCCAACACCTAATAATGGTCTGATTGGCCTTGGTGGTGCAACTATCATTTTCCCGCCAGCAACTGGTGGAGAATCGCAGCAAGCTATCCAGTTCCTGCGCTACGCAGGTTTCATTGAAGGCGGCGGCACACTGACCACCATGCCTACCAATGCAGCCGGTGGCGGCATATCGCTCACCAACAACGTCATGGGATTTGGATTGCGCAATGTGGTTTGTATCAACAACCTCACTGGTAAACAAGCCGGCGCTTTAGACCGTTTACTCGATGATGGCGTGAACAACACTGGCTCGATCCGTGCTTTAGTTTCTGCAACTACGCCTGCAGTAGCAGCACCTGCTGTAGCTCAGTACGTCGAGGCAACCACAGGCTTCATGCTCTGCAAAACCCTGTAATTGCACTTTTGTGAATCAAAAAAACTGGGCTTGCCCGGTTTTTTTTCGTCTGCCGTTCGCTAGGGCTTAACCAATATCAGCGCGGGCTTTCAAAAAAAACATAGTTCGAGGCGTAATCGCTGATCTCAAAATACACGCGCTTTTCGTTGGCGTCGGGGAGCATGTTGAGGTTTTCATCGAGCACGCCGTAGCCATAGCGGTAGGGGCGCGGTTTGCCGTCGTCGGTGCCCAGAGCGGTGGAGAGTTTGTCTATTTTTAAGAAGCGGCGCACCACTTTGTCGCCAGAGTAGATTTCTAGCACGCCGTTGGTACCCGTCCAGTTTTGCACATCGCGTTTGATCTTGTTTTGTTGCTCTTGTGTGCAAGATGTCAACGCTAATACGGCAAAGCTAGCTATTAATATAGTAGTGAATTTTTTCATAAAAAGCTTTAAAAAAATGTTATTCGTCTGAATTGGCTGGCTCGTCCAGCTGGGGGGCTGGCGCTTGGGCGCTCGGCATCGTTTTGAGCCGCTGGCGCAGCGCTTCATACAGGCACACGCCGCTGGCCACCGACACATTGAGGCTCTCCACCGCGCCGCGCATGGGGATGCGCACCAGCTGGTCACAGGTTTTGGCCGTGAGCTGGCGCATGCCCGGACCCTCTGCGCCCAACACCAGCGCCACTGCGCCAGTTAAATCCACGTCGTAAATGGTCTGCGCGGCATCTTCAGCAGTGCCAATGATCCAAATGTTGCGCTCTTTGAGCTCGTTTAAGGTGCGGGCTAAGTTGGTCACCATGAAATAAGGCACGGTTTCGGCCGCGCCGCTGGCCACTTTGGCCACTGTGGCATTGATACCCACGGCGTGGTCTTTGGGCGCAATGACTGCGTGCGCACCCGCGCCATCGGCCACGCGCAGCACCGCGCCCAAGTTGTGGGGATCGGTCACGCCGTCTAGCACCAACACCAAGGGCGGCGTTGCGTCGGCAGATTCTTCCATCTGCTCAAACAATTCGTCCAAAGACTTGGCCTGCGCCACGGGGTTCACCATGGCCACCACGCCTTGGTGGCCGTGTCCGCCCGACATTTTGGACAGGCGCTCGCCATTGGCCTCAATCAGGCGCACGGAAGAGTCTTTGGCTTTGTCGACAAAGCTGCGCATGCGCGCATCGCGCCGCGAAGCGTCATAAAACACCTCGATCACGGATTCGGGGTTCGTTTTAAGGCGCACGCCCACGGCGTGAAAGCCGTAGAGAATTTTTGTGGATGACATGGGGTGATTATCGTTGGCTTTTGTTGGGCACTCTGAGATTCCCATCCCATTCGCCCTGAGCTTGTCGAACGGTTTTGGGGATTCGCTATTCGCAGTTCGGTATCCAGTATCCGAGCTCCGACCTCCAGCACACTACAAGTCCAAACGCCGGATAGGCTACTTCGTCCCGACGATTTGGCCGTACCCCCGGCCCATGAGGAGCGGCGAAGTAGCCTATCCGGCGTTTGGACGCCCCTAGGGGACGAGAACGCAAAACCCTAAACCACCCGCCCCATTTCAATCGTCACCTGCCGCGCACAGCGCTGCGCAATGGCTTTGTCATGTGTGACCAAAACCAAAGTTGTGCCCAGCTCGCGGTTAAGGGCAAGCATGAGCTCCATCACCTTCTCACCTGTGGCAAAGTCGAGGCTGCCAGTGGGCTCGTCGGCCAGCAACACGGCGGGCTGCACCACGAATGCTCTGGCCAAGGCTACGCGCTGCTGCTCGCCGCCGCTCATTACTTTGGGGTAATGGCCCAAGCGCTCGGCCAGGCCCACGCGCTTGAGCATGTCGGTGGCGCTGGAGCGGGCGTCTTTGCGGTCGGCCAATTCGAGGGGCAACATCACATTTTCTAGCGCTGTTAAATTACCCAGCAGTTGGAAGCTTTGGAAGACAAAACCCACTTTACTGGCACGCCAAGCGGCACGCTCGTCTTCGTCTACACTGAAAATGTCGCGGCCAGCTAAGCGCACTGTGCCTCGCGTGGGGGTGTCTAGGCCTGCAATGATCGACAACAAAGTGCTTTTGCCGCTGCCAGAAGCACCGACAATGGCGCATGTTTCCTTAGGCGACAAGGAAAAATCAATATCGCGCAAAATATCGAGTGTGCCGGTGGAATCGGTGACAGATTTGAAAATATGCTCTACGGCAATAATAGGATCAGCCATGAATTTTTTGTACCAAGTGGTTGCGCAAGTGCGTAACTGTATCCTGTCTGCGCAGACGCAGGTGTGCGCAGGGCTTTGCGCTGGGGCTTTATTTATCGGCTTGGTTAGCGCAAGTGCCCAAGCCACTGCCAATACGCCAGAGTCAAAAGCGGTCAACAAATCCGCGCCTGTTATTTTGGTGGTGGGCGATTCGCTCAGTGCAGAATACGGCCTCAAGCGTGGCACGGGCTGGGTGGCATTGCTCGACAAGAAGCTGACAACTGAAAAAATCAAAGCCAAAGTGGTCAACGCCAGTATCAGCGGCGACACCACATCGGGCGGGCGCTCGCGCCTAGCGGCGCTGCTTAAAGCGCAGCAACCCAGCATTGTCGTCATTGAATTGGGCGGCAACGATGCACTGCGCGGCCTGCCCTTGTCCATGACGCAAGACAACCTAACGGCCATGACAGCCGCCGCCCAAAGCGCCAAGGCCAAAGTGCTGCTTCTGGGGATGCAGCTGCCACCCAACTACGGTGCAGACTACAGCGCCAAGTTTGCCGCCAGCTACGTGGCAGTGGCAAAAGACAAAAAAACCGCCCTCGTGCCCTTCTTTTTAGCCGGTGTGGCCGATGCCGCCGAGCCACTTAAATTATTCCAAGCCGACCGCATCCACCCCACCGAGGCCGCGCACCCGACCATGCTGGCCAATGTCTGGCCCACCTTAACAAAACTCCTAAAGCCGTGATGCCGCTTTAGGCAAAACGCATGCGCCCAGCCAAACTTTGGCTGTCTTTTACACCCAAGTCAAACGCCGATTGCACGATGGCCTTGGCCGTGCAATCCCATGTGGACACGGGAACTTTTTGGCTTGGTTGCACATAGTTGCGGCCTTGCCAAACAAACATATCGGGCAAGTGCGGGTAAAACCGCGTCAGCAAGACCAAGCTGCGTGATTTTTCTAAGAAGCTTTGTTTGTTTCCGTGGGCTGATACGGGCGCGTTGTCCACATATCCGCCGTCGATGGCGGGGGCTCCGGCAACCTGCCGGACTGACATCAAAGGCGGGGCAGCTGCGCTGGCAGACAGCAGGTTTTGCGCTTCTGCCAAGCTGGTGCAGTCTTGTAAATCCATGGTTTCTAGGCGCAGCCCGAGCCAATGGGGCAAGCGCGGATGGATACTGTGGCTGATATGTTTGTCCACCATATAGGCCAGCGTGCCGGCAACCGTGGACAAACCCAGCCCCAGCCAAGGCGAAGGCCGGGTGAATGCGATGCTCAAACGCGAGCTGGCGTTGCGCAGCGCCTGAAAATTATCGGCATTCAAATACGACGCGACCCAAGCCGGATAAAAATGCTGGTGTGCAAAACCAATCTGTCCGCGCCATACGCGGCTCCAATCCACCACGCGCGTATTCGATGCATACAGATTTTTGCAAGCTTGCATCGCCTGCTCTACCCTGCCGCCTAATAATGCAGTGGCCACGCCCGCCCCTGCACTCGTGCCCACCATCTGCTTTGGCAGCTGCCAGCCACGCGCTAGCCATTGCGTGACCAAGCCCGCCTGCCATATGCAGCGGTTACCGCCGCCTGCGAATACCAAGGTGTCGATGGTGGATAAATCTAGCACTGACAGTGCGCGTGGTTTGCCAGCTATTGCTGTTGTTTCAGAATTTTTCTTGCCCATTTTTAACAATAATTATGTAGATATGCATAATTATACAACACTGCATATAATTGCAGCATGACCACCACCAGCCCCGTACACAGCAACAAAACCGATGCCCAGCGCACCGCCATGGTGCGCACCGCGGCCCAATGGCTGCCCAAACGGGGCTTGGCTGCAGTGAATTTGGTAGAAGTGGCACGCAGCGTGCAAGTGCCGCGTGGATCTATTTACCATTATTTTCCTGGCGGGCGCGACCAATTGCTGCGCGAGGCTTTGCAGCTAGCCGCTGCCAGTGGCATGCGCCTGATTGCGACTGCCAGCGCACGCAGCGACACGCCTCAAGCACTGGTACAGGGCGTATTCGATGCAAGCAGCAGGTGGTTGGGGCTTGATTTTCTGGGCGGTTGCCCGATTGGAGCGGCAGCACTGAGCATGGAAACTGAAAACACCCAATTCACCCAAGACCTGCACGACTGCTTTGCGCAGTGGGAACATGCCATCGTGCTCGCCTTGCGCAGCAAAGGCGTGGCAAGCGATGCACATGCTTTGGCCGTGGCGCAGAGTATGCTGATTGCGTTTGAGGGCGCGATGGTGTTTGCCAAAGGCAGCCGCAGCAGCAGCGCTTTCGACACTGCTGCGCACATGGTGCTGGCAATACTGGACAATCCACGCATCCGTTAACTCTTGTTGCACCATGTCCCTTACCCCCATCTCCGCTGCTGACGCTTTGGCGCAATTCAACACATTTGACGCCGTTATTGACGCACGCAGCGAAAGCGAATACGCCCTTGACCACCTGCCCGGCGCTGCCAACTGGCCAACCCTGAACGACCAAGAGCGCCACGAAATTGGCACGCAGTATGTGCAAATCAGCGCTTTTGATGCCCGCAAACGCGGCGCGGTGATGGCGGCGCGCAATATTGCCCGCCATATTGAGACCCATGCCGCCGATTTGCCCAAGAAGTGGAAGCCGCTGGTGTATTGCTGGCGCGGCGGGCAACGCAGCGGCTCGCTGTGCGCCGTGCTCAACGCGATTGGCTTTGACGTGCACATCATCACGGGCGGCTACAAAGCGTTTCGCGCCGCCATGCTGCTTGATACCGCGCGGCTGGCCTCGCAGTTTGGCTACAAAGTGGTGTGCGGGCCTACGGGCAGCGGCAAAACACGGCTTTTGCACACGCTGGCTGCACAGGGCTTGCAAGTATTGGATTTGGAGGCCTTGGCCGACCACCGCAGCTCGGTGCTGGGGCTGATACCGGGGACACCGCAGCCTAACCAAAAGCAGTTTGACACACGGGTCTGGAACGCGCTGCGCCAGCTTGACCCCGCCCAAACGGTATACGCCGAGAGCGAGAGTAAAAAAGTGGGCAATGTCAGCATTCCTGACGCGCTGATGGCTGCGCTGCGGGCAAGCCCCACCATGCGGGTGGAAATGCCGATAGAAGCGCGGGTGCAATTATTACTAGAAGACTACGATTTTTTTGTCAAAGACCTCGACTTTTTTTGCGCAAGATTAGACGTGCTCAAAGACCTGCGCGGCAAAGCCGTGATTGACGATTGGAAGGCGCGGGCACGCAACGGACAGCTTGATGCGGTGGTGCGCGAGTTGTTAGAAATCCATTACGACCCGGGTTACGCAAGCTCTACGCGGCGCAACTACGCGCTGTTTGACGCTAGTGAAGTAATAGCAATAGATGACCATTTGACAGTGACATTTGACATAATTTCTCAA
>JANOYR010000075.1:0-3997 GCA_031428975.1 Polaromonas sp. | reverse complement strand
GGAGGGTTTTGTATCTGGCCTGTGGCGCTATGGGCTCAACAAAAGCAATACGGTAGAAACCACTGCGCAGCTAGGACGCGACACGCGAAATATCGGCCTAGGCATCAGCAGCGCCTTGCCGCTGCAGGTACTGGGCTATGCAAGTTTGGCTGCCAGTAAAAGTGCAGACGCGGCTGGCCTGCAAACTACTGGCCACGAGTGGAGCATTGGGGCGGAGTACACCAATTTACGCCATGGTTTTAGCGGGCGATTGGTCACGGCCAGTCAAAACTACCGCCAACTTGGCCAGCTCTCTAGCACTCTGCCGCACAAGCAGGAGGGCTCGCTCAACTACAACTACAGTTCTGAGCGTTTTGGAGCCATCGGCATGGGTGCAGCCAGCATTGACACCTATGACCGAGGGCGACTGACCACGCTGAGTGCTAATTACTCTCTAAAAATTGGCGAACGCACGTCATTGGCTTTTACCGCCAGTAAGGTAGCGGGGGCTAGCTCGGGCAATTCTTTGGGGATGAGTTTGAATATTCCGCTCGAAAACCGCCGCAGCTCGTCGACCAATGTCAATGTACGCGCTGGTAAAACTGATGCTTACACGGCTTACAGCCAAGCGCTACCCGGCGAGACTGGCATGGGCTGGCGCACGCTGGCAGGCAGCCGAGGCGGTAACTTGTATGGCGAAGCGGGGGTGTATTACCAAGGCAGTCAGGCGCTCCTCACCGCAGATGCCAGCACCAGCACTGGCCAACAAGCGGTGCGTGCTGGCCTGCAAACTGCGCTGGTGTGGATGGACGGCCAAGTGCTGTCTACCCGGCGTGTGCAAGACAGCTTTGCACTGGTGGAAGTACCAGGCTATGCCAACATTGGCGTGGGGTTTCAAGGGGGCAACCAAGCACGCACAGACGAGAAAGGCTTTGCCTTCGTCCAGAGACTCCAACCCTACCAAAACAACAGCATCCGCTTAGACCCCAGCGAATTGCCAATCAACGCTGAAATCGACAACATTGAGCAAATTACCGTGCCTGCTGCGCGCAGCGGTGTCAAGGTGGTGTTTCCGGTACGCGGGGGACGGGCAGCCCTTCTAAAAATAGTCTTTGACGACAAAGAACCAGCCCCCGCTGGGGCTGAAATTGAATTGGCTGGCGATACCAAAGAGTTCTTTGTGGCACGCCGAGGGGAAGCCTTTATTACCGGTATGCAGGCAAAAAACACTTTGCGTCTCAAGCACAAAGGAAGCACATGCACTTTCAATGTCGATATGCCCACCGACAATAATCCTGACGATATCGTTCGTATAGGGCCTTTGTTATGCACTGGAATCAAACGATGACTATTTCCCCTAAGGTCGCCGCATTCGCTGGCGCAGCATGGCTGTGTTGCACATCTGTGCACGCGGCCATCACATGCAGCACCGTCACCGCAACCAGTGTCAACGGCGTCTACACGAAAACTGTTGCCCTGAACCAGACGGGCGCGATCACCGTGACCTGTACGCGGCTTGCCACAGACCCCACGACGCAAGTCATCTATATTGGTCTTGACCAAGGCGAGCCACCCGCTGGACGCAATATGACACGCCAAACTGGCACTCAACTATTGGTCTACCGCATCTACCGCAACGCGACGCCCAGCGGCTCATGGAGTACGGGCACTGGTCGCGCACCTGCTGTAACGACTGCAGGTGGGCTACAAACCACCTTCACATTTGCCTCGACTGCGACTACAGTGCAAAGCACCAATTACCCGTATTACTTTAACGTGGCCGCCAATATCACCAGTGCCGCCGGTATTTATGACGATGAACTGGTGGGGGTGACGGTACGCTTAAACAACAGTGCCGGTACCGTGCAGTCCACCACCACTTTTGCGGTTAATGCCAGCATACAAGCCGAATGCCGCTTCAGCACGTCGCCCACTGCCATGGCCTTGGTATACAACGCTTTTGCGGCCACTGCAGTGAGCGCCTACTCGCCTTTTGCAGTCAGTTGCACGCAAGGCACGAGTTATGGGATAACTTTGGACGCAAGCAGTGCGGTGTTGCTTGGGCTCAAATACGACTTACTGCTCGTGGGCGCAACCACCGACACTGTGCTTGCGGCCAGCTTAAGTGGCACTGGATTTGCGCAGAGCTACCGCGCCAAAGGCAGCATCGTTGCAGGACAAGCAGGCAGCTGCGCCACAGGTACGTGCACAGCCAGCGCTACGCGTGCACTGACTATCACCTACTAGCCAATTGCCACTGCAAAGCCTCAAATGAGGCTTTGCATCAGCGCGGCAGTGCTTCCACCTCTTTGGTCCAGCGGTCAAGCAGGCGGCGGCGCTCGGCGGACTTGCCGTATTTTTCAAAGTCGTATTTGATCAGGCGCACATTGTCCATACTGGGAATGCGGGGGTCGGCTTTGAAGGTTTTGTTAGCGGGGCTTTGCAGGCTGTTGGCGCGTGCGCCTATGCCTTGGCCTTCGGGGGACATGAGCCAGTCGTAGTAGCGCTGGGCGGCGGGCTTGTTGCGTGCGCCTTTGACCATGGCGATGCCGCCCACCTCGTAGCTGGTGCCTTCGCAGGGCGCTAGGCTGACTACGGGGTATTTGTTGAGCTTCCAGCCGTCAAAGCCAAAGATAAAGCTGATGCCAATAGCCACTTCGCCTTTGGCCACATTGGGCGCTTGGGCCGTGCCGCTGCGGGTGTAGTTGCTGATGTTTTTGTGCAGGGCTTTCATGTAATCAAAGGCTTTTTCTTCGCCCATCATTTGCACCAAGCCTGCCAAAATGGTGTAGGCCGTGCCGCTGGATGCTGGGTGGCTGATTTCAATGTCGCCTTTGTAAATGGGTTTGACCATGTCGGCCCAGCAGGCGGGGGCGGGGAGTTTTTTCTTGGCCAATAGCTCGCTGTTGTAGCCAAAACCAATGGCCGAGGTGTAAAAACCGCCCACCATATTGCCCGTCATGGCGTATTGGCGCACGCTCCAGCTGTGCAGATCGTTGATATAGGCGGGGCGGTAGGGCTCTAGCAAACCCACTTCAGCGGCTTGCAAAAACGGGTCGCCCGTGCCGCCCCACCAAATGTCGGTTTTAGGGTTGTTGGCCTCAGCGCGTATCTGCGCCAGCGCCTCGCCGGTGGCTTTGCGGGTTTGCAGCACTTTCACGCCTGTGGATTTGGTGAACTCGGCGGCTGCCAGCTCGCACCAAGCTTGGTCGGTGCTGCAAATGGCATTGACTGTGCCAGAATTGCTCTGCGCTGTGCTTTTTATAGAAAATAATGCCAATGTCATCGTTAAAAGGACATAGTGCGCTCTGTTTTTCATAGTATTGTGTTTCTCAAATCCAATAGCTTAACCCGTGGCAGCCCAAAACGGGAAAAATCTTTGTCAAAAGTCACCAGCCGCAGCCCCGCTGTGTGGGCAAAAGCAGCCAAATATGCGTCTGTCCAAAGGCGGTGCGGCAGGGGCGGCTGGGTGTTAACCAAGGCTTGCAGCGCTTCTTCGCAGTCGGGCTCGGGGTGCAGGCCAATGACGTGCAGTGCGCGAAAGCTTTGGTACAAACGCCAAGCGCCGTCGCTAGCCAGCGCACCCTCGCCTGCCACCCTAGGCTGGCACACCAAGCGCAGCAGGCCGAGCGCGGTAACGCGGCAAAACCAGATTTTTTGCGGCGCGGTGTTGGGCATGCTAGCCATGTCTTGCTGCGTAGCATCCCAATAGGCCTGCGCCGCGCCGTGGTGCGGATGCTCGCGCACAGCCAGCGCCAGCCAGACGTTTACATCGGGTAAGTCACCAAGCGCTGCGCCCCAGTGGCTAAGCGGGCTCATCTAACAGGGCATACAAATTGGCATTGCTAAGCTGCGAAGTTGCTAGCGCCATAGGACTGCCAAGGCTCACGCTGGGCAGATTGACTGGGCCAGCAGGTGCAGCTTGCACGCCCATGCCCCGCGTAATCAAGCCCAACACCAAATCACGCAAACTCACGCCCTCCATAGCGGCTCTGGCCTTGAGGTGGCGAAACAGGGG
>JANOYR010000074.1:0-37007 GCA_031428975.1 Polaromonas sp. | reverse complement strand
CTCCCCCTTTATGCCGCTACGCCGTCCAACCCAAGCGCCAAAGCAGTCATGATTGATTTTGGCCAAATGGGATACCAACACCATATCGCTCGCATTACGGTGAGCCAACCAAACCGGCAAGCGCAGGGCGGCGGTGCTGCCTCAGCGCAGCGGCATAAAGGGGGAGGCCAAAGGCCGGAGGACAGCCGCGGAGCTGAAGCAGCACTGCCGCACTGCGACCGCACAAAACCCGCCAAAGAGCCAGTCACCCCACTCAAACACAACGCAACCACACCAAGCAGCGCTGCGCATCCAATCCCGGCACAGCAAGTTGTTCCACGTGAAACATAGCCACGTCAGCAGGCAACGCTTCCAGCTCGTCGGCGGGGTGCTTACCCTTCATCGCCATCCACACGCCCGTGCTTGGCTTCACGTGAGCCTTGGTTAGGCTCACCAAATCTACCAGCGATGAAAACGCCCTGCTCGTCACCACGTCAAAAGCCTCAGCCTTGTATTCTTCCACCCGCGCATGCACGCCCCGCAAATTCGCCAGCCCTAGCGCACCCGCTGCCTGCTGAATAAACGCCGCCTTTTTAGACACCGTGTCTACACAGGTCACGCTGATCTCGGGGCAACAAATAGCCACCACCACGCCTGGCAGCCCTGCCCCGCTGCCCACGTCAAGCAGGGCAATTGGCTGCGATTGCGTGTGGCGCAGCAACGGCGGAATCACCGCCAAGCAATCGAGCAGATGGTGCGTCAGCATCTCAAAGGGGTCACGCACGGCGGTGAGGTTGTAGACCTTGTTCCACTTTTGAAGCAAGGCCAAATAGTCAGCCAGTTGCTTACGCTGCCCCTCGCTCAAAGCTACGCCCATGGCACTTGCGCCTTGGACGATGGCATCGGCTACTGGCAAATGGGCTTGTATTGCGTCTTTCATGCTGTTTTTAAAGGAAATAATTCTGATGTCAGCGTCATAAGGTCATAGTGTGCTGCTAAAGAGTGAGTGTTTGGTTTACATACGGGCTGCCGGACGCAGAGGGCGCAGAGGTTACGCCGAAGACAATGCCGAAGCAGACACTCCCCGCCAACTCCCCTTCTTCAGGTGAATCAAGAGCAGCGAAATAGTAGCCGGCGTGATACCTGATATGCGCGATGCCATGCCCAGCGTTTCGGGGCGGTGCTTAGTCAGCTTTTGCCGCGCTTCAAAGCTCAACGATCCCACAGCGGCATAGTCCAGCTCAGCAGGCAACTTCAGGTGTTCGTAGTACGCCGCTCTGGCCACTTCGTCTTTTTGCAGGTCAATATAGCCCGAGTATTTGGCGCTGATCTCTATCTGTTCAATCACATCGGGCGCTGTTTCACGTGAAACATGCACCGCTTTGTACGCGCCGCCGTTGAGCGCCATCAACTGGTCGTAGCCCACATTGGGGCGGCGCAGCAGGTCAGCCAAGTTGTATTCATGTTCCAGTGCTTTGCCCAGCAGGCGCTCGGCCTGCGCCGCATCTACCGTCCTAGGGTTCACCCACGTTGACTGCAAACGCTGTGTTTCACGTGAAACCGCTTCGCGCTTGGCATTAAATGCCGCCCAGCGTACGTCGTCTACCAAGCCCAGTTGCCGCCCCACCTCGGTCAGGCGCACATCGGCATTGTCTTCGCGCAGTTGCAGCCTGAACTCGGCGCGGCTGGTGAACATGCGGTAAGGCTCGGTCACGCCTTTGCTAATCAGGTCGTCCACCAGCACACCCAAGTAGGCTTGGTCGCGCCCGGGTAGCCACATGTCGCCTTTATAAGTCACATCACCCGCCGCACTTAATGCGGCATTTCCATACGCCATCGCCCTGCATTGCAAGGCGGCGTTGATCCCCGCAAACATGCCCTGCGCCGCCGCCTCTTCATAGCCTGTTGTGCCGTTGATCTGTCCCGCAAAAAACAGGCCGCCGATAGCGCGGGTTTCAAAACTCGTCTTCAGCTCGCGCGGGTCAAAATAATCGTATTCAATCGCATAGCCAGGCCGCAATATGTGCGCATTTGCCATGCCCGCCATGGAGCGCACCAAGTCATATTGAATATCAAAAGGCAAACTGGTAGAGATGCCGTTGGGGTACACCTCGTGCGTGGTCAAGCCTTCGGGTTCCAGAAAAATCTGGTGGCTTTCTTTGTCGGCAAAGCGGTTCACCTTGTCTTCCACACTAGGGCAATAGCGCGGGCCTACGCCCTCAATCTTGCCCGTAAACATAGGACTGCGGTCAAAGCCGCTGCGAATGATCTCGTGCGTGCGGGCATTGGTGTGGGTGATGTAGCAAGGCACTTGGCGCGGGTGCATGCCGGCCCTGCCCATAAAGCTGAACACCGGCATCGGCGTCATGCTGCCATCCGTTTGCAGCATCCCGTCCCCCGGCTGCGCCGTGCATTTGCTGTAGTCAATCGTGCGGCCGTCAATGCGCGGGGGCGTGCCCGTTTTAAGCCGCGCCTGCGGCAATTTCAATTCTTTCAACCGGGCCGACAGCGAAATAGCAGGCGGGTCACCCGCCCTGCCCGCTTGGTAATTATTCAGCCCCACATGGATTTTGCCATCCAAAAAAGTGCCCGCCGTCAGCACCACAGTGCGGCTCCTAAACTTCACGCCCACCTGCGTCACCGCGCCCACCACCCGCTCCGCGCCGTCCACGGTTTCCACCATCAGGTCATCCACCGCTTGCTGAAACAGCCACAGATTCGGCTGGTTTTCCAACATGCGGCGAATCGCGGCTTTGTACAAAATACGGTCTGCCTGCGCACGCGTGGCACGCACCGCAGGACCCTTGGAAGAGTTCAAAATCCTAAACTGAATCCCGCCCTCGTCGGTCGCCAGCGCCATCGCCCCGCCCATGGCGTCCACCTCTTTGACCAAATGCCCCTTGCCAATCCCGCCAATCGACGGGTTGCAGCTCATCTGGCCAAGGGTTTCAATATTGTGGCTCAGCAGCAGCGTGCGCTGCCCCATACGCGCCGCAGCCAGCGCAGCCTCCGTGCCCGCGTGCCCGCCGCCCACCACGATCACATCAAAAATTTGGGGATAGTTCATTCCCCTATTTTATCGCTTTGGCAGCTTAATGCACTATCACTATATTTTTAATAGCGCAATATGACCATATGACGCTGACATCGTGTTGTTTTTTCTTAGAATGCCCTTGAAATGACATGCAAACCTAGAGCGAAAGTAAAAACTCGCGCGCCTGCACCACACAATCGTCATAATCGCCCACCACCAAGGGCGCATCTGGCAATCGATCAATGGCATCAAACTGCACTTTCAGCACCGCCCGCCGCACATCGATTTGGCGCAAAAAAGCATCCCGATGCCGCACCAGCCATTGGGATTCGCGTCGCAATCCTTTAGGGTCGGTATGCATAACCAAACACAAGTCCAACAAATCCCGCGCAGTCGCCCTATCACCACGGTGCCACATCTTCTTGGCCACAATCTCCACATCGGTTTCGACACACACCATCTCGCCCATAATTATCTCCAGCGTCCAAGGCTGCTCGGTCAAATTATGCGAGGCAACAATATCTATCTCCCCCTCTGGGAGCAGCAGCCACATCGCTCAGGCGCGGATTCACAAAACCCAAATACTGTGGATCTGGCACAAACAGATCAATGTCTTTGCTCAGCCGATGGGCATGGCGCAGCATCAGCACCGTGCCTCCGCCAAAAGTCCATGTGGCATCCGCCCGCGTACGCAAGCGCATCTCGCGCATCAAGGCAAGCGCTTGCACAAACAAGCTGCGCCAAGCACCTGGCCGCTGCGCGTCAAAGCCCATACCACGCCTTACGCGGCGACTGCAGGGTTCGCGCCCACTCGCCCACATGCTTCCACACCTTGGCTGTTGGCAACTTGGCCACAAGCGCAGCCGCCTCCACTGCAGCCACCACCACGGGCAGCGGCGCTTCATCCACAAAGCTGGCCATATGTGCAGCAAACGTATCAGGAATATGACCACTGGCCAAAGCCGAAGCCAGTGCCGCAGCAGGCATCTGGCTGGCATAGCTCACACTGGCGATCTGCGCCGCCGTAGCCAGCGCGCGCTTGTGCGCCTGCAGCAAAACGCGGGGCTGGGGCTGCCATTGCAATCGCAGCCCCACAATTTGCAGCAAACGCCCCAAGCGTCCCACACTCAAATCCACCAAACTCCCCCGTTCAAGTGCATTCACTGTAGCCCGCGACAAACCAGCCAACTGAGCAAGCGCAGTCTGTGTCAAGCCCAGCGCTTGGCGGCGCTTAAGCACAGAGGGACCAATCCAAATTAAGTCATTCATGGCTAAAGCTTATGCTACGGCCTTGTTTTTGTCAAATATATTTGATATCAAGTCTATTATTAGTATATTTTTGATAGCGTAATATGACCGTACAACAATGACATTGGCAGTTTTTTCCTAAAACTTGCATGCAGCCGCGCTTCGCACACAAGTACTGCCCTTAATTTGCTCAGAAATCCAGAAAGCGCAAACCCACGGAACGGAGCTTTTGCGCAAGTTATTGCGTCTTGATAACAGCTGTAATTTTCATAGCACACGATGACTATATGACGCTGACATTGGTCAACACTCCTATAAATCTACCTCAAACGAGCAACACAACATGCTACAGAGCCAAGGCAACCCGCAGCAATAGCCGCATCCATTTCCGCGAGGCGCACGGGCGCGGACACACGCCCCGCAAACCGCCCTTTCAGTGGCAACAGTTTCAGCCTGCGTCTTGCAGCAGGCAAACGACCAACCCCTGACGGAGAAAGCGTGCTTTGGGCTCTGTTAGTAGAGGCGGTAAATGGCATAGGCTAATGGTAGATAATTGTTAGTCACACGCATAGTTAAATTTGCCACAAGCAACGGAATAAACCTTGAATGAACGCCCTTACCAACTTACTAACAACATTCCGTCAAGCAGCCAAAACCGAGCGTGAAAAAGGCACTTATTTTGAAACACTCATTTTAGATTTTCTCAAAAATGATGCCACCTACGCGCCACAATTTAGCGCGGTATGGACATTTGCTGATTGGGCGAAATCCGAGGGCAAAGACGGACGCGATACAGGTATTGATTTGGTAGCCCAAAGTGTCGATGGATTTTGTGCCATTCAATGCAAGTTTTATGCAGAAGATTACGCCATGCAAAAGGGCGACATTGACTCCTTTTTTACTGCCGCAGGCAAAAAAGAGTTCACGCGATGCATTGTCGTCGACAGCACCCGCCAACAATGGAGTGAGAACGCAGAAAACGCACTCAACGGCCAATCCAAGCCAACCAACAGAATTGGATTGGCAGACTTAGAAAATAGCGCCCTCGACTGGGATATTTACCTCTCGAAAAAAGCAGTTCAGGCAAAGGTCAAAAAGACCGCCTACCCACACCAAGCCAAAGCCATAGCCGCCGTATACCAAGCCTTTACACAAAACCCTAGCCCAGCCGCTCGTGGCAAGCTCATCATGGCATGTGGCACAGGCAAAACATTTACCGCGCTCAAAATTGCAGAGGATTTAGCAGGCCAAGGCAAGCGTGTACTATTTTTAGTTCCCTCGCTCGCACTCATGTCGCAAACCATCGCCGAATGGTCCGTTGAAACTCACACGCCGCTTCACGCCTTTGCCGTTTGCTCCGACGCGCAAGTAGGGCAACGCAAAACAGGTGACGACTTAGCCGATACCGCCGCCCATGATCTGGCCTACCCCGCCATGACTGATGCCAAAAAACTAGCCGAGCAAGACAAACAAACGGCGGTGGCAGCACAACACAAAATGACCGTGGTGTTTTCCACTTACCACTCCATTCAAGTGATTGCAGATGCGCAGCACAAGTACGGGTTGCCCAGTTTTGACCTTATCATTTGCGACGAAGCACACCGCACCACGGGCGCCGATCTTGTAGGCGACGAGTCCGCCTTTCTCAAAATCCACGATGCCAGCTTTATCAATGGTGCAAAGCGTCTGTACATGACCGCCACGCCGCGCATATTTGACGACTTGGTCAAAACCAAAGCCAAGGAAGTTAGCGTAGAGCTCGCCTCCATGGACGACACCAGTAAATTTGGCGAATTGTTGTATGAACTGAGCTTTTCCGAAGCAGTGCGCCTAGATTTGCTGTGCCGCTACAAAGTAATCGTGCTGGCCGTCAGTGAAACCGAGGTCAGCGCCACGCTACAAGCCCGCCAAGCGGACGGCAACACGGCAGGGCTGCTGCTTGATGACATCACCAAAATGATTGGCTGCTACCGTGGCCTCTCGCTGGTAGATGCCAAGCAAAAAGCGTCAGACATTGAGGCTGGCAAAACCATACGCCCCATGAAACGCGCCGTGGCGTTTTGCAACACCATCAAAAACTCCAAGAAAATCCAAAGTGATTTTGTCAAAGTAGTCAACGACTACCGCGTTCGCCCAGAAGTCGCCAACGCCTTTGCCGACTTTGCCTGCGAAGCCAGCCACGTCGATGGCTCCTATAACGCCACCGCCCGCAACGCTGAACTGGCGTGGTTAAAAGAAGACACGGTGGGCGACACCTGCCGCATTCTGTCGAATGCCCGCTGCCTAACCGAAGGAGTGGACGTGCCCGCACTCGACGCGATCATGTTTTTGCACCCCCGTAAATCTCAAATTGACGTGGTGCAAGCCGTGGGGCGCGTGATGCGCCGCTCGCCTGGCAAAGAGCGCGGTTATGTCATCTTGCCCATTGGTGTGCCAGCGGGTTTAACGACTGAAGAAGTACTGGCAGATAACGAGAGCTACAAAGTCGTAATACAAGTGCTCAGTGCGCTACGGGCACACGATGACGAATTTGAAGCCACACTGAATAAGCTCGATTTAGGCGCGGATGTAACGGATCACATTCAAATCATCGACGCCACCACAGCGCCAGTGACCCCCATAAAACGCCCCAGCGAGCAAATCATCGACCCCATCGACCAGCTCCCCAACCGCGCACAATCGGGCACGGACGGTTTAGGCGAAGGAGGGAAAACAGAAAAAAGCAATGACGATGGCAACCCCAGCAGCAAAGCAGGCGGCAACCAAATCGCTTTCGGCTTCGACGAATACCAACGTGGCATTTACGCGCTCTTGGTTAAAAAACTGGTCAAAAAAGACAACTGGGCATATTGGGCGGCAGACATTGCACGTATTGCGCACACCCACATCAGCCGCATTACGGGCATCTTAAAAACCGAAGGCAACCGCACTGAGCAAACCGCCTTTGCCCAGTTTTTAAAAGAACTGCGCGGCGACTTGAACGACAGCATCACCGAGACCGAGGCCATCGAGATGCTGGCGCAGCACATCATTACCAAGCCTGTGTTTGACACCCTGTTCGAAGGCTACAGCTTCACGCAAAACAACCCCGTCTCGGTGGCCATGCAGCACATGCTAGACGTGCTGGACAAACACCAACTAGACAGCGAAGCCGAGTCGCTGCACCGCTTTTACGCCAGCGTCAAAATGCGCGTCTCGGGCATTACCGACATCAAAGCCAAGCAGCGCATCATTGTCGAACTGTATGACGAATTCTTTAGAAACGCTTTCCCCAAAATGACCGAGCGGTTAGGCATCGTCTACACCCCCGTCGAAGTGGTGGACTTCATCATCCACTCCATTAACGACGTGCTAAAGCAAGAGTTTGGGCAAACACTGGGCAGCAAAGGCGTCCACATCATCGACCCCTTTACAGGCACAGGCACGTTCATCACCCGCTTGCTGCAAAGCGGACTCATCAAACCCGAAGAGCTGGCGCACAAATACAAACACGAAATCCACGCCAACGAAATCGTCTTGCTCGCCTACTACATCGCCGCCATCAACATCGAGCAGGTGTACCACGACATAGTGAAAAAACAGCACAGACTGGCAACGCTGGGAGCTACGCAAGCCACTAGCTACGTGCCTTTCGAGGGCATTTGCTTGGCAGATACCTTTGCACTGTATGAAAAAGAAGACTTAGCCACCCCCGCCATGAGTGACAACAGCGGGCGGCGTAAAAAACAAAAGGCGCTTGATATTCGCGTCATTATGGGAAATCCGCCGTATTCTTCAGGGCAAAAAAGCGCTAATGACAATAATGCCAATATTGAGTACAAAACGCTGGATGAGAGCATTCGCAACACCTACGCACTGCACTCCAAGGCCACGAATAAAAATGCGCTGTATGACAGCTACATCCGAGCCATCCGCTGGGCTAGTGACCGTGTCGGTAATAGCGGCGTGATTGGGTTTGTATCGGGCAGCGGTTTTATTGAAAAACCTGTAATGGAAGGGGTTCGTAAGTGTTTGGAAAAAGAGTTCAGTTGCATTTACGTGTTTAATTTGCGTGGTGATATTCGCAAAAACATGCTCAGTAAAGGGGCTGCAAAAGAAGGACAAAACGTTTTTAGCAGTGGCAGCATGACGGGCATTGCAGTTTCAGTTTTGGTAAAAAATCCTAATGCAAACGAGTACGGAAAGATTTTTTATCACAACATCGGTGATGATTTAAAAACTGATGAGAAGCTTGAAAAAATTACCATATTCAAAAGCATTGACGGCATCACTAAAGCCAATGGCTGGCAGCCAGTTACGCCTGACCAACACCATGACTGGGTGGGGCAACGCGATGATAGTTTTAGTGGGTTTTTAAGCTTGGGCGATAAAAAAGACGCAGATGCGCTGACGGTGTTTGAAAATTATTCGCGAGGAATTGCTACTAGCCGCGACGCCTGGACATACAACGGGTCAAAAACGAGTTTGATGCAAAACATGCAGCGCATGGTGAATTTTTACAACGCAGAAACTGAACGCTATCAGACCGCATGTAAAGGTTTGCATAAAGATCAGCGAGCTAATGTGAACGATTTTATTAACGCAGATGACACGAAAATTAGTTGGAATCGTGGTTTGAAAAATGATCTTGCTAGATTCGTAAAACATTCATTTCACGATGATGCTGTAATCTTCGGTTTGTATCGTCCTTTTACCAAATCACATGTTTATTTCAGCAAGTACATGAACGATATGGTTTATCAAATGCCGCGTATTTTTCCAAATAGCGCGATTAAAAATCTAGTTATTTGTTTGTCAGGCGTAGGCGCTCAAAACGACTTTACAGCACTAATGTCGGACACACTACCGAACCTTCACACGGTGCAAACTGGCCAGTGTTTCCCTCTAAAACTCTACGAACCAATTATCAAAAGAGATAGCAAACAAAAGACGTTTGACGAGCAGGAAATAGCCGAGACGGACGGACGGACGGACGGACGGACGGACGGACGGACGGACGGACGGACGGACGGACGGACAACTATACAACACGGGATGGCATATCTGACGCGGGTTTGCAACATTTCAAGGATGCTTACCCGAGCGACGCGGCGGCGCAAAGCATCAGCAAAGAAGACCTGTTTTATTACATCTACGGCTTGCTGCATTCTCCTGAATACAAAACCCGCTATGCGGACAATTTAAGCAAGGAGCTGCCACGCATTCCTGCGGTTAAAAAGTTCGCTGACTTCCAAGTCTTTAGCTCTGCGGGGCGGGCATTGGCTGACTTGCATGTGAACTATGAAACGGTTGCGCCTTACCCCGTTGGCTTTGCAGACGGGGCTATTGAAATGGCGGCGTTTACGGATGCGGATTACCGTGTGGTGCAGATGAAGTTTGGCAAGGGATCAGGCAAATCAGGCGATGAGCGCCACGATAAAACCCGTGTGATTTACAACAGCAAAATCACGATGGAGGGCGTCCCCCTAGAAGCGTATGAGTACGTGGTGAACGGCAAGCCCGCACTGGAGTGGGTGATGGAGCGCCAAGCGGTGACGACGCACAAAGAAAGCCAAATTGTGAATGATGCGAATCTGTGGGCAACTGAGACGATGGGTGATGCGGCTTATCCGCTCAAACTGTTTCAGCGCATTGTCACTGTCAGTTTAGAAACCATGAAAATCGTACGTGTCTTGCCTCGGCTTGATATTGCAGCGCAAGGCAAATAACAAGCAATTATCTAAACCATTTTACCTGATGCAAGAAAATGGCCATCAAACGTCAATATTCCCAGCCCGCAGCGCATTCGTCTCAATGAACGCGCGCCTTGGCTCCACCTCATCGCCCATCAAGGTGGTGAACACGCGATCAGCCTCTATGGCGTCTTCGATTTGCACTTTAAGTAAGGTGCGCACGGTAGGGTCCATCGTGGTTTCCCACAGCTGCATGGGGTTCATCTCGCCCAAGCCTTTGTAGCGCTGGCGGCCTACTGCGTTTTCGGCCTGCACGATGAGCCATGCCATAGCTTCTCTGAAATCGCTCACTTTGTGTTCTTTTTGCTTCTCGCCTTCGCCGCGTTGCACTACTGCGCCTTCGGTAATCAGGCCTTCAAAGGTAAGCGCGGCTTCGCGCATGGCAGCGTAATCGCCACCGTGCACAAAGTCGGCGCTGATGGTGCTGATCTTGGCATTGCCATGGATGCGGCGGGTGATGGTGAGGATGTGTTTGTCGCTGCGTGCGTCAAACTGCGCGGCCACTTCAGCGTCGTGCAGGCCCGCTTTGAGGGCTAAGGCTGATTTTTCGGCGGATTCTAAAGTATCGAGATCCAGCGCTGCGCCTTGCATGATGGCGCGCAGGGCTTCGCCGTCCATCCATGCACTCAGGCGGTTAATCACCGCGTTAGCAATTTGATATTTGCGGGCAATCTCATCCAGCGCCGCGCCTTCAATAGCAGGCTTGCCAAGGCCTGGCACCACTTTTGCACCGTCAAGCGCCACTTTAAGCAAATACACGTCCAGCGCTTGCGCGTCTTTGAGGTATTGCTCGTGTTTGCCTGTTTTTACCTTGTACAGCGGTGGCTGGGCAATGTAGATATGGCCGCGCTCCACCAGCTCGGGCATTTGGCGGTAAAAGAATGTCAAGAGCAATGTGCGAATGTGCGCACCGTCCACGTCGGCATCGGTCATGATGATGATGCGGTGGTAACGCAGCTTGTCGGCATTGAAATCGTCTTTGCCAATGCTAGTGCCCAGCGCGGTGATGAGCACCAAAATCTCATTGCTGGTAATCAGCTTTTCATAACGTGCTTTTTCCACGTTTAAAATTTTGCCGCGCAAAGGCAAAATCGCTTGAAACTTGCGGTCGCGCCCCTGCTTGGCGCTGCCGCCGGCCGAGTCGCCCTCCACGATATAGATTTCACACAGCGCGGGGTCTTTTTCTTGGCAATCGGCCAGTTTGCCGGGCAAGCCCAAGCCATCAAGCACGCCTTTGCGGCGTGTCATTTCACGGGCTTTGCGAGCGGCCTCACGGGCGCGGGCTGCGTCCACAATTTTTCCACAAATGATTTTGGCGTCGTTGGGACGCTCTTGTAAAAAGTCGCTCAGCAGTTTGCTTACAATCTCTTCAACTGGGGCACGCACCTCGCTGCTCACCAATTTGTCCTTGGTTTGTGAGCTGAACTTGGGTTCTGGCACTTTCACGCTCAGCACACAGCACAGGCCCTCGCGCATGTCGTCGCCCGTCACTTCAACCTTGGCTTTTTTAGCAATCTCACTGTCGTCAATGTACTTGTTAATCACCCGCGTCATGGCTGCACGCAAGCCAGTGAGGTGGGTGCCGCCATCGCGCTGGGGGATATTGTTAGTAAAGCACAAGACGTTTTCGTTGTACCCATCGTTCCACTGCATGGCCACTTCCACGCCAATGCTGGTGCCAGGAATGCCGCCGTAGCTCTCCGATGGGCGCTCGCCCATGGCGTGGAACACATTGGGGTGTAGCACCTTCTTGCCTGTGTTGATGAACTCTACAAAGCCTTGTACACCGCCTGTGCCAGCAAAATCGTCTTCTTTGCCGCTGCGCTCGTCTTTGAGTCGAATGCGCGTGCCGTTGTTCAAAAAGCTGAGCTCGCGCAGGCGCTTGGCCAATATCTCATAATGGAAATCAATGTTTTGCGTGAAGATTTCTGGGTCGGGGCTAAAGTGCACTTCGGTGCCACGCTTTTCGGTATCACCCGTCACGCGCATGGGCGATACTTCGATGCCGTCGACCATCTCAAGCAAACGGTTTTGCACAAAGCCTTTGGCAAACTCAATCTGGTGCATTTTGCCTTCGCGGCGCACTGTCAGGCGCAGCCATTTGCTCAGCGCATTCACACAGCTCACGCCCACGCCGTGCAGGCCGCCCGACACTTTGTAGCTGTTTTGGTTAAACTTGCCGCCTGCGTGCAGCTCAGTGAGCGCAATCTCGCTGGCGCTGCGCTTGGGCTCATGCTTGTCGTCCATCTTCACCCGCACCGGAATGCCGCGCCCGTTGTCGGTCACGCTCACCGAATTGTCTGAATGGATGGTGACCACGATATCGTCACAATGCCCAGCCAGCGCTTCGTCTATCGAATTGTCCACCACCTCAAAGACCAAATGGTGCAAGCCAGTGCCGTCGGATGTGTCGCCAATGTACATGCCTGGGCGTTTGCGCACTGCTTCTAGGCCTTCAAGGATTTGGATGGAATTAGCACCGTAGTCCGCTTCTTGGGCTGCATTGGTATTTGCCGAGGTATCTTTGGAATCAGTAGTCATGGGGTAATCAAATAGAAGCAGTCAGGGAACGGGAAGGCGAATGGTCAAGGTCTAAAAACGGCGCAAAAACTTAGATGCGCATTGGCATCACCACATACTTGAACATGGCATCATCTGGAACCGTAAACAGTGCCGAACTATTGGCATCGGCCAGTTGCAAATTCACCATGTCTTGCTGCATGTTGGCAAGCGCGTCAATCAGGTAGGTCACATTAAAACCTATCTCAATATTTTCACCTGCATAGTCAATGTCCAATTCGTCGACCGCTTCTTCTTGTTCGGCATTGTTAGATGCAATACGCAATACACCCGGCTCAATATTCAAGCGCACGCCCTTGAATTTTTCGCTGGTCAAAATAGCGGTTCGCTGCAAACATGCCAACAAAGGGGCACGGCCAAGGGTGATGGTATTTTTGTGGTTACGTGGAATCACGCGGTTGTAATCAGGAAACTTGCCTTCGACCAATTTGGTTACAAATTCCATGCCACCAAAGCTGAATTTGGCTTGGTTGCCCGCAAACTGCATTTCAATGTTGGGCGATTCGCTGTCCTTGGCATCACTGAGCAAGCGCTGTAGTTCTAACACTGTTTTGCGCGGCAAAATCACTTCTTGCTTAGGCACTTCGACTTCCAGCTCTGCACCCGCAAAGGCTAAGCGGTGTCCGTCGGTGGCCACTAAGCTGAGCTGCTTGCCTTCGGCCACAAACAAAATGCCGTTAAGGTAATAGCGAATGTCATGCACTGCCATCGCAAACGAAACCTGTGCCAATAAATTTTTCAAGGTTTTTTGGGGCACTGAAAATACTGGCCCAAAATTGGCCGCTTCTTGCACCAAAGGAAAATCTTCAGCAGGCAGAGTTTGCAAGGTAAAACGGCTCTTACCGCCTTGCAACACCAGCTTGTTTTGCTGCGAAGTCAACGACACGGTTTGATCCGCTGGCATGGTGCGCAAAATATCAATCAACTTGCGCGCGCCAATAGTGGTGGTGAAATCTCCTTCAT
The DNA here is from genome assembly GCA_031428975.1 of Polaromonas sp. Taxonomy (GTDB): domain Bacteria; phylum Pseudomonadota; class Gammaproteobacteria; order Burkholderiales; family Burkholderiaceae_C; genus JAAFIP01. The sequence goes on along the minus strand of JANOYR010000074.1, from coordinate 23,471 downwards.
CGCCGCCCAAACTCGCTTGCGTACGAATCTGAATTTCTAAATCGCTGGTGGTTAATTGCAGATTTTGCCCTGTTTTGCGAATCAAAATATTCGCAAGAATAGGTAAAGTATGGCGGCGTTCTACGATACCCGAGACGGATTGCAACACCGAGAGAATTTTGTCTTGTGTGGTTTTGAGTACGATCATGTTAATCTCTTATTTCATTAATTTAATATAGTAGTAGTAGATAAGCACAGCGGTAAATTGTGGACAGTTATTTTTATTGCTTAAAATTCAATGGCTTAGCACCGTTTTACAGGAGGTATAAGTCTGTGGGTGTAGCCACTTTAAACCGAAAGTCAATTGGGGATAAGTTTGAATTTGGTAAGTAGTCTGTGGATAAGTAAGGGTTTATTCAAAAACTATCCACAGGGTTCACTGTTTACAAATCAATGCTTAGCTTTATCCTTTCAATGTTTGTTCTAGTACCATGATCTGGCCATGGAGTTCGGTCAGTAACTTGCGCTCTGCGCCTATTTTACGAACCGCATGTAACACCGTGGTGTGGTCACGGCCACCAAAGGTTTCACCAATTTCTGGCAGACTTTTTTGGGTGAGCTCTTTGGCTAAATACATGGCAATTTGGCGTGGTCGTGCAATCGAAGCTGGCCGTTTTTTAGAATACATGTCCGCGACTTTGATCTTGTAATAGTCGGCCACGGTTTTCTGGATGTTTTCTATGGAGATTTGGCGGTTTTGAATCGAGAGTAAATCACGCAGAGCTTCACGCGCCAAAGCAATAGAGATTTCTTTCTGATTAAAGCGCGAATACGCCAATATTTTACGCAATGCACCTTCGAGCTCACGCACGTTAGAACGAACGTTTTTAGCCACAAAGAAGGCCACCTCTTCGGGCATTAGTGTGCTTTCTGCCTTGGCCTTGTTAATTAAAATAGCCACCCGCATTTCTAGCTCGGGTGAATCAATGGAAACAGTTAAACCGGAATCAAAGCGCGACACCAAACGCTCGTGGATATCGGGCAAGTCTTTAGGGTAGGTGTCGCTGGTGAGAACAATGCGTGATTTTTTTGCCAACAATGCTTCAAATGCATTAAAAAATTCTTCTTGGGTACGGTCTTTGTTGGCAAAAAACTGCACATCATCGATTAGCAAAAGATCCAATGAATGGTAACGTTCTTTGAATTGGTCGAATGTCTTGCGTTGGTAGGCCTTAACGACATCACTAACGAACTGTTCCGCATGGATATATAAAATTTTAGCGTTTGGTTGGTCGCTGAGTAATTGGTTGCCCACTGCATGCAACAGATGGGTTTTACCCAAACCCACCCCACCATAAATAAACAACGGGTTATAGAGCCCCCCAATATTATGGGCAACATGCAAAGCAGCGGCCCTGGCCATGCGGTTGGCACTGCCCTCAATCAAGGTTTCAAAACTTAAAGCGGAATTGAGTCGGTTTTTAGTGATTTCAACCGCACTGTCGTCGGGAATTTGTATAGATTCAACGAGACTATCATTTGGTTTAATGCCAGGTGCCACAAAACTTCGGACAGGTGCTTCGCGTGGTGTCAACGCTAACTCAAGAGCCAATTTCTGCCCATGGATTTTTTCTAGCACCGATGCGATTTTGGCACTGTATTGGGCGCGCACCCAATCAAGCTTGAAGCGATTGGCCACAAAAAGAGTGATCTTCGAAAAATCCAACTCTACACTTGCCGCCAAGGGCTTGATCCAGGTATTAAATTGCTGCTCAGGAAGTTCGCTTGCTAACTGGTGCATGCATGCCGTCCATAAGTCAGCCCCCGATTGCCCTTGGATACCCATCGTATGTGGTATTGGATCAGCCATAGACAAGGAAGCAGCAGACATGGCAAGTTTGGAAAATTCTGTGGATATGTTTCGATTGGGAGAGGCTGTATAGTAGCTTAAAACAGGAGTTATCCACACGCTGCTCAGGAGAGTTTTATGGGGAAAATACCAAAGAGTTAATGGTTTCAATGCATGCAAAGACGGAGTAAGCAAGCTGTTTTTGACGCAAAGCAGTGTAAAAATAGTCAATCTATTACACAATATAGCGCGGCTAAATGCACGTAACGTATCAGTTTTCTGAGATAATAATAGGTTGACCAATTTTGCTCAGTCAGTTAAGAGAATGATATGAAACGCACTTACCAACCTTCCAAAACCCGCCGTGCCCGCACCCATGGTTTTCTCGTTCGCATGAAAACCCGTGGTGGCCGTGCGGTCATCAATGCCCGTCGTGCCAAAGGCCGCAAACGTTTGGCGGTTTAACTCGTCGGTTTAAAGCACGCTTGACTGATCGCCATCTTGCTGCCGCTAGCAAATGCTGCCAGCAAAAAAGCAATTGCTAGCACGCATTCAAACCAGCGCGCAATTTGCAGCCGTGATGCGCGGAACACAGGAACAAGCGGCGGGAAAAATTGTCTCTAAAAGTGTTCATTTTGCCTTGCATGCGCTCGCAGACAATGCCGCACAGCCCAGGGTACAGGTGGCATTCGTAACAATGCCTGCTGCACCTAGCATTGGGGTGATTGCTCCCAAGCGCTTGGCTAAAAGAGCGGTAACCCGCAACACGATTAAACGCCAAATTTACGCTGTGAGTGCCGCCCTTCAAGACCAACTGCCTGCGCACCATTATGTGGTGCGTTTGCGTGCGCCTTTTGCTGTGGATATGTTTCCTAGTGCGACTTCTTTGCCACTCAAGCGCTGTATACGGCTGGAGTTGCAATCGCTTTTTACCAAGGTCTGTGTGTGATGGTACCTTTGTTGCAGTGGCCACAACACGTATTACTGGGTGTAGTGAAGGCGTATCGGTTGTTGCTGAGTCCGTGGCTTGGATCAGGCTGTCGCTTTTCCCCTACATGTTCCGAATATGCGCTGGATGCGCTGCGTCAGCACGGAGCGGCCTATGGCAGCGCACTGACGGTATGGCGTATTGCCCGCTGTCACCCTTGGTGCGATGGCGGTCTTGACCCTGTTCCTAGCAGCACCAAAGCATTGTTTACCTCTCTGTTGATAAAGAAAACCCCATGAACGATATACGCCGCACCATCTTGTGGGTGATTTTTGGTTTTTCCATGATTTTGTTGTGGGACCAGTGGCAAGTGCACAATGGCCAAAAAGCCACTTTTTTCCCCTCTCCTAAACCGGTGGCCGCGGTTGCTGCACCGGGTGCAGTGGCATCGGGTGTGCCCGCAGCAAGCAATAGCACATTGCCTGTCGCCTCAGCCGCCGGACAACTCCCTGGCGCAGGGGTTGCACCCTCTGCAACCGCGCAGCGCATCGAGGTATTAAGTGATGTGCTGAAGCTGGTTTTTAGCACGGAAGGCGGGAACGTGGTGCGTGCGGAACTTAGCCAGCATGACGACACCTTGCTGGGAAAAGACGACAAGCCGGGGTCGCGCAAAATAGTGTTGTTAGACGAAAGCAAAGACCGTATTTATTTGGCGCAATCGGGTTTAGTGGGCATGGTTGGACAACCAGCTTTGCCAAACCACAAGTCACCCATGGTGTTCAGTGGCGACCGTGCATTGAAAGATGGCCAAAATCAATTGGTATTGCGGTTTGAGTCTGCCGATATGGGCGGCATTAAATTGGTGAAAACCTACACAGTCGTGCGCGGCGCATATGATATTGCAGTCAAACACGAGATCATCAATTCAGGTGCTACACCCGTGTCGGCCCAGTTGTATATGCAGTTGGTGCGCGATGGCAATAAACCAGCAGGCGAATCCTCGTTTTACTCAACCTTCACCGGTCCTGTGGTGTACACCGCCGAGAAAAAATACCAAAAAGCCGAATTCAGTGACATAGAGAAGAACAAGGCCGATTTCCAAAAGGAAACTACAGGCGGCTATGTGGCTATGGCACAGCATTACTTTGCCAGCGCTTGGCTCATGGCGGACGGCGAGAAGCGCGAAATGTACATGCAGAAAGTGGATACCAATTTGTATTCAGTGGGCGTGAAATTGGGCATGGAAGCGGTTGCGCCGGGCGTTACCACGCTCAAACAGGCCAAGCTTTTTGTGGGCCCCCAAGTAGAGCACAAGCTCGAAGCACTCTATTCGGGTTTTGAGCTGATCAAAGACTATGGCTGGCTGACTATTTTGGCCAAGCCTATGTACTGGGTCATGGAAAAGCTGCACGGCTTTATTGGCAACTGGGGCTGGACCATCATTGCACTGGTGTTGTTAATTAAAGCGGCTTTTTACTGGCTAAACGCCCAAGCCTACCGCAGCATGGCCAAAATGAAGGCCGTCAACCCTAAGATTATGGAAATGCGTGAGCGCCTCAAAGACAAGCCGCAAGAGATGCAGCAGCAAATGATGAAGATCTACAAGGAGGAAAAAGTTAACCCGATGGGCGGCTGTTTCCCTATCATGGTGCAAATCCCCGTGTTCATTGCGCTGTATTGGGTGCTGTTGTCATCGGTTGAGTTCCGTGGTGCACCTTGGGTGGGTTGGATTCATGACCTGTCATTGCCTGACCCATGGTATTTGTTGCCCGTCTTCATGACGCTTACCACCATGCTGCAAACGGCGCTTAATCCTGCTCCACCAGATCCGCTGCAGGCTAAGTTGATGTGGTACATGCCACTGGCTTTCTCGGTGATGTTTTTCTTCTTTCCTGCTGGTTTAGTCATTTACTGGATCACCAACAACGTCCTGTCGATTGCCCAGCAGTGGCTAATTAACACCAGTATGGGTGTGCCGCCGCAGTTTAATTTGCCTGATTTTTTGACCAAGAAAAAAGCGGTGTAGGCATTGGGTAGCGTTTGATGCCGTGCACAAACGCGCAAAGATGAAGACGTTTACTGATTCTTTTTGCGCTTTTTGCCTTACTTTGGGGTAGTTTATGTTGTCGCAGCACACCGACTCTATTGCCGCCATTGCCACCGCTGCGGGGCGCGGTGCCGTGGGTATTGTGCGGGTGTCGGGCAAAGCGGTGTCGGTCGTGATGGCGCAGGTGTGTGGAAAAGCGCTTAAACCACGTGAGGCCACTTATTTGCCGTTTCTTGCGGCCGAGAGTGTAGTAAAAAACGCCCTTTTGCCGCATGCAAATCAGCCGCTGGCAAAGGCACAGGGCGGTGTTCAAATAGACCGCGGCTTAGCCTTGTATTTCCCCGCACCCCACAGCTACACCGGGGAAGATGTTTTGGAGTTACAGGCCCATGGCGGCACAGTGGTGTTGCAGCTGCTGTTGGCACGCTGTTTAGAGGCCGGTAAAGCGCATGGTTTGCGAATTGCCGCACCCGGGGAGTTCACTGAACGGGCGTTTTTAAACGACAAAATGGATTTGGCGCAAGCAGAGGCGGTGGCGGATTTGATCGATGCCAGCACCGAGGCTGCGGCGCGTTCTGCAAGCCGCTCATTAGGGGGCGAGTTTTCTAATGAAATCAAGCACTTGGGCGATGCCATTGTGCATTTGCGCATGTTGGTAGAGGCCACCTTGGATTTCCCCGAGGAGGAAATTGACCATCTCTCACGCGGCAAGGCCCATGGGCAACTGGACGCGGTACGCAGCCAATTAGCCATGGTCTGTCAGCGTGCGGTGCAAGGCGCATTGCTTAGGGAAGGCATCAAAGTGGTGATTGCAGGGCAGCCCAATGCGGGTAAAAGTTCCTTGCTCAATGCGTTGGCAGAGGCCGAAGTGGCTATTGTCACCCCCATTGCGGGAACTACGCGCGACAAAGTGCAGCAAACCATCCAAATTGAAGGGGTGCCCATCCACATCATTGACACCGCAGGCCTGCGCGAGAGCGACGACGAGGTGGAAAAAATAGGCATTGCAAGGGCTTGGGAGGCCATCGCAGAGGCCGATGTGGTCTTGTTTTTGCATGATTTGAGCCGTAAAAACGCTCCTGATTACATAGCAAACAATGACCATATTACAATGACATTGGTCAAAAATCTTCCAAAAGATATCCCCGTATTGCATGTAGACAATAAAATTGACTTGGTCGCATTATCAATCACACCCAACGGCCAGCAAGGCAGCGCAAAACATCTGCCAAGCATGCCGTTGTCGGCTAAAACGGGGCAAGGACTTGAGGCTTTACGCGCAAAGCTGTTGGCCATTGCGGGATGGCAAAGCGGTGCAGAGGGCGTGTTCATTGCCCGAGAGCGCCATGTGCAGGCATTGCGCCGGGCACAAGAACACCTAGAGAGCGCAGCGGGTCATTTGGAAGAACAAGCGGCACATTTAGACCTGATGGCCGAAGACCTGCGCTTGGCGCACCACTGCTTGGGCAGCATTACCGGCGCGATGACCGCCGATGATTTGCTGGGCGAAATATTCTCACGATTTTGCATTGGAAAATAATGAACAAATAATTGAGAGCTTGTCGCCCAAAATGGCCAATGTCGCCGTGGTGCTGTCATATGCAGCTATATAAATAGGAGTGTTAGGAATGTGCCTTGAGCATTCTGCGGTATTGCATGGCTTCGGCCAAATGCGTCAAGCCCACTGTTTGCGCACCCGCTAAATCCGCAATCGTGCGCGCCACCTTCAGGGCGCGGTGCGTGGCTCTGCCCGACCAGCCAAGACGCGCGGCTGCGGTGGTGAGAAAACGCCGTGCGGCATCGTCTAATGCGCAGTGGGTGTCAATATCTTGGCCCACCAGTGCATGGTTGGCTACCCCTTGGCGGTGCATGGCGCGGTCGTGGCCAGCGGCAACCCGCTGTGCAATAGCCGCCGTGGACTCGCCACTGCTGGTATGCAGCAGCTCATCGGGTGGCAGGGCGCTCACTTCCACATGCAGGTCGATTCTGTCCATGAGCGGACCCGACAATTTGCCATGGTAGCGGGCAATCTGGTCAGGGGTGCAGCGGCAGGGTTTTAGTGATGCGCCCAGATAGCCACAAGGACAGGGGTTCATAGCCGCAATGAGTTGAAAACGCGCAGGAAACTCGGCGCGGCGTGCGGCCCGTGCAATACTGATCACGCCAGACTCCAGTGGCTCGCGCAAAGCCTCTAGCGCGCTGCGGGGAAATTCAGGCAATTCATCTAAAAAAAGTACCCCTCGGTGGGCCATGCTGATTTCCCCTGGCCTTGGGGGAGAGCCACCGCCCACTAGTGCGACCGCACTGGCGGTATGGTGTGGTGCATAGGTAGGCCGCACCGACCAGCGGCTTAGCTCAAACTTGCCTGCGAGGCTTTGAATGGCGGCTGATTCAAGCGCATCTTGGGTGCTCATGGCGGGCAGCAAACCCGCAAAACGCTGTGCAAGCATTGACTTGCCTGCGCCGGGTGGCCCTATCATGAGAAGGCTATGGCCACCAGCGGCTGCAATTTCTAAAGCGCGCTTGGGTGCGCTCTGGCCTTTCACATCGGCCAAATCAGGATAGCGTGGTCGATCGGGGTGCGCTGTGGTTTGTACGCGGACCCAAGCATGGCTGTCCGTTTGTTGTCCGTCCGCACTCCCCGTGCTTACAAGGCTGTCGGAGGACGTTGGCAAGAAGCGCTGCACAACATCCAGCAAGTGGTTCGCGCCATAGACACAAGCATCTGGAACGAGTGCTGCCTCGGCCGCGCTAGCGCTGGGCAATACCAGCCGTGGCGCACAATTGGCTGCGCCAGAGGCACCAGACGCCAAACCCATGTGAGAAATTGCCAAACTCATGGCCAAGGCCCCGCGCACTGGCCGCAATTGCCCAGACAACGAGAGCTCGCCAGCAAACTCATAGCCGTTGAGTTTTGCTGCATCAATTACACCGCTTGCGGCCAAAATTCCTAACGCAATGGGCAAGTCAAAACGTCCAGAATCCTTAGGTAAATCTGCAGGCGCAAGGTTTACCACGATTTTTTTGTTGTGCGGAAACTCTAAGCCAGCGTTGGATATGGCGCTGCGAACACGCTCACGCGCCTCCTTGACCTCGGTGTCAGCCAGCCCAACCAAGGTAAAGCTAGGCAAGCCGTTTGCAAGATGCACCTCTACGTGCACCGGAGGGGCTTGTAAACCCAGCAGTGCGCGAGAACGCACCAAAGCAAAACCCTGCATCGTGAATATCCTTAATTTGGTGCATGAAACAAGGGGCAACAGAAAAACAAGTTGCACCAAAACAATGCATTTGCACTGTGCTGTAATTATACACAGTATAAATTGAAGCGCAAGTAAAAAATGTACGCATTGCGCGCGGGAAGGTATGGTCTGGCATAAAACATGCTTTATGTGAAGTCCTTTAGGAGTAATTTATGACCAAAACCACCATCCAATCCGCTATCGCACTCGTTTGCGCCCTTTCGGGTGTCGCATTTGCCCAAACCGCCGCACCCAAAGCGCCGGAGCCAGACTACACCCTGTCCTACAACGTGGGTGCCACCACGGACTACCGCTACCGTGGTATTTCCCAGTCGCGCCTTAAGCCGGCAGTTTTTGGCGGAGTGGACTTTGCCCATAAAAACGGCATGTACCTCGGTGCTTGGGCATCCAGCATCACTTGGATTAAAGACCTCAGCACACCTGGCTTTGAAACCAAAGGCCCGATTGAGTTAGACCTCTATGGCGGCTACAAAGGAGAATTCAGCAAAGAAATTAGCTACGACGTGGGCGCGTTGCAGTATGCCTATTTGGGCAACAGCCTAGACAAAGCCGCCGCACCAGGTTTTGGCAATGCCAACACAACCGAAATTTACGGCGCAGCGACCTACAAGCAATTCACGGTGAAATACTCGCATTCCTTGGGCCGTTTATTTGGCACGCTTGGCAGCAAAAATTCAGGCTACCTTGATGTAAGCGCTAATTTTGATTTGGGTGATGGATGGTCTGTGGTGCCACACATTGGTCGCCAACGTGTTTCCGGCAACGCAGATGCTGTGTACGGTGTGAGTCCAGCTTACACCGACTATTCGATCACGGTCAATAAAGACATGGACGGTTTAGTGTTGTCTGGCGCGATAGTGGGCTCGGATGCCAAGGCAGGTTTTTACACCAATACAGTAGCCAACAAAAACATGGGCCAAACTGGCTTGGTACTGTCTATCAAGAAAAACTTCTAATCCACACATCTAGTCACAAACCGAGAGGAGCAACGCATGAAACTCGTCACCGCCATTATCAAACCGTTCAAGCTGGACGAGGTGCGTGAAGCCCTCTCGGCCATGGGCGTACAGGGCATTACCGTCACAGAAGTTAAGGGTTTTGGTCGCCAAAAAGGCCATACCGAGCTGTACCGCGGAGCGGAATACGTGGTGGATTTTCTACCAAAGGTCAAAATTGAAGCGGCGGTGTCCGACGATTTGGTCGACCGAGTGATCGAAGCCATCGAAGGCGCTGCGCGCACCGGCAAGATCGGTGACGGCAAAATTTTTGTCTACAACCTAGAGCAAGTCGTACGCATTCGCACGGGTGAAACCGGCAAAGAAGCGCTTTAAATCAGGAGCAAGCAATGAAAAAAATACTCGCTAGTTTGGCCCTTGGATTGGGTCTGTTGATGGCAAGCGGTTCGGGCATTGCCCAAACCGCAGCGCCCGCAGCCACCGCATCAGCACCAGCCGCCGATTCCAAAGCTGCTGCACCAGCAGAAAAGGCGCCCGCAGTTACAGCGCCTGCTGCGGCCGCTGCCGCAGCTCCAGCAGCGGCACCCGCTGCGCCACCAGCCCCTGTGCCCAATAAGGGTGACACCGCTTGGATGACCATGGCTACGGCCATGGTGCTGTTTATGACGTTGCCAGGTTTGGCGCTTTTCTACGGCGGCTTGGTACGCAGCAAAAACATGCTGTCTGTGCTGATGCAGGTTTTCGTAGTCACCGCATTGATCTATGTGCTGTGGGTGATTTACGGTTACAGCGTCGCTTTTACAGGAGGCAATGCATTCATTGGTGGTTTTGACAAGCTGTTCCTCAAAGGGGTTACGCCAGACTCTGTGGCTGCAACCTTCAGTAAAGGCGTTGTCATCCCAGAATTGAGTTTCATCGCCTTCCAAGCCACTTTTGCTGCGATTACCGTTGCCTTGATCGTTGGTGCTTTCGCTGAGCGCGCTAAGTTTTCCGCTGTATTGCTGTTTGCCGTATTGTGGTTTACTTTTAGCTACTTGCCATTGGCGCACATGGTCTGGTACTGGGACGGCCCAGATGCGATCTCCGATGCTACCAGCCTAGATAAAGTGACTGCTGCGGCCGGTTGGTTGTGGGCGAAGGGTGCGCTTGATTTTGCCGGCGGTACCGTGGTGCACATCAATGCAGGTGTGGCTGGTTTAGTGGGTGCTTATGTGATGGGCAAGCGGGTGGGCTACGGCAAAGAAGCCATGGCACCGCACAGCCTCACATTGACGATGGTGGGTGCAGCCATGCTGTGGTTTGGTTGGTTTGGCTTCAACGCAGGTTCAAACCTCGAAGCCAACGGCGTCACGGCCCTGGCCTTTATCAACACGATGGTAGCCACCGCCGCTGCCACGCTCAGCTGGATTGCTGGTGAAGCCCTGCTCAAAGGCAAGGCCTCGATGCTTGGTGCAGCGTCGGGTGCGGTTGCCGGCTTGGTTGCTATCACACCGGCCTGCGGCTTTGTCGGCCCAATGGGTGCGATTGTGATCGGCCTCTTGGCTGGTTTGATCTGCCTGTGGGGAGTCAACGGTCTTAAGCGCTTGTTGGGTGCAGACGATTCGTTGGACGTTTTTGGTGTGCATGGCGTAGGTGGCATTTTGGGCGCATTGCTCACTGGTGTGTTTGCTTCGCCTTCACTTGGCGGCACAGGTATTTATGACTATGTGGCCAACAAGGTTGGTGCTGAATACAGCATCGGTGGCCAAGTGTGGATTCAGACACAAGCGGTTTTAACCACCTTGGTTTGGTCTGCTGTGGTCGCTTTCATCGCCTTTAAGTTGGTAGACATCGTGGTTGGTTTGCGTGTCGCCGAAGAAGAAGAACGCGAAGGCCTCGACATTAGCAGCCACGGCGAGACCGCCTACAACCGCTGAACGTAAAAGATCTCCTTTGGACCTCACAGGCCCGCGCAAGCGGGCCTTTTTTTGTGCTTAGCTTTTGCTTAGCCGCTGCTTGGCCAATGTTTTGCCATACAGATGTCATCGTTTCAGCGCGTGAATGGCTAAACTAGCCCTATGCACCGCACCATATTCACCACCCCGATTGTCAATAGCCTGTTTCGCGGTTTGTCGATTGTTTTTTTAAAACTTGCTGGCTGGAAGGTAGAGGGTCATTTACCCCCAGAGGCTACCAAAAGTGTGCTAATCGCAGCCCCCCACACCAGCAACTGGGACCTGCCCTACACCCTGATGGTGTGTTTTGTGTTACGCCTAAATGTGTATTGGATGGGCAAGCAAAGCATATTTAAGCCGCCATTTCGCGGCATCATGATGTGGTTAGGCGGCATTCCTGTGAACCGCGAGCAGTCAAGCAATCTCGTGGCCAGCTCGGCACAAGCGCTTACAGATGCAGACGGCGCGGTGCAGCTGATCGTGCCACCGGAGGGAACACGCAGCGCCACGCGCTATTGGAAAACTGGTTTTTATTACATTGCAGCCGGCGCTAAAGTGCCCATTGTGATGGCCTATATGGACTACCCCAATAAACGCGCCGGCTTAGGCCCGATCTTGCAACCTACGGGCAATATTGAGCAGGATATGCTGACCATCAAAGCGTTTTACGCGCCCTTCAAAGGCAAAAACGAAGACCAGTTCAGTGCCTGAACAATGATTAAGCGCCTAAATTCACGATGTAGGCGACAAAAGCACAGCAAATTGCAAAAACCACTGCGGCGACGCTTCGGGACATGGCATCGTCGCGCGAGGCGGGGGCATTAAAAGACAAGGTTTTGTCGCCTAAAAGCATGGGCTTGATGAGGTTTTCACGCTTTTTGCGGAGGTAAAAAACGATGGCGGCCACGTGTAAAACAACCAGCACAATCAGCACCACTTTGCCCACCTCTTTGTGGTACCAAGTCGCCAAGCCGACACGCGCGGCCGATACAAACTTGCTCAGTGGTCCGGCAAAGGCAATTTCGTCATCGCTCAACAAGCCCGAGGCCACTTGTAGCATGAGAAAGCCCAGTAGCGCAAAGACCGAGCCTGCGCCCAGAGGGTTGTGCCCTACCCCATGCTCTGGTTTGCCACGTCCTTGCAAATAGGCCAGCACCGTTGTTGGCGCAAAGATAAAGCTGCCAAAGCGCGAATAATAGCCGCCGATGAATCCCCAGACCACACGAAACAAAAGCAAACTGAACACCGCATAGCCAAAGCGAAAATGCCAGACCATGGCATTGCCCCCTAAATTGGCAGAGATGACCAAGCCGACCACGGCAGCGAGCAGCGTCCAATGGAAGATGCGGGTAGGAAGATCCCATACGCGGGTAGTGTGCGCCATGATAACAATCGCTTTCTTTGAAATAGATAGACAGCCCAAGTATTAGACATTCAGCGGCCGCTGCACTGAACGCCGCCTAGGGAATACGCGCCTAGTTTAAAGACAGATGCACAGCGCAAGTAAATAGTTGCCGACTGCCAGAAAAAATTCACCAGTGAAAACCCTAAACATCTGGCGACACCGGAACTTCTTTCCCTTGACTGCCTCACAATACCAGCGTGCCATGTGGCCAACGCCTAACCATTGAAACATAAGGAGTTACTATGAAAATTCGTTTGCTTGCTGCTGCCGCGCTTGCATTAGCCGTCAGCCTGCCCGCTGCGGCGCAATTCGCCAAACCCGAAGATGCCGTGAAATACCGCCAAAGCGCTTTGAGCGTGATGGGCACACATTTTGGCCGTATCGGCGCTATGGCCAATGGCCGCGTGCCTTTTGATGCCAAAGCAGCGCAAGAAAACGCAGCCATTGTGGACACCATGAGTCATTTGCCGTGGGCCGGTTTTGTTGCCGGAGCTAACAGCCCTAGAGCCAAGCCCGAAATTTGGACCGATGGTGCGAAGTTCAAAGAGTACAGCGACAAACTCCAAGCCGAGACTGCCAAACTCTCTGCTGCTGCCAAAACAGGGAATCTTGATGCACTAAAAGCCGCATTTGGCGCGACTGCTGGCAGCTGCAAAGCCTGCCACGACGCTTTCCAAGCCAAGCTGTAAGCGCAATCTTCTTTGCCCAAGGGCAAAGTGCCCCAATAAAAGCCCGGTTCAATACCGGGCTTTTTTGTGGCCAAAACGCATAGAGTTGCGCAGCAGTCGGTCAGTTCCAGCCAATAACGTCATAGCCCTGTTCTGCAAGGCAGCGCTGGGTGAATTGGCGGTAGGTTTGGTTGGCTTGTTGGTTAAACGCACCACTCACAGCCCCGGCTGAACCGCCCACTGCGGCACCTGCAGCGCCCGCTTTGACGGCACTGTTAAGGCCACCGCCCGTGACCAAGCTGCCAACCGCAGCGGCTACGCCTGCAACGGCCGCGCCTTTACCTGCTTGCTGGGCAACGGCATTGTTTTTCTCGTCAGGGGTAAGGCCAGCGCTGGTGGCGCGCGCCATACAAGCCTCGGCAGCGGCGCGGCCTGCTGGCTCACCCACTTGCTTGAGTTTGGCATTGGGGTAGAGAATTGGGCGCGCTGACGGGCTGTTGGCCCCTGTAGCACAACCCGACAAGAGCACAGTAGCCGACAGTGCGAGCCCAGTGCCAAAAACCGTGAAACGAGAAAAAGACATCGTAAATCCTCCAAATAATGGCCACTGTAACGTGCAAATGGCCGCTTGCGTGCAGAGCACGTTAAAATCTTGGTATTCATTGCTATTTGTGAGAAACCTTATGTCCAACGCCCACGCAAACCAAGACCATGCCCACTCTGCCGACACTGAAGTCGACGGCGTAGATGCTATTGTGCCCATGATGCCTTGGTTGCTGCCACTCGCAGGCGGGGTGCTGATGTTTTTGCTGGCTTTTATTGCCGTAACAATGGCCTAAAACCTTTGTTTTGGTCGCGGCGGCGGCGTTCAAACAATAGCTGCGCGCAAGGCGCTTAGGTTTTAAGCGGCATGATGTGCACCGCCTCGGGCGGAATCAACACCTCTAGCTGCGCACCCACATCGGCCTGCAGCGACCTTAAAAACGCGGTTGACAAGTTCAAACTTAATTCTTGGGCGTTGTCGGGGTCGGGCGTTACAGGCAAATCGGCCGTTGCGTGAGGCGTATTCAAGCTTTCATGGCTTTGATGCACGCGCAGTCGGCACACACACATTTCGCCCAGCTCAAGCCTTTGCGTCAAGGTGCAGTGCACCACATTGGAAATGGCGCAATCTTGCGTCAATGCATTGCCGCCCGCGCTAGCCGCACGAATTTCCAAATGCTGGGCAGCCAGCACCCACGTGACAGCGGTGTTGTCGTCAATTTTGCCTTTGTCGGTCACCCTTAACCGCAGATGGCCCCATTGCAAAACACCACCGTTTGCCTGCAAATTTGCTTCGTTATTAATAGCAATATATGACGACTGCACGGTGACATTGCGGTAAAAAACCCCAGAAAAATGGTTTTGAATACCGACCAAAAGCGCCACCCGCGCGTTGCGGGGGCTGCTGAATACTTGGCTCGGTGTGCCGCTTTGTAGGCTTGTGCCCGCATCGATGATGACTACGCGGTCGGCCAAGCGCCGCGCTTCGGCCAAATCGTGCGTTACCAAGACCATGGGCACTGCAATGTGCTGGCGCAGACTGGCCAGCTCGGTGTAAAGCGTTTGCCGTGTGGGCGCGTCTACGGCTGAAAAAGGCTCATCGAGCAGCAACACGCCGTTGTGCGCAGCGCCTTGCCCGCTAGCCTGCATCGCAGCTCCCGTGCCCCAGCCTTGCGTGGTGAGCCGCCACAGCGCCCGCGCCAGCGCTACCCGCTGCTGCTGCCCGCCCGAGAGCTGGCTGGGTAGGCGCTGCGCCAAATCAGCCAAGCCCAGCCGCGCCATGAGTGCGGCCAATTGCTGGGATGATTCGGAAGATTTTTTTTGCGCAGAGCGCACAGAAAAATTGCCCAATGCCAGCGTTAAATCGTCATTAATTGCGATGTTTTGCAGAGCGGTCAGGTGCGGAAAAAGCGCATATTGCTGAAACACCATGCCCACGCGGCGCATTTGAGGGGATAAAAAGAGACGGGTCGTGTCTCCAGACCGAGTAAACCAAGCTTGTCCGCCTACCGAGATCTCGCCTTGCATATCTGCCGCTACGTGCAGCCCTGCAATGCTGCGCAACACCGTGGTTTTGCCGCTGCCCGACGGGCCGACCAGAGCAATGAGCTCGCCCGCTGCGCAGTCAAAGGCGACCTCTAGCGCGATCGGCGCGCGGCTGGTTAAGCGCACCCGCAGCCGACCAGCTTGGGCGTCTAAGCGGGGAGTTTCAAGGTTTTTTAGCACAATGTCATCGTCATACGGTCATTGTTTGCTATGAAATATGTAGTAATTGATGGATGCGATACATGCCGCAATTTGACCATAAAAAAACCCGCCGCACGGCCCAAAGGGCGTCTTGCGGCGGGTTTTGTTAGTTTAGAAAAGCGAGGGTTCTAGGCAACGGGCAGTAGCTCTCATAGCGCTGATCATTGTTTGACCAATTGCAGGCAAGACTCTTGCGAGGGGAATACTTTGCCGTAAAAAACGCGGTTGCCCAGCACTTGCCCAGAGCTTGCTGTGGCCGTGCTGTTGTCAAAAGTAATTCCAAAGTCACTGCCAAAGTCGTAGCCGGAGCTATTTACCACTGGCGGCGTGCTTGGGGTAAGTGCCGAAGAAAAGGTTTTGGCAGTTTGTGTAGAGTCGGTGTAAACGGTGGTGCCGTCCATCGCAATGGTCAAGCTGCAATCGAAGGGGTTGTTGCTGTTGTTTTGAAAATTGCTGCCACGTTGCACCACGCCGCGATATGTGCCCGCCTTGGCCGCACCTAATGCAGTCCACTTGGCTGCTGGGTCATTGGCCGTAGAGCAAGAGAAAGCCTTGTCGCCGTTCTTGGCCGTGCCTGAGCTAGAACCATTGACCAGCATTTGCAAACGGCGCACGCCTGCTTTGTGTTCGATGATGGCTTGGTAGCTGTCCGACCCCGCTACTTGCTGGCCATTTGCGTCATAGGCCGAGTAGTGCAGGTAGTTGGCTTCATCTGCCGTGTTGGTGGCAAAGGTTGCGATCTTGGTGTAGGGCAATACCAAGCTGCCAGCCTTGAGGAAGGCGCTGGTGACGGTGGCATTGCCCACCGAATCCACAGCGATGGTGCAGGCCTGTGTGCCGTTGGTGTCCGATGGTGCGTTCCATGTGCCCACAACATTGGTGGCTTTGAAGTTGCTGGCAGCGGCTTTGTTGTAGCCCGATTCGCGCACAGGAGCGCCAGCTGGCATGGCATCGCCAGCGCAAAAGAATTGAAAATTGCTGCCCACTGCGGGCTGCTGGGCTGAGTCGGTCACTGCGCTGCCGTTGGCCAAGATGAGTTTGCCAGAGCTGGCATCCACGTTCACGTCGACAAAAAAGGCGGGCGCTGCCTGGCTGGTGACCGCATCGCCGCCTGTGCCTGCTGCATACAAGCGGCGTGTGCCTTTGTAAAACACCGCCGGAGCAATCTCGCCATCGGAGGTTTCAACGTAAAAGCCGTCAAATGTGGCCTTGATCGGGTTGCCGGTGTAAGCCCAGCTGGCCGCTGTGACCGCCACGGTTTTGTCTGCGCCCACGGTGATGGTGCAGGCTGAGCCGTCTGACAGCTTGCCAGTGTAGGTGGCAGCAGCGGGAAAGCCTGCAATGCTGCCGGGCTTGGTGCTGGGGATTTTGGCTACATCGCCCACGATGTCAGCGAGTTTTTTGTTGCCCGCTTTGAGCTTGGCTGCAATGGCGTCCAGCACGGCATCGGCTTTGTCGCCAGTGTTGCTGCCTGCTTTGGCCACAAATTTGGTGCCAATTGGATCATCTGGCAAGTCGGTGGTGTCGATGCCCAAGGTGTTTTTAAGGTAAGTTTTCACTGCGGCGGCGGCAGACTTGACGTTTGCCGCCGTGACGGAAGCGGCGGCTTTGGCGTTGAAGTTGTCAAAAGCATCGGCCGCGCTACCGCCTGAAAGATTGGCGACAACCAGCTCAGTGACCGGGGTGATATTGACGGTGCCGGCTGCAGTGATGACGCTGTGCAGTTTTTGGGCTGCACCCGACGCGTCTTTGTAGTCCACCCGTGCCACGCATGGCAGCGTAGCGCCCGACACGTCTAAGCTAAAGCTGCCGTCGGTGCCGGTGACTGGGCTGCTGGTGCTGCCACCCGCGCATTTGAGGGTGACCGTGCCGCTGGCAATGGCCGCGCCCGTGGCGGCTATGCCCGAGACGGTGGACGGTGCTACCACCGCCAGATCGCCGCCGCCGCAAGCTAGCAAGCCCCATGCAACGCCTAGAGACAGGGCGCAGGCCCCCAAAATACGCCGTGGCGTGTGTGCTGGATGGGTGAATGCCATGGTGAATCCTTTGGTTAAAAAACGGACTCTAGTCACAAAGTGATACGTCTGCAATCCCCTGTTCAGGGAGGGGGAGGGAAAACCCTATGTCACCGCAAAACCCGCCGCGACGACGCAAACACGCCCACCAATGCCGCCAGCGAGCAGGCCAAAAGTGCGGCTGCCATCACATGGGCATTGGCTTCGTCAAAGGCCTGCACACGGTCATAAATAGCAATCGACAGGGTTTTGGTTTCCCCCGGAATCGAGCCGCCCACCATCAGCACCACGCCAAACTCGCCCAGCGTGTGCGCCGCCGTAAGCGCCACGCCCGCCACCACGCCGCCCCATGCCAGCGGCAGCTCTACCTTCCAGAAGCAGCGCCATTGGCTCAGGCCACTGACCCACGCCGCCTCCCGCAGGCTTTGGGGCACAGCCTCCAGCGCACGCTGCATGGGCTGCACCATAAAGGGCAGGTTAATCAAAAGCGAGGCGATCAGCAGGCCTTCAAAGCTAAAAACCAAGCGCAGATTCAAGTGGGCAGCCAGCCAGCCGCCCACAGCCGAGTTAGCGCCAAAGCCTGCCAGCAAATAAAACCCAATCACGGTGGGCGGCAGCAGCAGAGGCAGCATTAAAAGTGCTTCCCACAAAGGCTTAAACCGTGAGTGGGTGCTAGCCAACCAACGCGCCATCCACAGGCCAATGGGCAATAACAGTGCCGCTGTGCACACCGCCAGCAGGGCCGAAACACGGGCGGCTTGCCAGTCCATGGGCTATTTACAGGGCGTTTAAGCAGCGTTTAGTCGCGCGGCAGCAAGCATTGGCCACGCTCAGGCCGCCTCTTTGTAAAACCAATTAGCACCCAGCTTGCGCGTGGCCAGCGGCGCTACTGCTTGTGCAATGGCATGGATATGCTCGGGCGTGGTGCCGCAGCAGCCGCCCACAATATTCACCAAGCCTTCGTCGGCAAACTCGCGCAAGAGGCGGCTGGTCACCTCCGGCGTTTCGTCAAAGCCGGTCTCGCTCATCGGGTTGGGCAGACCCGCATTGGGGTAGCAGCTGATAAAGGTGTCTGTCGCCACGCGGGCCAGTTCGGTAATATAGGGGCGCATCAGGGCGGCGCCCAGTGCGCAGTTGAGGCCAACAGCCAGCGGCTTGGCGTGGCGCACGCTGTGCCAAAAAGCGGTCACGGTTTGGCCGCTAAGCAGCCGCCCAGAGGCGTCGGTCACCGTGCCGCTAATAATCAGCGGCAACAAATGGCCACTGTCGTCAAAATACTCGTCCACCGCAAACAGCGCGGCCTTGGCGTTGAGCGTGTCAAAAATGGTTTCTATCAAAATCACATCGGCGCCGTTTTCGACCAACGCCTTGGTTTGCGCGTAATACGCGACGCGAAGCTCTTCAAAATGCACATTGCGTGCGCCCGGGTCGTTCACATCGGGGCTGATACTGGCGGTTTTGGGCGTGGGGCCTAGCGCCCCCACCACATAGCGCGGCTTGTCGGGCGTGGAGTATTTGTCGCAGGCGGCGCGGGCTAGCTGGGCCGACTTCACATTCATTTCAATGGCCAAATCTTGCATGTCGTAGTCGGCTTGGGCCACCGTGGTGGCACCAAAGGTGTTGGTTTCAATCAAATCGCAGCCTGCAGCAAGGTAGCCTTCATGAATGTCGCGGATCACGTCAGGGCGGGTAATTGACAACAACTCGTTGTTACCTTTGATGTCTTTGTGAAAATCTTTAAAACGCTCGCCCACATTGCCCGCGCCTGCAAAGCCCATGCCGCGGTACTGCGCCTCATCGAGCTTAAAGCGCTGAATCATGGTGCCCATGGCACCGTCGAGAATAGCGATGCGCTGTTGCAAAATGGCGGGCAGCGCGGCAGCGCGGGTGTAGGCAGTGGTTTTCATGGAGCTATTGTAGAAACTTATCGAGCCTTGCTGGCAAATAGCCGTTGCAAGTCCACGCATAGCTGCAAGGCACTCAAAGCGCGATGCTTACCAGTTTCATCCGCCCCGATGCCCCGCTTTTGATCGTGACCTGCGCCTTGGTGCAGCCAAACTGCTTGGCCACCAGCGCCACCAGCTCTGCATTGGCCTTGCCGTCCACCGGCAGCGCCTTGATCTGCGCCAGCCACGTGCCGTCTTCGGCCCGCGCCAAGCTGCTGGTGCGGGCATTGGGTTTGACTTTGATTTGCAGAACCTGTGTTGGCATAGCGCTTTCTACCACGTGATGCGCGGAAGTGGCGCGATCAAAGGCATAATTAAACCCGTGAAACACCTAGACCCCCGCGCCGCATGGGCGCAAATTCAGCAAACGCCCCAAGCACTTTTCGTAGACGTGCGGATGGAAATTGAGTCGCTTTATGTAGGCCGCCCCCCGCTGGTAGAGAATATTCCTTGGTATGAATATCCCGAGTTACAAGCCAACCCTGCGCAGTTTGTGGCGGCGGTAGAGGCGGTTATGGGGCGTGAGGCGGGTGACAAAGAGCGGCCCATATTCCTGATTTGCCGCAGTGGCAAGCGCACGATTGATGCCGGCAACGCGCTCGAAGCCGCCGGTTTTACCGATGTCACCAATATCTTGCACGGCTTTGAAGGCGAGCTCGATGCCAGCTTTCACCGCTCGCGCATCAACGGCTGGCGCTTTGATGGGCTGCCTTGGGAGCAAATGTAGAAGCCGGTATAGGCGCTGATGTAGGGCGCGAAACTCGGTTTGTGCCGTCTGCGGCAGTGGTGGCTAGCGGCTCATTTTCCTAAAATTGGAAACAGCTTAATCAGCCCCTCGCTCATCACCTCGACCGCCAGCGCCGCCAAGATCAGGCCCATGAGGCGGGTCATGACGTTGATGCCGGTTTTGCCCAGCAGTTTCGCAATGGGCTGTGCCAGCGAAAAGCACAGGGCGGTGACCAGGCCAATGACCACGCCGTAGCCCACCAGCGTGCCAAGCTGCCAAAAAGTTTTGGCTTTTTCGGCATAAATCACCACCGTTGACATGGTGGCCGGACCCGTCAGCAAGGGAATGGTGAGCGGCACCACGGCAATGCTGGCGCGGGCGGCGGCATCTTGCATTTCGTCGGCATTGCTGCGGGCCTCGGCAGGCTGGGCGTTGAGCATGGACAAAGCGGCCGTCAACAGCAGCAAACCGCCCCCGACCTGAAAGCTGGCCAGCGAGATGCCGAAAAACTCCAAAATTTGCAAACCCAGCAAAGCGCTGGCCGCTATCACCACAAAAGTGCTGAAACTGGCAATCAACACCACCCGCTTGCGCTGCTCGCGCGAGAAGCCTTGGGTGTAGTGGATAAAAAACGGAATACAGGCCAGTGGGTTAACGATGGCTAGGAGGGTGACTAGGGCTTTGGTGTCCATGGCTTGGAATGGGTTTGTTTACTAACTGGGGGAAAAACTTCCGGACGCAGAGGACGCAAAGGTTACGCAGAAGACGCAAAAGGGGTACCAAAAGTCTGCATTTATGAAAAATGTAACTATATCATGGCCATATGGTCATTCTGCGCTATAAAAATTATACTGAAATTTAATATTTACATGTGAAACTTAATAGGCCGTGTTCGATTTTTGAAGTTTTTTTGGCTGTTTTTTTTGCGTCTTCTGCGTAATCTTTGCGTCCTCTGCGTCCGGCAGTCCGGTATTCGGTATTAAAAACCTCAGCGTCCCCCCGTCACATCCAGAATTGTCCCCGTGGTGTACGACGAAGTATCTGACAGCAGCCAGCAAATCGCCTGTGCTACCTCGTGCGCTGTGCCTGCGCGTTGCATGGGCACCATGGGAGCGACCTGTGCGGCGCGGTCGGGCAGGCCGCCGCTGGCATGGATGTCGGTGTCGATGATGCCCGGGCGCACGGCGTTGACGCGGATGCCCTCTGTGGCGACTTCTTTGGCCAAACCCACCGTGAAGGTGTCAATAGCCGCTTTGCTGGCTGCGTAGTCCACATACTGGCCCGGCGAGCCTAGGCGTGCGGCGGCGCTGCTCAGGTTGACAATCGCACCGCCCTCACCGTGGTAGCGCGTGCTCATGCGGCGCACCGCCTCGCGCGCGCAGACAAAGCTGCTGGTGATATTGCTGCGCCACATGCGCTCTAGCCGCGCTACGGTGATCTCATCTATGCGCACGTGCATGTCCACCACGCCTGCGTTGTTCACCAAGCCGTCCAAGCGGCCAAATTTGGCATCCACTGTTTCAAACAGGCGCACGGCCTGCGCCTCAATGCCCACATCGGCCTGCACCGCAATCGCTGTGCCCCCCGCTGCGCGGATGCTGCGCACCACCTCGTCCGCAGCCAGCGAATTGGCCACGTAATTCACCGCCACGGCCCAGCCCTGGCTGGCCGCGAGCAAGCAAGTGGCCGCGCCTATGCCGCGCGAACCGCCGGTAACGATCAAAACTTGGGACATGCGGGTTCTCCTGCAAGCGGTGTAGATTTGTAATACAGTGGGTAGCTTAACCGACTGTGCTGGGCCTAAAGCTTAAAGCAGGCAAACGGTAAAAACGCTGAAAAACACTAAAAATCGCCAAAATCTGAACATCTACACACCGAGACTTTAATGACCCAACCTGTGAAAACCATCGACTATTTCTTCGCGCCCCAGTCCCCCTGGACCTACCTTGGCCACGCCCGTTTTACCGCCATGGCGGCTAAAGCGGCCAGCGCGGGCGCTGCGGTACGCATCAAGCCGGCAGATTTGGGCAAGGTGTTTGCCGTATCTGGCGGGCTGCCGCTGGCGCAGCGGGCTGCGCAGCGCCAAGCGTATCGGTTTTTGGAGCTAGAGCGCTTTTCCAAGCATCTGCAGATTCCGCTGACGCTTAAGCCGCAGTTTTTCCCTGTGGCGGCGGATCCTGCGGCCAAATTGACCATTGCGGTGGATTTGCACGACGGGCTGGATGCTGCCATGGCGCTGGCTGGCAAGGTGTTTGCCGCCTGCTGGGCGCAGGAGCGCGACATTGCCAGCGCTGAAACTCTGGCGGCGCTTTTGGCTGAATGCGGATTGAGCGCCCAGCGTTTAGCCGACAGCGCAGATGCAGCCACGCTGGCGCGGTATGCCGCCAACACCCAAGAGGCCATTGATTTGCAATTGTTTGGCGCGCCTACGTATGTGGTGGACGGCGTGCCGTTTTGGGGGCAAGACCGGCTGGATTTTGTGGAGCGGGCGATGGCGGTTTGATACCGAACTTTTGAACTTTTGAACTTTTGAACTTCCGGACGCAGAGGACGCAAAAGTTACGCAGAAGACGCAAAAGGAACAGCCAAATCATAGTAAGCGTGTTGGTTTTAAGAAAAATTGGTTGATGTCACCGTCATATGGTCATAGTATGCTATCAAATTATGAGTTATTGGTGTTTTATAAAGGACATGGTATGCACAGTATTCCTAGATTTCTGAGGGCGCTTGCCAGCACTTGTGCCCTGCTTTTCTTGGCCTTGTTAAGCGCCTGCGGCACGCCCATGGCCACGGTTAAAAGTGCGGCGGGTCAGCCGGTGATGCTGTTGGGTTATGACCCTGTGGCCTACTTTGCCGAAGGCAAGCCGGTGCGTGGCAAGGCGGACTTGGCGGTGAGCCTGCCCGAGCGTACCTATTACTTTGCCAGCACCGCGCACCGCGAAGCGTTTCAAGCCAATCCACAAAAATTTGAGCCCCAATACGGCGGCTTTTGTGCCAGCGGTGCGGCCTTTGCCATCAAGCTGGGCAGCGACCCCACGGCGTGGCAGATTGAGGGCGGCAGGCTGTTTATTTTTGGCGACGTATTGGGCAAAACCGCGTGGCAGCTCGATCCGGCATGGAACATCGGCCACGCCGACCGCCTGTGGCCAGCCATTGCCGACGCAGGCTGGCGCGGCCAATCACTCAAAGCCTATGCCAGCAAAGTGCCGCATTACCGCACGGGCTTAGAGATCAAAACTGAGTGGGAGCGCCGCAATCCGGGCAAAACATGGCCGGTGTACGACGTGGGCGGCATGGCCGCCAATTTGTTCACCAAGCCACCCGGCTGGCGGGCGGCTGAGGGGCATAGCCAAGAGGCTTTGGGGTATCCCTGAGTTTTTTGTCTTGTGCGCTCCTATGCTTGGCTTGGACAACTCCGCGGCTGTCCTCCGGCCTTTGGCCTCCCCCTTTATGCCGCTGCGTTGTCCA
>JANOYR010000073.1:0-3804 GCA_031428975.1 Polaromonas sp. | reverse complement strand
CTGGTGGTGCAGCAGCACAAGGCGCTGCTGCGCAAGCGGCAGTGATCGCAATGGGCACAGCTGGTGCGCAACTGGCTGGGTACATCAAAGCCAACATTGTGGGCAAGGGCGCAAAATATGTGTTGGTTATGAATTTGCCAGACTTAGCCTCCACGCCCAATGCGCTTGAAAACCCCGCTGGCGTACCATTGGTGACAGCCATGGGCAAGGCTTTTAATGACCAACTTACTGCAGGCTTGGCGGGCGTTGCGGGTGTGGTGATTGGCGATACCAACTCTGCATCCAAAGACCAGTTTGCAAATCCAGCGGCTTATGGCATCAGCAATGTCAAAAATCGCGCCTGTGACACCAGCACCGCCAAAAACCCCTTGGGCGGCGCTTCTTTAGCCTGCAATCCTCTCAATGTGATTGCTGGTGACGTATCTAAATACCAATTCGCCGACGACGTACACCCGACACCCTTTGGCCACCAATTACTTGCCCAGTTTGCTGCCAAAGTATTGGCAACGGCTGGCTGGCTGTAACCCACACAAGAGGAGCATATGATGACATTTCAACTCAAAGCACTCGCAGCAGTAGCTGTATTGGCCATTTCGGGCGGCGCATTTGCGCAAAAAGCGGGCTCGCTGTCGGTATCGGTGGGCGTGACCAACCTCAAGCCCGACGTGACCAGTGGCGACCTGAGCGCACCGAGCCTGCCGGGCACCAAGGTGGACGTGGGTGGCAACACCCAGCTCACGGGCGCGGTGAACTACATGGTCACGGACAACATCAATGTCCATGTGCCTTTGGGCTTTGGCTTCAAGCACGAGGTCACTGGCGCTGGCGCAATTGCTGGAGTGGGCGTGATCGCCACCACCAAGGCTTTGCCGATTACGGTGATTGGCCAATACCGCTTCATGGATGCAAACGCAAAATTTCGCCCCTATGCAGGTGCGGGCCTGAGTTATGCCAAGTTTTACAAAGAAACGGGCACTGCGGTGCTGACGGCTCTGACCAACCCGGGCGGCGCGGCCACAACCTTGAGCTTTGAATCCAAAATTGCTCCAACTATCCAGTTGGGTGCGGTGTTCAATGTGAACGACAAGTTTTATGTGGACGCAAGTTACACCAAGACTTTTTTAACTACCAAAGGCACGCTCAGCACAGGGCAAACACTTGAGACTAAGCTCAACCCCAGCGGCTTGACATTGCAAGTGGGCTACAAGTTCTAAGCCCAGAGCTTGCGCCAACCGTTAAAAGGCCGTCATTTGACGGCCTTTTTTGATGGGTATTTACTGCAACCGTGGGCGCCAACAGCCGCGCCACAACGCGCCAGCTGCATGCAAGCACTTACCAACGCGATTTCATGCGCGTGTAAGCCGCAGAACCAAACTGCTCATGGGGGTTGGGGGCAAAATTGAGCGGGTCGGCAAACGCATAGGCCACCGTGCTGGCACCCGAGACCAAGGTACTGCTGGTGCAAGTGGCAGAGTTGACCTTGCCAGTGCCGATGCCAAGCCCGTTTGCAGCATCGACCGTAGTGCAAATAGGGTCCGTGGTGTTGGTGATAGCGTAGCTGGAAGGTTGGTTGACCGCCAGATTAAAACTGAATGCTGCGTCGGCAAACAACACATTGTTGCCCAAATCGACTACCGCAGTGAGCAAGGCTTCGTTGAACTTGGTGCTGGCACTGGACAACAGCGTGGTTTGGCCAATGCTGGTGGCCCACGGGGTTTTTCCCATGTCGTATACGCCAGTGAGCACCACATGGGTGCCACCAGCGGCGACCAGTTGGCGGGTGAGTGTGGCCAAATCTTTGGCTGCCTGCGTCACATTGGCCAGCATTTGTGCTTCGGTTTGGCTGCCCGCCAAAAAGGCTTGCATTTGCACCACGATGTCGCTGTGGCCACCGCCTATCAGCGTCACGTCACCAGCGCTAATTTTGTTGCTGGCCAAAAAGGCGTTCATTTGCTCTTGCACGGTGGGGGTAGCGGCTACGCCAGCCGCATCAGGCTTGAGCACGATGCGGGCATTGCCTTGGGCATAGCCAAAACCGCCCGCAGATTGCGCTGTCAGGGTCAGACCATAGCTAATGGCCACGCGCTGCGCCCAGATGTAATTGCTGGCATCGTTGACGGTGTAGCGTACGCCTGCCACCTGCCCTACATCGCTCATGGCATCACCAAAGGCGATGAATCGGGTGGGGATTAAACTAGAAAATACCGTGCCCGATGATCCGCAGCTCGACAAAAGCACGCTGCCTGCAAGCGCAGCGGCCAGTGCCGCGCGACCAAATACTGTCATTGCCATACAAAATTCTCCAATAGGCTGTAGTTTACCTGCACCGCGCTTTAGTTTCATGAAGCTGCGGCTCTTTGCAACCTGTCGCGCACCCCATCCCAAGCCGGATCGGGCGGCAACGACTCTACCCAAATCAGCTTGACCCCCAAATCGTCAAAACCGCGCAGCACCGCAAACAACTGCTGCGCACAGGCAGCGGCATCGTCGGGCATGCGCCGACGCAGCACCTGCGCGGCGGGTGTGGCCAATACGGCGCGCGCATAAATAGCCAAATGCGGCGCATCTTTGCCCAGCACATCCAGTGCCGCTTGCAAGGCTGCAGCGTCCATCAGGCGCAGTTTGGCGCGCGGCGCGTAATGCGCCTCTAGTGTGCCTGACGCTTTGGGGGATTGGCTATCCAGCTCCTTAGGTGATAGCACTGGCAAGCCGCAAGCGCTTGAAATTTGCGCCGCATTCAGCATGCCCGGGCGCAGCAATACGGGCTGGCCACGGGTGCAGTCGATGATGGTGGATTCAATACCCACACTGCACGGCCCGCCGTCTAGCACCTGCAAAGGGCTGCCGTCGGCATGCCGCCAAGCGGCAAATTCGCTGGCCACATGGGCCGCAGTGGTGGGGCTGATGCGTCCAAATGTGTTGGCACTGGGTGCCGCCAAGCCCTGCACGCCCCGCGCGGCACACGCCCGCAGCAGCGCTTGCGCCATGGGGTGCGACGGGCAACGCAGGCCAATGCTGGCCTGCCCGCCTGCGCTGGCAGCGGCCATGCCTGCCTTGCGCAGCAAGATCAGGGTCAGGGGCCCGGGCCAAAAAGCCGCCATAAGTTTTTCAGCAAAATCAGGGGTTTGGGCGACAAAATGCTGCGCATCGGCCGTTTGGGCCACATGCACAATCAAGGGGTGGTCGGCTGGCCGGCCCTTGGCGGCAAATATCTGCGCCACTGCCGCGTCGCTGCACGCATCCGCGCCCAAGCCATACACCGTCTCGGTCGGAAACGCCACCAACTGGCCTGCCGCCAAAGCGTCGGCAGCGGCCTCTACAGAGAGCGCTGGTGTCTTCATATTGGCAAACATGGTCGTGCGCACATGCAGCTAACGTGCTGGTGTGCGTGGATTGAAATAGGCAAGATCACCAAGCGGCAATCCCCAGCAAAGCCGCCGCCTGCAACGCAGTTGCCCGAACTTGCGCCGCGTCTGCGCCCACCACGTTCAAATGCCCCATTTTGCGGCCTGTGCGGGCGGACAATTTGCCATACAGGTGCAAATGTGTACCAGGAAGCGCCAACACGTCTGCCCAAGGCGGCGTACGTGGCTTGCCCGCTGGGTCAAACCACAGGTCGCCCAATAAGTTGAGCATGACCGCCGCGCTGTGCAGGCGCGGTTGGGGCAGGGGCAAACCACACAGCGCATAGACTTGCAGGTCAAACTGGCTCACATCGCAAGCATCCATGCTGTAGTGGCCGCTGTTGTGGGGGCGCGGTGCCATCTCGTTGACCACCAAGCTGCCATCGTCCATGGCGAAAAA
>JANOYR010000072.1:0-3866 GCA_031428975.1 Polaromonas sp. | reverse complement strand
AGCCGATACAGCGGTAGTCATGTTTGATCCGCCACGCATGTTTTACGAGCGAGAGCGGGCGTTGTTTACCCCTACTCCCCAGCAACTGCCAGCGTTGGCTGCATGGCTCAAAACCTGTGGTGTGCGCAGCTTGGCCATTGCGCTGCCCCATGCGCAAGGCAGTCTGCCCGAAGCGCTTAAACGCGGCTTGGCCAACTTGGACGAACAGGCGGTGGCCGCGCTGGGTTTTGAGCGCTTGCTGATCGTGCGCAGTGCGCAAAAACCTGTTGCCAGTGCCAAACGCCCCGTCTTGCAGGCCTTGGCGCACTGGATGCTGGGCGCGCTGAAATTCATGTTGCCTAGCAGCGAGCAGCCCGTGCGTCCCAGTAAAATCGCAGAATTTATTGACATGGCCTTGCAAAAACTGCCCGCTGGGAGCTTTGTAGCAGCGCCCGAGCTGTTGTGGCAGGCCTCGCAGGGCGACACGCTAGCCGTGGTCGCGCAGTGGACACAAAGCCATGGGATTACCCCCTTGTTTAATACAGGTTTACCCGCATCTTCCTAATATCCAAATACTGCAACCTACTTAGACCACAATCATGGTTCCACACCTTATTACCGCGCTGAACGGCCCTATCAACGAGCTAGAGCAGCGCATATTGGACCAAATGCCAGCCATTGAGCGCTGGTTTCGCCTAGAGTGGATGGAGCACACCCCACCGTTTTATAGCTCGGTCGATGTGCGCAATTCAGGGTTCAAGCTCGCCCCTGTTGACACCAACCTGTTTCCAGGCGGCTGGAACAACCTCACCCCTGAAATGCTGCCGCTGGCTGTTCAAGCGGCCATGGCATCCATAGAAAAAATATGCCCCGAAGCGCGTAATCTGCTGCTGATTCCTGAAAACCACACGCGCAACACCTTTTACCTCACCAATGTCGCCCAACTCACCCGCATTTTCAACATGGCGGGGCTCAATGTACGGGTGGGTTCTATCAACCCCGACATCAAAGAACCTACGCGAATTGATCTACCCAACGGCGACAGCGTGCTGCTAGAGCCGGTGATCCGGTCCAAGTCGGGTGGGCGTGGCCGCTTGGGGCTCAAAGATTTTGACCCTTGCACCATCTTGCTCAACAACGATCTTTCCGCAGGCGTGCCCGGTATTTTGGAAGATGTCAACGAACAATACCTCTTGCCCCCCTTGCATGCAGGCTGGCATGTGCGGCGCAAAACCAAACATTTTGCAGCCTACGATGAAGTGGCCAAGCGTTTTGGCAAGCTCATTGGCGTGGACCCGTGGCTCATTAACCCGATGTTCAGCCATTGTGACGGCATTAATTTTGCCGACGGAACAGGCATGGACAAGCTGCAAACCCATGTGGATGCACTGCTCACCAAAACCCGCCGCAAATACAAAGAATACGGCATCAACGAAAAACCCTTCGCGGTAGTCAAAGCTGACAACGGCACATATGGCATGGGCATTATGATGGTGCGCGACGCGAAAGAGCTAGAAGCGCTCAACCGCAAAACCCGCAACAAAATGAGTGTGGTCAAAGACGGCCAAGAAGTCAGCGAAGTCATCATTCAAGAGGGCGTGCAAACCTGTGAGCGCATGAACGATGCGGTGGCCGAGCCTGTGGTCTACATGATGGACCGCTACGTGGTGGGCGGCTTTTACCGCGTTCACGCGGAACGGGGTGCGGATGAAAACCTCAATGCGCCGGGGTCAAGCTTTGTGCCGCTGGCTTTTGCCAACAGCGCCCACCTGCCGCAGCCGGGCATGAAGCCCGGACAAAGCGTGCCCAACCGTTTCTACATGTATGGTGTGATCGGCCGTTTGGCCATGGTGGCGGCCAGTTACGAACTAGAAGCCACCGACCCCGAAGCTGAAAGCTACGAATAAAACGGCTGTTTATTGCACCACTTTTACCAACTGCCCCAGCTTAGGCTCACCGCCCGCATACACGCCATTGATCAAGCGCAGTTGCTTTTCTGCATTGGCCAGCGGTGAGCTGCGTGCCAGTTCGGCAAAGCCGCCGCGTGGATAAGCTGTTGATTTAAGAGTCCACGCTTTTGCGGCGTTGCGGTCAGCCGCAGTGAGGGCGCGAAACGTGCCCTCCACCTCTAGCAATTGCCCCTTGGCACGCTGCATAGCGGCGGCATCTTTGGCTGAGTAGCCCAAAATATAGCTCGCCGCACCCGGGCCGCTCACCACCGTCAGCTCCACCTGCTGGCGCTGGTTATTTTGGCTGGCTACACCGATGAAATGCGAGGCAGGCAAGCCGTTGAGCTGCATCCGGCGCATGTCACCCTGCTCAGGTTTGATGAGGTTGCGCACAATCTCATCATGTGTTTTGCCCGCTTGCGGCGGTGCCATTTGCACCACCAAGGCAGCATCGCGTGCCGCGTTAACCAGGGTCAGCTTATCGGCTTCGTTTTGGATGCGCCAACCGGGCAGCGCGGTGATGGCAAAGCCCAAATCTGTGTGGTAGAAATTGCGTCCGCGTGAGAGCCCCTGCTCGGGGCTCTCGCCAAATGCCACGCCTTCCATAGCCTGCAAATAGCGTGCACGGCCTTCGCCCAAGTATTTGCCAGTGTCTTTGTATTGCGCAGCCAGCTTGGTAATGGTGTCTAGCCGCTGGTCGTTGCTGGGGTGGGATGCCAACCAGCTGTTTTGCTCGGGCACTGGGCGGCCCTCGGCTTTGGCCAAGTCGGCGGCAAAGCGCTCTTGGTTTTTCAGTACATTGATCACATCAATCATGTTGCGCGGGTCTAAATTACTGCGCGACAAATACTCTGCGCCCAGCCCGTCGGCTTGCAGCTCTTGCTCGCGCCCATACTTGGCCACATAGCCCGCTGCCGCTGTTTGTGAGGCTTCGCTGGCCATTTGCCCCGCGCCCGATACGCCTTTGGCCTCCAGCACTGCCCCCAATACGCTCGCAGCCAATACCCCTAGCCCCGCATTTTGCTGGCGGGTGGCGCGCTGCGCACCGTGGCGTGCTGTCACATGGCCAATCTCGTGCCCAATCACGCCTGCCAAATCTGCCTCGCTCTCCATATAAGCCATGATGCCGCGCGTGACATACACATAGCCGCCTGGCAGTGCAAAGGCATTGATCTCAGGGCTGTCTAGCACCGTAAATGTCCAGACCAAATTGGCCCTGTGCGACTGCTTGGCCAGCCGCTGCCCAATCTCGTTCACATAAGCTTGGAGCTTAGGATTTTTGAGTGCCGTGTATTCCTGTAGCACCTGCGCATGCGCCTTTTTACCCTCTTCAATCTCCGACGCTTCGCTCATCACCGAGCGCTCAGCTTGGCCAGTCACCGGGTTTTGCACGGTGGAGCCGCAAGCGCTGAGCAGGGCGGCCAAGGCTAGGGTGGTGATGGTGTGGCGCATGGTTTGTCTCGGTTGAAATAGTCCAAACATTGTACATAGCGCCTACGAGGAGAATTGGTGCATTGCCACTATGAACTGCGTACAAGGCCCAATGCGTGTGCCATAAAAAAACGGCGCTTGAAGCGCCGTTTTGTTTTATGCTGCCTTCACCTTCAAACGCCAAGCATGCAACAAAGGCTCGGTGTATCCGCTAGGCTGCTCCAACCCCTTAAACACCAAATCCGTCGCCGCTTTGTAAGCCGCTGAGGTATCAAAATTGCCAGCCATCGGCTGATACAGCGCGTCACCCGCGTTTTGTTTGTCTACCACGCCTGCCATGCGTTGGAAAGTTTCCTCCACTTGGGATTTGGTGACCACGCCGTGCAAGAGCCAGTTGGCCATGTGTTGGCTGCTGATGCGCAGGGTGGCGCGGTCTTCCATGAGGCCTATGTTGTGGATGTCGGGCACTTTGCTGCAGCCCACGCCTTGGTCTACCCAGCGCACCAC
>JANOYR010000071.1:0-5128 GCA_031428975.1 Polaromonas sp. | reverse complement strand
CATCGACGCCCTTTTGGCCGCCGTGCGGGCGCGCGTCAAGCTAGACCCCGATGCCGAAATCACTATGGAAGCCAACCCTGGCACGTTTGAAAAAGACCGCTTCAAGGCCTACCGCGCAGCCGGTGTGAACCGCTTATCCATAGGCGTGCAAAGTTTTAACGATGCGCATCTTAAAGCCCTAGGCCGCGTGCATGACGGCGCGCAGGCGATTGCCGCCATTGAAGAAGCCGCTGCACATTTTGAAGCATTCAACCTAGACATTATGTATGCGCTGCCCGGCCAAACGCTGGCGCAGTGTGAGCAAGACATTGCCACGGCGCTTAGCTTTAAGCCGCCCCATATCAGCATTTACCACCTCACCATTGAGCCCAACACCTATTTCGCCAAGTTCCCGCCCCCCATCCCCGAAGACGACGCAGCCTACGATATGCTCGACCGCATCATCGCGCTCACAACGGCTCAAGGCTTGGGGCGCTACGAGGTGAGCGCATTTGCGCGCAAGGGCTTTCAGTGCTGGCACAACACCAACTATTGGCAGTTTGGCGACTATTTAGGCATTGGCGCTGGCGCGCACAGCAAGCTCAGCTTTGCGCACCGCGTGACGCGGCAGGTGCGGGCGCGCGAACCTGCGCTGTATATGGACAGGGCGTTGGGCGTGCTGCCAAAGGCGGAGAAGGCTTTAGCCGCTGCAGCAGCATCAGACCAAGCGCCCAAAGGCATCGCCGCCCTCAGCCCATCGGGCGTGGTGCACAGCCCTTCCAGCGCAGCCGCCAGCCCTGCTGCAAACGCTGGACCAGTCGTGCAAGACACCGAAGTCAGCCGCGCCGACTTGCCTTTTGAATACATGCTCAACGCCCTGCGCCTCACTGGAGGTTTCAAGCTCCAAGATTTTTGCGAGCGCACCGGTTTGCCCATCACCGCCATCCAAAAAGGCCTGCATGAAGCCGAAACCAAAGGCCTGATCACCCGAGATTTTGTGCAAGTGACCCCCACCGAGCGCGGCATGGACTTTTTAAGTGACTTGCAAAGCCTGTTTCTTGCCGAGACTTAAAAAGTCAGCAAGCCGCTGGGTTAAAATACACGCATTCACCCAAAGGAAGCGTGGCAGAGCGGTTGAATGCAGCAGTCTTGAAAACTGCCGGGGTTTTACGACCCCCGTGAGTTCGAATCTCACCGCTTCCGCCAAATCGGCGCAAAACATGCCAACCGTATTGATATCTAGCCGCCCACCAAGCCTTCCATCAGGCCTTTTTGCGGCGCAATGCACCAAGCTGCTCTGGCTCGGCGCTTTTTTATTTTTTCATCAGCACATCACAGCAAGCCATTGCCTCCGACTACGCACGCGAGGCGCGCTTTGCCGACGACATACGTGCCCAACTGGTGGTGGGCGATGCGGTGATGTTGCCCTTGGTGTCTGGCGCGCCAGCAGCTAGCCGTCCCTTTTTATGCATTTACACAGTTGGCAAGCAGGGCATGCCAGCTATCGTATTGGCCCATGGCGTGGGCGCGCATCCCGAGGATGGCCTTACTGGCCGTTTGCGTTTGCTGTTGAATGACCTTGGCTACACCACCTTGGCCATTCAAATGCCCATAGCTGCCAAAGAGGCGGTGCTGGACAATTATTTCCCAGCTCTTTTTCCGCTAGCGAGTGCGCGTTTGGCGGCATCCAGCGCGTGGCTGCGCGCGCAAGGGCATACAAGCACGGTGCTGCTTGGCCACAACATGGGCGCATGGATGGCCAACACCTATTTAGACGCGAACGCCCAGAAAAAAGACTATCAGGCGTGGGTGTCTATTTCATTAACTGGTGGTTATTCATCCGGTGTGCGCAACTACCCATTTCCCATCCTCGACTTGTATGGAGAAAATGACATCCCTGTAACGGTGTCGTCGGCTTGGCGGCGAAACGGCACACTGCGCCTAGCGGCAGCAGGCTCAACGCAAGTGATGGTGCGCGGGGCCGATGCGCAGTGGCGCGGCAGTGAGCAAGCCGCAGCGCAAGCTATTGCGCAATTTTTACGCACCTTGTCTTTTTGAGCACGACGCCGCATTGCCTCTGGTGGCGTGCGCAGGGGGAGGATCGGCAGCGGGCACGCCCTTAGCTTTCACGCCAGCTGTGGTGGGTGCTGCCCCGCAGCTTTAAGCACACGAAGCCTCTGGGTTAGCGGTCAAGTGAGGGTTGTGGACAGCTGCACCCTTGAAATCACCAACTTTAACTACGGCGGCTATGGTTTGTCGAAAGTGCAGGTTTAAGGCGACTTAGCTGGCAATTTCGTCTCAGGCTTTTATATGGGGCTGGCAACTCCTGTTTAAAACCTAACGGGTTGCCTTGAGCATCCCCTTAGTTTCAATAAACGCTACCACCTGCGCCACGCCCACCAAGGTTTTCAGGTTGGTCATTACATAGGGCTTGAGCCCTTTAGACGTGGTGCGCATGCGCACGGTGTCGGCCTCCATCACAGCCAAATCTGCGCCCACATGGGGTGCTAGGTCGGTTTTGTTGATGACAAACAGGTCACTTTTGGTGATGCCCGGGCCGCCTTTGCGGGGGATTTTTTCGCCTGCGGCTACGTCAATCACGTAAATGGTGAGGTCACTGAGCTCGGGGCTGAAGGTAGCGGCCAAATTGTCGCCGCCGCTTTCTACAAACACCACGTCGGCATTGGGAAACTGCTCGAGCATGCGGTCGATGGCTTCTAGGTTAATAGAAGCGTCTTCGCGGATGGCGGTGTGGGGGCAGCCGCCGGTTTCGACCCCCATGATGCGCTCAGCCGCCAGCGCACCGCTCACGGTGAGAATCCGCTGGTCTTCTTTGGTGTAAATATCGTTGGTAATGGCCACCAAGTCGTATTGCTCGCGCATGGCTTTGCACAGCATTTCTAGCAAAGTGGTTTTGCCAGAGCCTACGGGGCCGCCTATGCCCACGCGCAGGGGAGGGAGGTGTTTGGTGCGGTTTTTGATGTGGTGCAGAGGAGTCATATCGTAAGTTCATTCATAAAAATGGCAGATGTCACGGTCATATGGTCATATATTGCTATGTTTATGGTAGCATATAAATTTTATGACCGAAACAGCCGAGAATACTGCGTTTCGTGTTGGGCCGACAAAATGGCCAGCATGGGGGCAAACGCTTGGCGTTCGCTGTCTTGCAGGCGGGTGGCGTGGGCAACCGCAGCGGGAATGGCATCGGCCAGTTGAGCCAATATGCGCTGCCCAGCGGTTTGGCCCAGCGGCACCGCTTTGACGGCGGCGCTGGCCATATTTTCTGCCCAACCGAAGGCGTAGCTAGATAAGCAGTCTTGCACGCTGGCGCTGCTGGTGGATGCGGCCAGTGCAAATGCCAGCGGATAGGTTAGGCTGGGCTGCCCTTGGCCAGAGGCATCTGCGCCAAAGCGGTCCACTTGGGCTTGGCATTCGGGTTTTATCGACAACAGCCACAGCACCATCGAGCGACCCATTTGCTCAGTTTGTAGCCTAAATTCTGCGCTTTCACGGGTGTGCAGCACCCAGTCGTTGAGTTCGCGTAGGCGCTCCATGTCGCCGCGCCGCCAAGCGGGCAGGGCTTTGGCCAATACCGGCAAATCGCTTCGGGCCAGGCTTAGGTGCAGTTGGTCTTTTAACCATTGTGCACAGTCCAAAGTCTCGCCACGTTGGGTTGCAGCGTCAATGGCAGATTCAAGTCCTTCTGAATACGAAAATCCACCAACCGGTAGTGCAGGCGATGCCAGCCACATGAGCGGCAACAGGGCGCTGCCCACGCTTGGCGACTCTGGCTGAGTGGCGCGGCGCGGCCAGAGGCGCGCTACCTTGAATGGAGCCGATGGAGGGGGGGCTTGAGAATAAGCCCGTGGTCTGCAAATTGCCATGCTTCTTCACGCATATTATTCGCGAACCATGACGCCTTTCCAAAACCCCACGCGGCCTTGCACCTGCTCTGCGCCAGATTTTGGGGTGGGGTAATACCACACGGCATCGGCATTGAGTTCGCCGTTGACCAAGAGCGAATAGTAGCTGGCCTGCCCCTTCCAAGGACACACGGTTTTGTGGTTGCTAAAGGTCACAAACTCGCGTTTGAGGCTGCTCTCAGGGAAATAATGGTTGCCCTCTACCAAAACAGTGTCTTGGCTTTCTGCAATCACGGTGTTGTTCCAAGTGGCTTTCATAGGGCGTCCTGTGGGTTGGGCGCAGAAACTGCGTCAAAATCCAGTATACGGGCATTTGTGTGCCCGATTCCCTTAAATTTTCACCATGGCACCCTCTCCAATGCTTACCACCATAGAAATCGAAACCGCCCCCAACCCCACCGCCACCATCTTGCTCATGCACGGCTTGGGGGCTGACGGCAACGACTTTGTGTCGATTGCCAATGAGCTTAATTTGGCCGCTGTGGGCGCGGTGCGCTTTGTTTTCCCCAATGCGCCAGTGATTCCCGTCACCATCAATGGTGGCTACCGCATGCCCGCGTGGTACGACATCATGGCTGCGGATTTGGTCAAGCGTGAAGACGAAGCGGGCTTGCGCACCTCGCGCGACTCCATTGAGGAACTGATTGCCCGCGAAAAATCGCGCGGCATCGCCGCTAGCCGCATCGTGATTGCAGGCTTTTCGCAGGGCTGCGCCATGGCGCTCATGACGGGGCTGCGCCATGCCGAGCGTTTGGCGGGTATTGTGGCGCTGTCGGGCTATTTGCCGCTGGCAGCCAGCACCGCAGCCGAGCGCCATGCCGCCAATGCCGCCACACCTATTTTTATGGGCCACGGCCAGCAAGACGGTGTGGTGCACATGGGACGCGCCACCGACTCGCGCGCGCTGCTGCAAGGCTTGGGCTACAACGTGGCTTGGCACGACTACCCCATGGCGCATTCGGTGTGCATGGAAGAAATTGCCGATCTGAACGCTTGGTTGTTAGAGGTTTTGGCCTAAAAAAGCCCTGCAAAAGCACCAAATCCCCGATTGCAGGGGTGCCGCGCAAGCCTTACAATCGGGGGTTGCCTAGTTTTAGGCCTCCTGCGCTCTGATATAACCTGCTCCCTGCATAAACCACCGACTCCTGTCACTATGGCCAAAGAAGAACTGATTGAAATGAAAGGCCTCGTTAACGAGGTATTGCCCGATTCGCGTTTTCGTG
>JANOYR010000070.1:0-10388 GCA_031428975.1 Polaromonas sp. | reverse complement strand
CGGCCCTAGCGGCCTGCTACATGGGGCGTTGCCCCATGCCCCAATAGCCGATCTTTGCCAGTCTGATGCGCTGTACACTCTCACAGTTGTGACATTTCTACTTTGGGCTGAGGTGTGACATTTCTACTTTGCACTGACAACTCTAAACGCCCCACCATATCCGGAAAAAGCGCCACTAAGCGAATCAGCAGTGCCGCCTGGGCATTGGGTTTGGCGCGGCCTTGCTCCCAATTTTCTAGGGTTCGGGGGTTGGTGCGCAGGTAGCTAGTAATCATTTTAGAGACTAAAAATGCCGCACAATAGCGCATGCCTGTCGTCTTTCGCTACAAAAGCCATCGCTTTTTCTTCTTTTCCAACGAAGGTGAGCCACGCGAGCCGCTGCATGTGCATGTGCGTAGCGGCGAGGGTGAAGCTAAATTTTGGCTTAAGCCTGCCGTGCAACTGGCTGGCAGCGAGGGTTACGACCCGCGCACTTTGCGCGAACTGGCGCGTGTGGTGGCAGACAATGCAGACTTAATCGAAAGGACTTGGAATGAACACTTCGCCTAAAGCCGTGCGATTTGACGAAGACAGCATGTGGGTGAGCTTGGCCGATGGCCGCACGCTATCGGTGCCGCTGGCTTGGTTTCCGCGTTTGCTCGATGCCACGCCTGCGCAGCGCACGCAGGTGGAGCTCAGCCGCGCTGGGCTGCATTGGGAGGCCTTAGACGAGGATATTTCGGTAGCTGGTCTGCTAGCTGGGCACGGGGACATGACGCGCCACACGGTGGCAGCTTAGAAAATTTCAATAAAAATTGATCAATGTCACCGTCAAATGGTCATAGTTTGCTATGAAATAGTGACTCATTGAGGGCGCTTAAAGGAATAGGGTGTGGGCAGCGCCGGGTTCGAACCGGATAATACGCAGCCTTACAGCCCGCAACCTTTACCCCTAGGAAACTACTGCCCACAGTTGGATTTTAATAGACAATTTTGGCTGTAAACGAACTAAACATTAAACGGGTGGTTGCCATGCTCTGCACACGTTGCAAAACCAAAAGTTTTAAAGAAAAACACCAAATGTCACCGTCATATGGTCATAGTTTGCTATGAAATTATGACTGGCTGCGCTCTAAATTAAGCGCCAGCAGCCGCGCCAAAATCTCAGCATCGGGCAATTCGGGGGTGTAATCTGCCCAGCCGTAGGCGGCGGCTACGGCTGCGTCTACGGCGGCGTGTGCCGCTGCTAGCCATGCGGGGCGGGCGTTGTACAGGTTGGTCAGGGTGCGTTTTTGCAGGGCTTTGGCATCGGCTTCGCTCAAATGGCTGCGCGGCACAATGCGGTCAGGGTAGGGGCTGGCCGCCATGCCCAGCGGGGTGACTTCGGGGACGCTGTAAGTCCACTCGGGCGGGTTGAGCCAGTTTTGGCGCAAGGCATCGAGGCGCTGCGCGGCTTGGGCGATTGAACTGGCCGCCGCTTGCAGGGCGGGCGTGGGCAGGTTGGCCGGAATCAGGGCTGGCGTAGTGGGTGCAGCGGACGTAGCGGGCGAGGCAGCAGTGGCGGCGGCGCTGACGGCTTGTATGCGCTGGTGCGCCGTGTCCAAGGGGGTGAGGCCTTGGGGGAAGGGGAAGGTTTCAAAGCAAGACTTGGCGTTGTAGGTCGGGTCGTTGCCCACGCCGTGCATCGAGGCTTGGGCGAGTGACCATGCCTCGTGGATGCGGGAGCTGAGGATGCCGAAGGTGGTGTCGTCGGCGCGGGTGATGGCACAAAGGCGCGAATCGGGAAGTGTCGAGCAGGGCGTGAAGATGAAAAAACGGTGTTTAGCGACACGCGGGGTAATGATGTAGCGCGATAGCGACTTCAATCCTGCTCGCATCTCGGGTCGAGGTCGCTGCAAAAGCCACCAGTACTTATCCGATGCCGCCTCTCGATTTCCATGACGAATCGCCTTCACCATGCCAGTGATGTGCGTAAATGGCGCTTCAAATAATGACGCATCCGTCTCAACGATGTCATTGCCAAAATCCACAATCCATTGGTCGCTACCACGCCCAGTAATATCCTGTCCGTTTAACCACGGCTT
The DNA here is from genome assembly GCA_031428975.1 of Polaromonas sp. GTDB lineage: Bacteria > Pseudomonadota > Gammaproteobacteria > Burkholderiales > Burkholderiaceae_C > JAAFIP01. The sequence continues at coordinate 8,325 of JANOYR010000070.1, read as the reverse complement.
GACGACCAGCGCGTTGCTCAAGCCGTTCACATTAGGCAACCTAAGCCAATCCCGCGCTAACGCGCCTGAAACCTCGAATGCACCACCTTTTTGCGTGCCGATAAAGCACAGGCCACTGTTTTGTGGCAACGCCTGTGCTGTGCTCAGGTCAATAGATTGCTCACCTTCCAGCGCAGCAGCAAGATCAGCAAATATCTGCTGCACTGTACTGCCGTTCAAAATTGGCTCTTGCGCTGCGTGCCCAAACGCCACCAAAGACACCCGTACCGCAGCGCCTTCATTCACCCAAGCCTCATCGCTCCACGCTTCGTAAATTTTGGTGGTATCGCAAATGGCCGCCAAAACTTTGCGGTTAGCGCCCGCGCGGATGGACTGTGTGGCCACCAAACCCGCTGCACCTAAGCCATTGGTTTCAATGGCTTTTCTGGCTTTTTCAAACCAGTAGCAGACCAAGTCTGCGCCGCCGGGCACGCGGCCTGCGTAGGCTTTGCGCAGGGCATCGGTGTATGCATCGCCTAGCTCCGAGCGCATCTTTTTGTCGCCTAAAAACGGCGGATTGCCGATCACCACGCTGGTATACGGCCAGTCGGCTTCAACGGCTTTGGGGGTGGGCGCGGCTGGGGCTGGCTGCTTCGGGGAGGGCGAAAGCGCCGTTTCCTCGGCACTCTCCCAGCGAATCAGCGCGTCGCGGCATTCGATATTGTCTAGGGGTTCTAGCACGGGCTCCATTTTGAAGGGGTAGCCGTGGGCCATGCGCCATTGCAGCTCGCCTATCCACACGGTAAGGCGGGCCAGCTCGGCGGCGTAGGGGTTGAGCTCGATGCCGTGGACGTTGTGGGGGCCGGTCACCAAGTCGGTTTCGCGGTCTAGGCCCAGGGCTTGGGCTTGCACATGGCTGGTGTGCTCGATGTCTTTGAGCACTTTGAGCGCTAAAAACAAAAAATTGCCGCTGCCGCAGGCGGGGTCGAGCACGCGGTAGGCCTTGAGCTGCTCTAGCCACTGCACAAAAGCTTCGTGGGCGAGCTTGCGGCCTTGTTTGGCGCTGGTTTTAGGGTTTTCGGCCAGATGTCGCCGTATGGCCGTCTTAGTGTGCTCCCAATTTAATAGTAATGGGCGTTTGACGACGGGTTCGATCAGCCGCATGATGGTGGCGGGGTCGGTGTAGTGGGCGCCTAGCTGGCTGCGCTTGGCGGGGTCTAGGCCACGTTCAAACAGGGTGCCAAAAATCGACACGTCGATGGCGCTCCAGTTAAGCTGGGCGGCGCTGCGCAGCTCGCTGATATCCAAAATTTCTAGCTTGGGCACGTCGATTTGCTGAAACAGGCCGCCGTTAAACCATGGGATGTAGTCTGCGCCATAGGGACCGCCTGTTTGCATGGCCTTGAACAGGTTTTCCATGGCGACGGTGAGTTGGGCGCTGTTGATGCTGCGGTTGTCTACCAGCCGTTGGAACATGCGCCCGGGCAGCAGGCCCACGTCTTCGGCAAAAAAGCAAAACAGGCATTGGGTGAGAAAATGCGCCACTTTGTCGGGGTGGTGGCCGCGTTTGCGAATCAGCTCGGCCAGCTTGGCAAAGCTTTGCGCCGCAAGTTCTGTGATGTCGCGGCTGGTTTTGGCGGGGCGAAGGCTGCCCGGGTCGGTCCACAGGCGGCGCAGCAGGTCGATGCTTTCAAACAGCTTGTCTTGCGTGACCAGAAAAGTCTCGCTGGGGTAGCCGTTAAATTGGGTGTGGATGCGGATGTTAACGCGGTCACACACCACCAAAATCGGCGGGTTGTCTAGCGCGAGGCTGTAGCCCAAGAGCTGGCGCAGCGCGGCATCTAGGTTGCCACCGGGGGCTTTGTTTTCCCACGCAAAATGGTTGCGCTTGAACACATCGGCATAGCCGCGCACTTGGCCTAGCGCCAGCGTTTGCTTTTCAAACAGGTAGTCTTGGCCCGATTCGCCGGGCTCGCTAGACGGCTGGGGCACACCCAGCAGGGTGCACAAGTCGTTGAAATAACTCTGCGCGCCTTGACGCTCGTTCAGCGCATGCGCACTGCCGCCGGGGCCCCATTTGCGCTTGAACTCGCCCACGCGCTCGTGGCGCAGCTGGGTGGGGTTGAGGGCGGGGCTGTCTTGCATGGGTTGGCTTGGTGTCTGGCTAGTTTAATTTACTTTGATAGCTGCTTTAAATGGGCTGTTGCTGCGTGGTGCAGTGAATGCTGCCACCACCTGTGGCGATGTTGTCAACATTGAGTTGCTCAATCACGCGATTGGGGAAAGCAGCTTGCAATATATTTTTTGCCGCCAAATCGGCGGCAGCATCACCGAACTGCTGCGCGATGATGGCGCCATTACAGGCATAAAACCCGATGTACCCAGCCGCAAAATTGGGGTCGGTACTGCGGGTGGTAGTGGGTGCGGTAAGCGTGACAATTTTTAAGCTGCGGCCTTTTGCATCGGTGGCGGCGGCTACGAGCGCTGCTTTATTTGCCAGCGTAACCGCATGGTCGTACGATGCGGGGTCGGAGTCAAAGCCCACCAGCACGATGCCAGGCGCAGCAAAGCGCGCATAAAAATCCGTGTGACCGTCGGTGATGTCTTTGCCTGCAATGCCTGGAATCCAAATGACTTTTTCTAAACCAAGCTGCGCTTTAATCGTGGCTTCAAATGCGGCCTTTGTCACGCCTGGGTTGCGGTTGGAATTGAGCACACAGCTTTCGGCAATGATGGCGGTGCCTTCTCCGTCTACTTCGATCCCGCCCCCTTCTAATACAAGACTACTGATGTGCAAGCTAGTGCTGGTGTGTTGCGCGACGAAGGCCGCAACTGTTGCATCGTCAGCATGTGCTTGCTTAACGCCCCAACCATTGAAATTAAACTGCACAGCAGCTTTTAAGCTAGGTGTGGTTTTGTTTTCTATAAATACGCATGCAGTGTCTCGCATCCATAAATCATCTAAGCGTGCGGTGACAAACGTCATTGCAAATACTTGCGTAGGCAAAGCCGCCCGCAAAGATTGTGCACGCGCCAAATCACTGGCTTGCACCAGCATTGAAACGGGTTCGTATTTGCAAATCGTATTCGCAATCAGCATTAAATCCGTTTGTACCTTGGAAAGTGCGCTACTGCCCCAAATTGCGCTACTGGTTGCCAATGCCATCCACGTGCGCAGGTGCGGCGCTGCTTCATCAGGCATGCGCCAATTAACCAAGACTGCGCCATTGGCTGAACCCACCCCGACGGTGTTAACGACCGGTGTAACTACGGTGTCAGCAACCGTGGTACCTACAGTGTCAGCGACCGCTGCACCTACGTTTTCACCGCCTCCGCCGCAGCCAACTAGGAGGCTCGAAGCGGCGATACTGTTGATATGCATGAAATGACGACGATTGAGCATAGACACTTAGAAAGTAAAATTGATGAACTTCAAACCCAAGAGGATGTGTCACATGGATATTAAAGACTACCGCCAACCTGCAAACGAAACGCACACATAAGCAAGAGGTGCTACCAAGCAAAATCTGCCTTGGTAAACACGGGTACGAAAGCGGTTGGCGCTGGTAGCATGCTGATGACAATGGGTGTCTCACCCGTCATGCTTTACGTCCGAAACGATCCACGCGCGAAACACGCAGCGCATGATGCTGTGAGACCTAGTGAGTATAAGTGGTGCTGTAATGAGTGTCACCATGAAAAAAGAGAGCACGAAGCTCTCTTTAGTGACCGCAGCGAGTTATGCAAATTTGACTTTGCCTTCTCTGTACGCCCGAAGCGCCTCTGCGATGTGGCTTGATTTTAGCTCTGGCACGCTAACCAAGCCCGCAGTCAAGCGGTTTAATTAATTGGTACTCGCAACGAGTGCGTGCTGGCCACAGAGTAAACCGTGGCCCCCTTCTCTAAACGTCCGAAACGACTTTGCGAGTGTGGGCATTTTAGCGCTTGGTGTCAAACAGCCACGTCCAGATCTGTGGGGGAGCTAAATCCCCTGTGTTAATTTTTAGCCAGCCAAACCCCAGCGGAGAGCGTTGTGTGCGGGATGGAGAAATTCTGGGTGATCCGCGCGGTGGCAAACACAGCCTACTACTCAAAAAGTCGCGTGACCTCACACAGAATTTATCCAGCACGCACACAATGCTAGGCCGCAGCCTGCCGTCAACATGAAAAAAGAGAGCACGAGGCTCTCTTTAGTGACCGCTAGCGAGTTGTGCAAATTTGACTTTGCCTTCTCTTGCACGTCCGAAACGATTCTGCGATGTAACTTGATTTTAGCTCTGACAATTGACATCCACGTCCAGATCTGTGGGGGAGCTAAATCCCCCGTGTTAATTTTTAGCCAGCCAAGCCCCAGCGGAGAGCGTTGGGTGCGGGATGGAGAAATTCTGGGTGATCCGCGCGGTGGCAAACACAGCCTACTACTCACACATTCGCGTGACCTCACACAGAATTTATCCAGCACGCACACAATGCTAGGCCGCAGCCAGTCACTTCAACTGAAACACCAGGTGCCTTAAAAATTGCGCACCGCCACCAAGCTGGCTGTGTTGAGGTATTGCGCCGCTGTGAGGTTTTTATTGAGGGTGCTGTTGAGATTGGTGCTGACGTAATAGCTGGAACTGGTGTTGCCGTTGTCGCTGTAGCGCACCTCCATGGGGCGGTGGTAGAGGCTAACTCTTGTCAGTTTGGTCCCCGCCATAGCGGGAATGTTGACGGCCCAGAAAGTCTGGGTGTCGGAGTCTAGGGGGTTGAGCCCACGCGCGTAGCGATTGACCAAGACGTGTTGCACGCTGCCATTGCTAAACTCGGCCTTGGCGACCAGATCAGCACCCCACCAAAAGGCATCGCCTGAGATAAATGCTTTCATGGCGGCAAAGTCGGTCGCATTTGTCGGATCCCAGTTGCGTTTGAGGTTGCCTTGGTATTGCAGGGGGTGCAAGATGGTGGTGGCTGCTGGGCTAGAACTGCTAAATGAACCCCACAGGCTGATTACAGGCACATTCCATTGCAGCGGGTAGCGTTCGCCATATATGCGCAGGTCGCTGTCGACCATAGCGGGGGTGCGCTCAACGTAGGCCATGGTGGTGGTGCTCCATTGCTGCAAGCGGATTTGGTCGCTGCTGGCATCGAGCGCCATGTGCACCCGGCCAAACTTGCTTGGAAATGCAAATCGCGGGCTGGTGTCTCCGTCCGTGTCGCGTGGGGACGTGACCGTGCCAGCATAAGTGCTGGCTGCGCCTGTGAAATAGCGGTGGATGAACAGGCCCGAATAATCCCCAAAGTGGTCAAAGGTTTGGCCTGCTACTAAGCAGTCACCATTGCGCTGCATGGGCTCTTGGCGTTCTTTGCCCAAGTTTGACCCGCTGGTGCACAGGGGGTTGATAAAGCCTTGTTTGCCCAACAGCGGGTCATAGGCCCAGCTGTTGCCAAAACCGCCGCCCTTTGTAATATGAGAGCCAGTGTAGGGATGTGACTGGGTGGCAGTGGCAGAGACGCGGCTGTACAGGCTGTCGCCCCAATGCGGCATGTCAAATGCATGGCCTAATTCGTGGTTAAAAACCAAGTTGTAATTGTCGCCCGAGCCGGTGGATCCCCCACCCAAACCGCCGCCTAAACTGCGGCTAGAAGCGCCATACCAATGGCTAGTGCCGTCCATGCCATTGGCGGTTTGAAGCGCTGATGTCAGTGAGCGAATCGACGATAAAAGACCATAGCCGCTCCAAGGCAGGCAAGTGCCAGCGGCTTTGTCAGCGGTGGTGCAGCGGGCGGTGCTGGTGGCCAGCACGGCGGGCTGTGTGCCCACCACGCCCAAGGCGCTGAGGCCATCGCTGCGCACTGCTATGGGCAGCACGGACAGCGACACGGTGGCCGGAAACTGCGAATAGCGCAGTTTGCTCAGTGGCAGCTTGGCGGCTAACTCTTGCTGCGCAGCAGCCGGAAAAGAGCGGGGCACAGTGTCTCCAAAAAGCAAAAAATCGACCGACACCAAGGCCAATTCTGGTGCAGGCCCGATTTTTAATTGGCTGGCGCTTAGCTGCTTGCTGGCCAAGCCAGCATCTAAGCGCAACGACAAGCCCGGCTGCACCCAAGCGGCTGGTAGGTAGCCTATGAAGCTTTTGTCAAAATCAGGGTTGCTGTCGTCCACACTGGCCGCTAAGCTGGCAGGCCCGGCCAAGCAAAAACGCCCCAAGCTGCTGCCATTGACAAAGCCCTCGATAGCCACGGCAGGCGCTGCGCCCACCCCCGTAATGCTGGCGCGCAGCAAGGTATCGCGGTTTGCACTGAGATTAAAAAATGGGTGCGAAGGCTCTAGCAAATGCGTTTGCGCCAGTTGCACCATGCCAATGGCGGCAGTGTGGTTGGCCACAGGTGCGCTGGCGCACGCAGGGTTGCTAGGTGTGGGCAAACCCACTGTTAGCAAGCGAAATGCCTGCGGGTTGAGCGCGCTGACCGTGCTGCTGACACTTCCTGTGGCGGTGGTGGCCGTCGCTTGGGTGACCGTTTTTGTAGTAACCGTCGTAGTGGTCAATGGGGTGGTGTTTGTGCCATTAGCGTTGGTCGTAGGATTCGTGTTCGCCGTTTGCCCAGTTAGCACAGGATTGCCCAGTCCTGTAGTGCTTGTGTCGGTGCTGCTGCCACCGCCGCCACAGGCCGACAGCAGTAATGCTGCGGCGCATGCCAATAAGCCATGGGTGAAAGTGGTGGGTATTGTGATGTGCATGGATTTGGCGTCTGCTTGTTCGGGGTTGCGTACATTGTATTTTCCTGAGGTTTTAGCACGCTCAGTCTGGTGGTTGGCTAAAAATAGGGGTGCAGCGCCTTGGTGTGTGAACCATTCGACATTTCTGTAGTTTTAGAAATATGATTTCATATTAAGAAAAAAATTCACATGCTGCAATGCCGCATTTTTTCTCAATATAGAAAATATCATTCCATAATAAGAAATTTATCCGTAAGCCAATGATTTATATAAAATTAGAATTACTCTTCTATAAGACATAAGACTCTTGCGCAAGTCTTATATAAGAGTTACACTAGACCCATCGGCAAACAAATTGCTGAGCCACTAAACTTTTAACCTTGATGGAGTGAATGATGACTGCAAACTGGACTACCCTGAGCCGCGACGAGCAAATTGCCCAAATTGAAAAAGACTGGGCGACCAACCCCCGCTGGAAAGGCATCAAACGCGGCTACAGCGCTGCTGACGTGGTGAAACTGCGCGGCTCTGTCAAAGTAGAGCACACCCATGCCCAGCGCGGCGCTGAAAAGCTGTGGAATCTGATCAACACCGAGCCGTTTGTGAACTCGCTCGGCGCGATGACCGGCAACCAAGCCATGCAACAAGTCAAGGCTGGCCTCAAAGCCATTTACCTGTCTGGCTGGCAAGTGGCGGGCGACGCCAACAGCAACGGCGAAATGTACCCAGACCAATCGCTGTACAGCGTGGACAGCGTGCCAAAAGTTGTTAAGAAAATCAACGCCACCTTCACCCGCGCGGACCAAATCCAGTGGGCCGAAGGCAAGGGCCCAGGCGATGCAGGCTACATGGATTATTTTGCGCCTATCGTGGCCGATGCCGAGGCAGGCTTTGGCGGCGTGTTGAACGCGTTTGAGCTGATGAAGGCCATGATTGAAGCGGGCGCGGCTGGCGTGCACTTTGAAGACCAATTGGCAGCTGCCAAAAAATGCGGCCACATGGGCGGCAAAGTGCTGGTGCCTACCCGTGAAGCCGTGTCTAAGCTGGTAGCAGCCCGCTTGGCCGCCGACGTGATGGGCACGCCCACCATTTTGCTGGCCCGCACCGACGCAGAAGCCGCCGATTTGGTGACCAGCGATGTGGACGACAACGACAAACCGTTCATGACTGGTGAGCGCACCATCGAAGGCTTTTACCGCAGCCGCAACGGCGTGGAACAAGCGATTAGCCGCGGCTTGGCTTACGCCGAATACGCCGACCTGATCTGGTGCGAAACCGGCACGCCAGACTTGGCCTTTGCCAAGCAGTTTGCCGACGCCATCCACGCCAAGTTCCCTGGCAAATTGCTCAGCTACAACTGCTCGCCATCGTTCAACTGGAAGAAAAACCTCGACGATGCCACCATTGCCAAATTCCAGCGCGAATTAGGTGCAATGGGTTACAAGTTCCAGTTCATCACGCTCGCAGGCTTCCACGCCCTGAACTACGGCATGTTTGACTTGGCCTACGGCTATGCCCGCAACAACATGACAGCCTTCGTTGAACTCCAGCAAAAAGAGTTTGCCGCAGCCGATCGCGGTTTCACCGCTGTGAAGCACCAGCGCGAAGTGGGCACCGGTTATTTTGACTCGGTCACCACCACGATT
>JANOYR010000069.1:0-1534 GCA_031428975.1 Polaromonas sp. | reverse complement strand
CCTAGGCCCCGAGGGCGGCGAGGCAGGCGGTGAGGTGTGCGCCATTGGCACGCCCGATGATTTGCGCCAACACCCCAGCTCCCACACTGGCAAGGCGCTGCGCGACTACGATACTGCGCTGGGCGCAGGCCGCGTGGCGGTGGAAGAGCCGCGCGTGCAGTGGGCTGGCAGTGCGCAGACAAGCCAAGCCCCCAAAGGTAAAAAAGACTGCATTTCTATAGTGAATGCCAAAGAGCACAACCTCAAGTCGCTGAGCGTTGATATTCCGCGCGGCAAATTCAGTGTGGTCACGGGGGTATCGGGTTCGGGCAAATCCACCTTGGCGTTTGATATTTTGTTCAACGAAGGCCAGCGCCGCTATTTGGAGTCGCTCAATGCCTATGCCCGCAGCATTGTGCAGCCCGCAGGCCGCCCCGAGGTGGATGCCGTCTATGGCATACCGCCCACGGTGGCCATTGAGCAGCGTCTGAGCCGTGGGGGACGCAAGTCTACCGTGGGCACCACCACCGAGGTTTGGCATTTTCTGCGGCTTTTGTATGTGAAGCTGGGCACGCAGCATTGCGTCCACGACGACGCTGCGGTGCAACCCCAAACGCCCGAGAGTATTGCCGCGCAGTTAATGAAAAGCTACCGCGGCCAACACATTGGCCTGCTCGCGCCCTTGGTCATCAACCGCAAAGGCGTGTACACCGAGCTGGCCGACTGGGCGCGGCCACGCGGCTACACGCACCTTCGCGTGGATGCTGAGTTTTTGCCTACCACGGGCTTTCCGCGCATAGACCGCTTCAAAGAGCACACCGTCGAGCTGCCTGTGGCTGACATCCACGTGCAGCCCCAAAACGAAGCCGCCCTGCGCACCGCGCTGGCCACTGCGCTTGAGCACGGCAAGGGGGTGGTGCATATTCTTGCGCCGCTCGATGGCCTGCAAACCGCCATGTCGCTCAAAGCGAGCACCGCCAGCATTGGCAAACTGCAGGTCTTTTCTACCAAACGCGCCTGCCCTGTGTGCAGCACCAGCTACACCGAGCTAGACCCGCGCTTGTTTAGCTACAACAGCAAACACGGCTGGTGCCCAGACTGCGTGGGCACGGGGGTGGGGCTCACCAAAGAGCAGCGCAAAGCGCTGGACGACAGCGTGCAAGACGACGACAACAAAGGCCGTGAGCAAAGCTTTGCCGAGCCGGAAGTGGAAGATGTGGGCCACGCAGCTTGCGCCACCTGCCATGGCACGCGGCTTAACCGCACCGCCAAAGCCGTCAAGTTCCATGCGGTAGGCATTACCGATGTGGCGCAACTGAGCGTGCGCGATGTGCGCCTATGGGTAGAAGGCTTGGCGCTGGCCGGGCGCGATGCAGAAATTGGCCGAGATTTGATTCCGGAGATTAAAGGCCGGTTGGAGTTTTTAGAAGAAGTGGGGCTAGGCTACCTCACGCTAGATCGCGGTGCGCCCACCTTGTCGGGTGGCGAGGCGCAGCGCATTCGGCTGGCTGCCCAGCTGGGCAGCAATTTGCAAGGCGTGTGCTATGTGCTCGAC
>JANOYR010000068.1:0-13666 GCA_031428975.1 Polaromonas sp. | reverse complement strand
ATGCTTATTTTTTACCCGACTGCGCCGAGTTTTGCGTGGCGAAGGTGATTTGGTTCAAACCCGCGCGGCGGGCCGCCTCCATCACGCTGATGACCGACTGGTGGGGCGCTAGCGCGTCGGCGCTGATGATGATGACCGCGTCTTTGCCGCCATTGCCTGTGAGCGCCGCCGCATCGCGCAGGCTGCTGGCAATGCGCTCCACCTCGCGGCCTTCTACGGCGGTTTTGTTGACCACATAGCGGCCATCCGACGACACCGACACGATGACCTCGCGCGGGTAGTCGCGCTGGGCTTCGGTGTCGGCCACGGGCAGTTTGAGCTGCATTTCGGTGAATTTGCTGTAGGTGGTGGACAGCATGAGGAAAATCAGCACCACCAACAACACGTCAATAAAGGGAATCAGGTTGATTTCGGGCTCTTCGCGCGAGCGGGTGCGAAAGTTCATGGTTACTTTCTTAAAGTGTTGAGATGCCGCACCAAGCGCTCGCTTGACAGCTCGAGCGTGAGCAAAAATCCATCCACCCGCGCCCTGAAATAGCGCCAAAAAATCAGCGACGGAATCGCCACCATCAGGCCAAAAGCCGTGTTGTACAGGGCAATCGAGATGCCTTGGGCCAGCTGGGCGGGGTTGCCGGTGCCCACCGCACCGCCTGCGCCGCTGCCTTGTGAGCCAAAAATTTCAATCATGCCCACTACAGTGCCAAACAAGCCCAGCAGCGGGGAAGCGGACGCAATGGTGGCAATGGCCGAGAGGTATTTTTCTAGGCGGTGCGCCACCGCGCGGCCCGAGCCCTCGACGGCGCTGCGCAAATCGTCTTCGCTGATGCGCGGATTGGCATTCAGGGCGCGCATGCCGCTGGCTAGTACCTCGCCCAGCGCCGAGTTGGCCTCTAGTTGGTTGACCACATCGGGGGTGGGCAGGCCCGTGCGCGAGACGGCCAAGGCCTCGTCGAGCAGCTTGGGCGGGGCAACCTTGGCGGTTGTCAGGGCCACAAAGCGTTCAATCACCAAGGCCAGAGCCAAAATCGAGCACAAAATTAAAGGGTAAATTGGCCAGCCAGCCGCGACTATGATTGATAACAAAACGTATCTCCTAATTCACAAAACATTGCGCTTCAATTATGGCCGAACTTGCGCCCCTTGCCGATTCTTTTGATCCTTTTGAACCCGCCATTTCTGCGGCCTCGGCGCGGGTCTGGGGCGTAGGGGCGTTGTGCCGCGCCGTGGCCGACGCGCTTGACGCCCGCTTTAACCCCGTCACGGTGCGTGGTGAAATCACCGGCTGGAGCCGCGCCAGCAGCGGCCACTGCTACTTTTCTCTTAAAGACGCCAGCGGGCAAATTCGCTGTGCTATGTTTCGCCGTGCCGCCGGTTTGCTGAACTTCAACCCGCGCGACGGCCAATTGGTGGAGGTACGGGGGCGCTTAGGGGTTTACGAGCAGCGCGGCGACTTGCAGCTGGTGGCCGAATCCATGCGCCCAGCGGGTCAGGGCGCGATGTTTGAGCAATTTATGCAGCGCAAGGCGCAGCTTGAATCTGAAGGCCTTTTTGCCCCAGAGCGCAAGCGTGCGCTGCCGCTGATGCCGCGCGGCATTGGCGTGGTCACCTCACTAGGCGCTGCCGCCTTGCACGACGTGGTCACCGCGCTGCAAAGGCGCGTGCCGCATATTCCAGTGGTCATAGCCCACGCGGCAGTGCAGGGCGCAGCTGCACCTGCTGAACTGTGTAAAGCGCTATCAAATTTATACCGACTATCCAATACCCCATTACGCCAGCAGCCCAAAAGCCTTGAAGAAAATGTGGCCATTGATGTGATCTTGCTGGTGCGCGGCGGTGGCTCTATGGAAGATTTATGGGCTTTTAACGACGAACAACTGGCCCGATGCATCGTGCAAAGCCCGGTGCCCATCGTCAGCGGGGTGGGGCACGAAACAGATTTCACCATTGCCGACTTTTGTGCCGACCTGCGTGCCCCCACCCCCACCGCCGCCGCCGAGCTGTGCAGCGCCGCGCAGGCCACATGGCTGGGCGCTTTAGACCTTGTGCAAGACCGGCTCTCGGTGGCTTTGCACGACCAACTCGACAGACACTCCCAGCGCCTAGACCTTGCCGCCAGCCGCCTAGGCCGCCCCAGCGGCGCAGTGGCGCAGCAGCGCCTAAGCCTTGCGCAATTGGCAGGCCGCCAGCGCTATGCCGCACTCTCAAAATGCGAGCAAGAAAAGACCATATTACGGCGACATGGGGTCAATTTCCCTCAAAAAATAGCCCTGCATTTGGCCCAACACCAGCAGCTTCTTGCGCGCAGCGCCAAATCCCTAGAGCTGTTAAACCCGCAACATGTGCTCCAGCGCGGCTACGCCATGCTCAGCTGCGCAGCGGGCCAAGTGGTTAGCAGCACTGCGCAGGCGCAGGCAGGGCAACGGTTGCAGGCGCGTTTGGCCGACGGGGTGTTGGATGTAGAAGTGTTGCCCACGCAACAGGCTTGATTTAAGACGCGCAATCCCAATCTGTTAAACACCAGCCCAGCAATACCGCCATAAACTTCATACAATCAATCTTTTAAGCCAACCCACAAGGAAACAGCCATGGAACACACCCTGCCATCTCTCCCATATGCCATCAACGCACTTGCGCCGCATTATTCGCAAGAAACGCTGGAGTTTCACCACGGCAAGCACCACAATGCCTATGTGGTTAACCTCAACAACCTGCAAAAAGGCACCGAGTTTGAAACCAAATCGCTAGAAGACATCATCAAAACGTCTAGCGGCGGCATTTACAACAACAGCGCCCAAATCTGGAACCACACCTTCTTTTGGAGCTGCATGAAGCCCCAGGGCGGCGGCGAGCCCACAGGCGCTTTGGCAGCAGCCATTAACGCTAAATTTGGCTCTTACGCCGCGTTTAAAGAAGCCTTTGTGAAAAGCGCCGTAGGCAATTTTGGCTCTGGCTGGACATGGCTGGTCAAAAAAGCCGACGGCTCGGTCGACATTGTCAACACCGGCGCAGCGGGCACGCCCCTGACCACCGCCGACAAAGCCCTCTTGACTGTGGACGTGTGGGAACACGCCTACTACATCGACTACCGCAACATGCGCCCCAAGTTCGTCGAGTCCTTTTTGGCGAACTTGGTGAACTGGTCGTTTGCTGAAGCTAACTACGCTTAAGCCATTTCGCTAGCGCAAAAAAACCTAAGAAACACGCCGAAAAACACGAATCCAGCAACGCTAAAAAATTCCTTTTGGTATTTTTTAGCGCCTTTCGCGTAACTTTCGCGTCCTTCGCGCTACCTGTTCCCCCCTCAAAGACACATGAAAAGAAGAGCCGCCCTAGCCACTAGCGCGGCTTTTTTATTGCCTATGACTTCCACATCTGCCGCCTTCAGCCATCTCAAAGCCAGCGCCCCGCTGCCCGTTATGTTCATCGGCCACGGCAGCCCCATGAACGCGATAGAAGACAACGCCTACCGCCAAAGCTGGCAAAAGCTGGGTGCGGATCTGCTCTCAAAATACGAAAAACCGCAGCTCATTTTGTGCATCAGCGCCCACTGGCTCACGCGCGGCTGGCACTTGACGGCTATGGAGCAGCCCAAAACCATCCACGACTTTGGCGGTTTCCCGCAAGAGCTGTTTGCCCAGCAATACCCCGCGCCCGGTGCCCCCGCCGCCGCCCGAGAAATCGGCCATTATTTGCGCCCCGCAGCCCCGCCGGGGTCTGACATGGCCATTGGCCTAGACCAAAGCTGGGGCCTAGACCACGGCACTTGGAGCATCTTAAAACCCATGTTTCCAGCGGCTAATATCCCCGTCATGCAGCTAAGCATGGACTACCACCGCCCAGCCGCCGAGCATTACGCCCTGGGCCAAGCGCTGGCCAAGCTGCGGGGTCGCGGCGTATTAATCGTCGGCAGCGGCAACGTGGTGCACAACCTGCGCATGATGCGCCAAGGCACGCCAGCCAACCAAGCCTACGACTGGGCCCAAGAGTTCGACGCCATCACCGCCGACCACATCGCCAACGGCAACCTCGCCGCACTGGCTAATTTTCAAAAACTTGGCAGCCTAGCGGCCAACGCCCACCCCACCTTTGAGCACTACCTGCCGCTTTTGTATGCAGCAGGCGCAGTGCACAAAGGCGAACAAGCCCGCATGTTCAATACCGACTTTACAGAGGCGGCTATTGCGATGCGGTCGGTGGTGTGGGGGTAGTTTCTACTTAGCCAACCATCACTCTGACGCGGCGATGACCTCATGCTGGCGCGCACAGGCGCAGCGTAAGCACAGGCTGGTTGCCAGGGGCGGGCTTGATTGTTGGAGATGTTGTATGCGTACACATAATGTTGGATGACAACAATGTCATACAGCACGCTCTGCAAGCGGTGTGTAATATAACGTCCGCATCCCCGCGTTAACTTTCTATCGAGAGCCTCTATGACGTATCGCTTCTTTGCACCCTTGGTTGTGGCTAGTTTTGTATTTGCCTGTAGCGCAGCCATTTGCCAAACCGCGCCACTGCCTGCGCAGGCTTTGACTGCTGCTGAGCTGGTTAAGGTGAAAGCAGTGCTCGCACCCTATACGCCTGCCACCTTGACAGCTGAGCAGGCCAAGCTGATTAAGCGCAGCCTGCGCGATGCGGGTATGCGCCGCAGCCCAGCGCTGGATACGGCCTTGGTGGCTGCGGGCTTTAGCCCGGCCAAGCTCGACGCGCTAGACCCGCCACCGCCACGGCCAGCGGGTGATGCACCGCCCCCGCGGCCAGCGGGTGATATGCCAGCGCCACCCAAAAAGTAAAAACGCATGCAGGTTTTATTGATTGAAGACGAGCAAAAAATCGCCGATTTTGTGTGCGAAGGCTTGTCTGCGCGTGGGCTAAGTGTGCAGCACTGTGACAATGGAAAAACAGGTTTGGCTCAAGGCCTGCACGGCAATTTTGACGCGATTGTGCTGGACTTGATGCTGCCGGGCATGGACGGCCTAGAGGTGCTCAAAGCCTTGCGCAGCGCGGGTGTGCCCACGCCGGTGATCATGCTGACGGCGCGTAATGAGTTAGGCGACCGCATTGAAGGGCTAAATTTGGGCGCTGACGACTATTTGGCCAAGCCATTCTTTGTGCAAGAGCTGGCCGCACGCATCCACGCGCTGGTGCGCCGCTTGGCTGGAGACCGCCAAAACACCTTGCAAGTGGGGCGACTGCTGCTAGACCGCATCACACGGCAGGCCTGTTGCGGTAGCCAAAGCATTGAGCTGACCACACGCGAATTTAGCTTGCTGGAGTATTTGATGCGCTCAGCAGGGCAGGTGTTTACCCGCAGCCAAATTTTGGAGCATGTGTGGGGCTATGATTTTGACCCGAGCACCAATGTGGTGGATGTCTGCATTAAGCGCATACGCGGCAAAATGGCCGATTTGCGGGGTGTGCGCGATGCGGGTGAGGTGGCAGCCAGCATCGAATCGGTGCGGGGCACGGGCTATCGGTTTAAAAAACCATGACGGTCTCTTTTCGCACGCGCTTGTTTGTGGTGGCGGGGCTGATTGTGGGCGCGGTGCTCAGCGCCGTGCTGCTGCTGGGCTACTCGCGCGTGCTGGGCTACGAGGTGCAGCGGCTAGAGGAGCGGCTGTGCGCAGAGGCCAGAAGGCTGCTGAGCCAGCCATTCCATGGCGAAGACCTGCCGCGCCTGAATGCAGACATCGTGGGCAAGCTGCATCTGGACCATAGCGATCAGTTGATGCTGCGCTTTGAGACGGGCGCTGGTGCTGATAATGGCGTGGATTTTCAGTCAAGCAATTGGCATGCGCCGCTGGCAATGGATAGCCCCACTTGGCAGCCTGCTAAAGCGGGCGCGCAACTGAACCCACGACCACCGCCACCGCAAGATGAGGGCGCACCGCCTTTGCCTGCGGATCGCCCGTTCGCAATAGACCCGCCACCTCCAGATGGCCAGCGTCCACCGCCAGACGCGAGCCGTCCGCCACCGCCAGGCAGCTGCGCGCTGGCTTCCTTCACCGTGCAAGGCCATGCGTGGCGCGCCGCGCGCTACACAGCTGGCGCACAGCGCAGCGTGGTAGCTGCAGATTTGTTGGCTACCGAGGGCGAGCTCACAGCCGCAATGGCGCAGGCCATGAAGCTGGTAGTGCCATTGGCAGTGCTGCTCACTGCGCTGGGCGCTTGGCTGCTGGCATCGCTCACCATGCGCCCTGTGGATCGCCTGCGCAGCGCCATGCAATCGGTGACGCAAAAAGCCTTAGACCAGCGCCTGCCCAGCGCGGGGGAAGACACAGAATTCAAAGCGCTGATAGAGGTGTACAACACCATGCTGGCGCGGCTGGAAGCCAGCTTTTTGCAGGCATCGCGCTTTTCGTCCGATGCTGCGCATGAGCTCAAAACCCCGCTGACGATTTTGCAAGGCCGCATCGAGCTGGCGCTTGGCAAGGCCGAGCACACTGCCATGCACGGCGAGCTCACCGAGCTGCAAGGCGAGGTAGGGAGGCTAGCCGCCATCACCCGCAAACTGCTCTTGCTGTCGCAGGCCGATGCAGGCCATTTGGCGCTCAAGCTTGCCCCCATTGACTTGAGCGCCATGCTGGACGACATGGCCGCAGATGCCCACATGCTGATTACCGACTTGCCCATATTGCACCCCGACCAAGCGTCCAGTTGCAGCATTACGCGTGGATTAGCCGTGCAGGGCGATGCGCTGCTGCTGCGCCAATTGTTTAACAACTTGGTCAGCAATGCCTTGCGCTACCGCAGCGCTGATGGTTGGATTACTTTAAGCGCGCGCGATGCGCAAGGGGGTGTAGAGGTGGTTTTTGCCAATGCCTGCGCGCCGATTGCACCGTCGCAACGCGGCCGATTTTTTGAGCGTTTTTACCGTGGCGATGCCTCGCATAACCGCAGCATCGACGGCAACGGCTTAGGCCTGAGCCTAGCGCGTGAAATCGCCAAAGCCCACGGCGGCGAGCTGGGCTTGCTGGCCAGTGCCCAAGACGAAGTGCAGATGCGCGTTTGGCTGCCTGCTGTAGCCATGCAATCGCAGGGGGCATGCAAGCCAATCCCTTAAATGACGAATATGTCATGGAGTTTGGCGGTGCAGCGCCTATAGTCGACGCATGAAAACCTTCACTACCATGGATTGCAATTTTTCCACAATCGCCGCTAGCTGCTTGGTGGTATCTGCATGTGCGCTGGCCATAGCCGCATGCGGTGGGGGTGGCAGCAGCGCCACCAGCAGCGCTGCTACCACTTCTAGCGCGCTTAGCACCGCATTCACGCTCTCTAGCAGTGTGGTGGCAGATGGTGGAAGCCTGCCAGCTGACTTTAGCTGCGATGGCGCTGGCGCATCGCCACCACTGGCTTGGGCTAATGCACCAGCGGACACCAAAGAGTTTGCCCTGCTCATGACCACCATTCCCAGCGCTGGCACGGTCAAATACAACTGGGTGCTCTCTGGCATACCCTCAAGCGCCAGCAGCCTTGCACGCGCCAGCACGGGCGTGGGCACGGCTGGTGTGGGCAGCGACGGGCCAACTGCGGGCTACCAGTCGCCTTGCTCGCAAGGGCCGGGCGCCAAAACCTATACCTTCACCATCTACGCATTGTCGGCCTCGCCCGTGTTGGCGATGGCGGCCAGCGCTGCCAGCGGAGCGGCCCTGAGCACAGCCATTGCTTCGGTCACGCTGGGCACATCGGTGCTCAATGTGAATTACACACGCGGCAGTGCATCGGCCACCACTTCGCCCACAGGCACAGCGCTCACCAATTGCGGTTATGTGGGCGACTCACTCAAGGCATCCACCGCTGGTGTGGCCACCTCCACCTGCGATGCCAGCTATGCCTACATTGCCTCTGATGGCCTAGCCACCCACGCCATGATGGACGGCATCACCGCCAGCAACCTGCAAGTGCCCGTGGCGCAAAACTTCTTTGGCACTAACGCGTGGAAGATACCGCTGTCACCTGCCATTGCCGCCGCCGCCACCAGCGCGGTGGACGGCCCCATTGGCGTGGCGATCAATGGCGTGCCTATATTTAACCCCTGCAAGCAAGGCGGCTGCCAAAATGGCGACACCAAGGTGCTGGGCGAGCTAGACGTGTGCAATGGCCACGCAGGCCGCGCCGATGACTACCACTACCACGCAGCGCCCACTTGCCTCATGGCCGGCAAAGTCGCCAACTACTGGGACACCCACCCACTGGGCTGGGCGCTCGATGGTTTTGCGATTTACGGCTACAACAACGCCGACGGCAGCATAGCCACGCGCGACGGCGTGTGCGGTGGCAACACCAGCGCAGTATCCAATGGCCCGGCGGGCTATAGCTACCACGTCACCAATGCATCGCCCTATGTACTGTCGTGCTTTAGGGGCACGCCCAGCCCTGATTTAGCAGGCCAAGGTGCAAAGTACACCCCCCTGCGCAAGCCGCCCGTCACGCCGTTTCCAGTGACTGGGATGAATCTGAGCCTAACCACTGACGGCTACCAAGTGCTGCAGTTCAATGCTGCGCAGGCTTTCAACAGCACAGAAACAGGCTCTGACAACTACGCCAACGCCGCTGGCGGCTACAAAATTCGCTATAAAGCCCTCGCAGGCACGGTCTTGAGCAGCATGCTGGCCGTCAACGCAGGCAAAACCGCCTGCTGGGAGTTCCAGTTCACCACGACAGCAGGCGCTACAACGCAGCCTACCGTATCGTATTGCCGATAAGGACAAGTTTGCTATGGTTTTACGTAATATGACAGGGGTGCTGGTGTGGGCACTGGCTGTGCTAGTCGGTTCGGTTGTTGGATCGGTGGCGCAGGCGCACGAGCTGCAAGCCAACCGCGCCACCTTGGTGCTACGCGATCGCCAGCATCTGGCAGTCACATTTTTTGTGGACTATGTGGCCGTATTGCACCAAGCGCTTGCGCCGCAACAGCCTGAGCGAGATTTTGTGCTGCTGCACGCAGCCATGAAGCCGCAGGAGTTTCAAAGCCAGCTGCAAACTGCGCAGCGCGCGCTGCAAGCGGGTGTGAAGCTCAGCCTGCACAAAGGCAAAGTGGCCCAGTTTGGCCAATGGGTGTGGCCAGCGCCAGCCGCAGTGCACAGTCTGCTGCAGCAGCGCGCCATGCAAGCTGTGGTAGCGCCTGCCGAGCATGCGCATGCTGTGCCAACGGAAATCCGCGTTGAGTTCAAATCTGCCAACAGCGCAGATTTTGCCTCGGTGGTGTTGCAGCTGCCCGCGCCGTTTAAAGACGTGTTACTGGTGTATTACCAGCCCAAGCAAGTGTGGCTCAAGCCCGGCGCGGTATCGTCTGCGATTGTTTTCTAGGCGCTATGTGAAATACCTTGGACTGCACAGGGTGTATGCACGTCCCAGCACTTGGGGTGGATGGCATTGCAGCCAATACTGTTTGCTTCGAGCATTCGTAGCTACTGGTTTGTGCGCCCGATCCGCGTTTTGGGTTTACCCACGCGCCCACATGCCGTGGGGACACCGAAATCGGTGGGTCGGTCGGGATAGCCAAAACGCGGATCGGCCCATGCTCGCTGTGAGGTTTTAATACCGCAGACACGTCACTCTTAGAGCGCTTCTTACTATACAAATAAGAGCGTACTATGACCACATTACGCTGACATTGCCACTATTTTTCATGAAAAGTGCAAATCTACGCATGAAACAGCGCACCAGCATACTGTAGCCCCTGAAACTGAGCAGTTTTCAACCCGTTCTAAGCAAGCACAGCGCTCGCTTAGCAGCAGCAGTGACCAAGCCGGGCAAGAAAGCTCAGATCGAACGTAAAAGTAAAAACGCAGTTTTACACCACCTTAGCAATGCTGGCGCACACGTAGTCAATGTTTTTGCTGTTCAGCGCGGCCACGCACATGCGGCCTGTGTCGGTGCCGTAGACGCCAAACTCGTTGCGCAGGCGCACCATTTGGTCTTTGCTCAGGCCGCTGTAGCTGAACATGCCGATTTGCTCTGTAATGAACGACATGTCGGCTTGCACGCCTGCGGCTTTGAGTTTTTCAACAAAAGCGCTGCGCATGGCTTTGATGCGCACGCGCATTTCGCCCAACTCAGCTTCCCACATGCTGCGCAGCTCGGGGGTGTTGAGCACCATGGCGCAGACGGTGGCGCCGTGGGTGGGAGGGTTGCTGTAGTTGGTGCGGATGGCGATTTTGAGCTGGCTGAGCACGCGGTCGCACTCTTCTTTGCTCTCGCAGGCCACGCTGAGCGCCCCCACGCGCTCGCCATAGAGGCTAAAGCTTTTGCTGAAGCTGGTGGACACTAAAAAGTTAAGCCCAGCGGCAACAAACTTGCCAATGACCGCGCCGTCTTCGGCAATACCGTAGCCAAAGCCTTGGTAGGCCATGTCGAGGAATGCCACCAAGTTTTTGGCTTTCACGGCAGCTACCACCGCATCCCAGTCAGACGCGCTGATGTCATAACCCGTGGGGTTGTGGCAGCAGGCGTGCAACACCACGATGGTGTTGGGCGCAGCGGCGTGCAGGGCGGCTAACATGCCTGCAAAATTGACGCTGCCACCACCACCAGTTTTTGCTGCGTCGTAATACGGGTATTGCGTGACCTCAAAACCCGCGCTGGCAAACAAGGCGCGGTGGTTTTCCCAGCTGGGGTCGGAGATCATCACTTGGGAGTTGGGGTAGAGCTTTTTAAGAAAATCTGCTCCCACTTTTAGAGCGCCCGTGCCGCCAATGCCTTGCACCGTGGCCACGCGGCCTGATTTAACCATGTCAGAATCGGTGCCAAACACCAAGCCTTTGACGGCGGTGTCATACGCTGCAATACCGTCAATCGGCAAATAACCCCGCGCCTTGGGCGCAGCCGCCATGGCCGCCTCGGCCGCTTGCACGCATTTAAGCAACGGCAGCTTGCCGTCGTCGCCAAAATACACGCCCACGCCAAGGTTGACCTTGCTCGGGTTGGTGTCGGCTGCAAACTGGTCATTCAAACCCAAAATCGGGTCGCGGGGGGCCATTTCTACGGTGCTGAACATGCTCATTTTTGGGCTTTCTAGTGGATGAATAATTGGTGACTGGGCGGCTGGATACGAATGCCAAACTGCCGGACGCAGAGGACGCGAAGGTTACGCAGAAGACGCAAAAGGATACCAAAAATACCAAATCTATAAAAAATACTAATAATGTCAGCGTCATATGGTCATATGTTGCTATTAATAATATAGTATTTAGATAAACTCAGCGTTAACTTGATTCATCTGCACATTTTTTCGGTATTCTTTCGCGTCTTCTTCGTAACTTTTGCGTCCTCTGCGTCCAAAATGCTTTAACCTGCTACAAACCTTATTTTACCGAGCATTCAGTAGTTACCCCTATGCAAGCCATGCAAGATTTAGCAGAAGTTATTCCCGAAGTGAAAAAAGGCGAGTTTGTGCGCTTTGAGGGCTCGCCGTTTGAGTTGTTTCAGCCGTACCCGCCTGCTGGCGACCAGCCCACTGCCATACAGCAGCTGGTGGAGGGGGTGCAAGACGGCGAGGTGTTTCAAACCCTGCTGGGCGTCACAGGTTCGGGCAAAACCTTCACCATGGCCAATGTGATTGCGCAACTGGGGCGGCCTGCCATTGTGTTTGCGCCTAACAAAACGCTGGCGGCGCAGCTTTATAGTGAGTTCAGAGAGTTTTTTCCGCACAACGCGGTGGAATACTTTGTGAGTTATTACGACTATTACCAGCCCGAGGCCTATGTACCGCAGCGTGATTTGTTCATTGAAAAAGACTCTGCGATTAACGAGCATATTGAGCAAATGCGCCTCTCGTGTACCAAGAGCATTTTGGAGCGGCGCGATGTGGTGATTGTGGCCACGGTGAGCGCGATTTACGGCATTGGCCAGCCCGAGGCCTACCACAAGATGGTGATGACCCTGCGCACCGGCGACAAGCTGGGGCAGCGCGACGCCATAGCCCAGCTGATACGCATGCAATACGCCCGCAACGAGCAAGACTTTAGCCGTGGCAAGTTTCGGGTGCGGGGCGACACGATTGACGTATTTCCGGCTGAACACAGCGAGTTGGCCATTCGCATTGAAATGTTTGACGACGAGGTGGAGAGTCTGAGCCTGTTTGACCCGCTCACGGGGCGCATACGCCAAAAGATTCCGCGCTTTACCATCTACCCGTCAAGCCACTACGTGACCCCACGCGAGCAGGTGCTCAACGCCATTGAGGCCATCAAACACGAGCTCTCGGAGCGGCTCAAAGAGCTCACGGGCATGAACAAGCTGGTAGAAGCCCAGCGGCTAGAGCAGCGCACCCGCTTTGACCTTGAAATGCTGACTGAGGTGGGGCATTGCAAAGGCATTGAAAACTATTCGCGCCATTTGTCGGCCGCAGCGCCGGGCTCGCCGCCGTCTACGCTGACGGACTACATGCCCAAGGATTCGCTCTTGTTCTTGGACGAGAGCCACCAAATGATTGGCCAGCTCAATGCCATGTACAGCGGCGACCGATCGCGCAAAACCACGCTGGTGGAATACGGCTTTAGGTTGCCCAGCGCCCTAGACAACCGTCCGCTCAAGTTTGAAGAGTTTGAAACCAAGATGCGCCAAGCCATCTTTGTGAGCGCCACGCCCGCTGCTTACGAGAAAGAGCACGCTGGCAAGGTAGTGGAGCAGCTGGTGCGCCCCACCGGGCTGGTGGACCCCGAGGTGGAGGTGCGCCCTGCGGTGCACCAAGTGGACGATGTGTTGCAAGAAATCCGCATCCGCGCAGACAAAAACGAGCGGGTGTTGATCACCACGCTCACCAAGCGCATGGCCGAGCAGCTGACCGATTATTTGAGCGACAACGGTGTGAAAGTGCGCTATTTGCACTCGGACGTAGACACCGTGGAGCGGGTAGAGATTTTGCGCGACTTGCGGCTGGGCGCTTTTGATGTGTTGGTGGGCATTAACCTGCTGCGCGAGGGTTTGGACATTCCCGAGGTGTCGCTGGTGGCTATTCTTGATGCCGACAAAGAAGGCTTTTTGCGGGCTGAGCGCAGCCTGATCCAAACCATTGGCCGCGCGGCACGCAATGTAAATGGCCGCGCCATTTTGTATGCCGACAAAATGACCGAGAGCATGAAAAAAGCTATCGGCGAGACCGAGCGCAGGCGCATCAAGCAAACCGCGCATAACCTAGAGCATGGCATCACCCCGCGCAGCATTGTCAAGCAAGTCAAAGACCTGATAGATGGCGTTTACAGCGAAAAAGCCACCAAGGCCAACGAGCAGCGCGACATGGACCGCGCCCGCGTAGAAGACATGAGCGAGAAAGACATAGGCCGCGAAATTAAGCGCCTAGAAAAGGTGATGATGGAGCACGCCCGCAACCTAGAGTTTGAAAAAGCGGGCAGGGTGCGCGACCAATTGGCGATTTTGCGCGAGCAGGCCTTTGGTGCATCGGGCGGGGACAATATAGTGCCCATATCGGCTGCCCAAACTTTGGGCAAGGCAGCCTAACAGAGTCTTTTTTGGGTCTTTGTGAGATACCGTGGTTTTGTACGCCTCGGCGCTGGAATTGGATTGGACGATTCCGCGGCCAATACTGTTTGTTTAGAGATCTTGTTCAGCTTTTGAAAATGCATGTTCTGACGCGCCCGAGTAGCGTATTGGCGCTCCCGCCACTCCCTCATGGCGGACATACCGCAAATCGGTCGGACGGGAG
>JANOYR010000067.1:0-58161 GCA_031428975.1 Polaromonas sp. | reverse complement strand
CCACTTAAACGACAATTTAGTTAAAAATTAAATCCATGCCCATCGGAAAAACGACCCCCATTTTGCGCATTTTTGATGAAGCCAAGGCCAAAGCGTTTTACCTTGACTTTCTAGGGTTTAAAGTGGACTGGGAACACCGCTTTGAACCGGGTCTGCCCCTTTACCTGCAAGTCTCGCGCGGCCGCTGCGTGCTGCACCTGTCCGAGCACCACGGCGATGCCAGCCCCGGCGCAGCATTGCGCATAGAAGCCCAAGACTTAGACGCACTGCACGCCGAGCTAAACGCCAAGCAATACCCCTACGCCCGCCCCAGCATCGAGGCCATGCCTTGGGGTACGCGCGACATGTCGGTGAAAGACCCGTTTGGCAATCGGGTGACGTTTACAACTGCTATCAGCGTTTAAACTATGCCAAGCAATAGCTTGGTTGGCTGCGGCACTTTAGCGGATAGCAGCCAAGTCATCGAGAAAAACTCAAAACCTAACCGCAATCCCGCGCGCATGCATCAGCGCCTTGGCCTGCCCTACGGTGTATTCGCCGTAATGAAAAATGCTGGCAGCTAGCACCGCATCTGCGCCGCCTTGCTGCACACCGTCGGCCAAATGCTCTAGGTTGCCTACACCGCCTGATGCGATGACGGGCACACTGACTGCATCCGCCACGGCCCGGGTGAGCGCCAAGTCAAAGCCAGATTTTGTGCCGTCGCGGTTCATGCTGGTGAGCAGGATTTCGCCTGCGCCTAACTGGGCCATTTGGGCGGCCCATGCCACAGCGTCTAACCCTGTGTTTTTGCGGCCGCCGTGGCTGTAAACGTCCCAGCCTGCGCCCACGGCTTGGCCGTTTTCATTCAAGCGCAGCGCATCTTCAGCGCTGCGGCGTTTGGCATCAATAGCCACCACGATGCATTGCGCACCGTATTTGGCACTGGCATCCGCAATCACCTGCGGGTTGGCTATGGCCGCAGAGTTGAAGCTGGTTTTGTCAGCGCCTGCATTGAGCAGGCGGCGCACGTCGGCCACGGTGCGCACGCCGCCGCCCACAGTGAGCGGGATGAACACTTTAGAGGCCACGGCTTCGATGATGGGCAAAATCAAATCGCGCCCATCGCTGGTGGCGGTGATGTCTAAAAACGTGAGCTCGTCGGCGCCTTGGTCGTTGTAGCGCGCGGCAATTTCTATCGGGTCGCCCGCGTCGCGCAGCTCCACAAAATTCACGCCTTTGACCACACGGCCTCCGGTAACGTCTAGGCAGGGGATGATGCGTTTGGCGAGCATGGTGTGACTGGATTTTTTAAATTGACAATTTTTATAATTATGACAGAATATGCACTAATGACCAAAGGAAATACGATGCAAACACTGGCCATGTCGGAAAACGGCAGGGTTTTGATACCCGCCGACATACGCGAGCAGCTTGGGTTTAAGCCCAAAACGCGGATCATGATGGAGATTCAAAATGGCTGCTTGGTGCTTACGCCAGCCGCTCTGCATTACAGCAAAATCAGAGCCTATTTTGACGCATTATTGCCACCCACACCGGGGCGTAACATGACCGATGAATTTATTGCTGAGCGCCGAGCAGAAGCAGCGCATGAGCATGCCGCATGATTCATGTGATGGACTCTTCGGCCTTGCTGGCGGTGAGCAAGGGAGAGATTGGGGCTGAATACGTGATGGAAATACTACAAACCCAAGACTGTGTGATTAGCAGTGTGAACGCAGCAGAAGTGGCCACCAGACTGCTAGACATGGGCTTGCCAGCCAGCGAGCTTGACCGCGCAGTGGCGCAATTCCGAGTGGATGTGGTGGATTTTAACTACGAGCAAGCACTCACGTGCGCCCGCTTGCGCACTACAACCAAATCAGCCGGCCTATCACTGGGCGACCGCGCTTGCTTGGCGTTGACCCAACTGATGGACGGCATTGCCGTGACCGCTGACCATGCGTGGGGTGATGTGAAAGAAGTGGCGGGTGTGCGGGTGTTGATGATCCGCTAAGGCTTCGCCGGCTTACATCTTTGGCTCATCCGTTAAGTTCATCCGCCCGCGCCTGCCCAGCGGCAAAATCCAAGTCACCGCTGTAAATGGCACGGCCACAAATTACGCCCGTGACGCCGTCAGACTCTACCGCGCAGAGTTTTTCGACATCGGCCATATTGGACAGTCCGCCGGAGGCTATGACTGGGATGGTGCTGGCCTGTGCGAGGCGCACTGTGGCCTCAATGTTGACACCGCTGAGCATGCCGTCGCGGCCAATGTCGGTATAAATGATGGATTCCACGCCGTAGTCTTCGTATTTTTTAGCCAAATCGGTCACTTCATGGCCCGTGAGCTTGCTCCAGCCGTCGGTGGCTACCTTGCCGTCTTTGGCATCCAGCCCGACGATGATGTGGCCACCAAAGGCGCTGCAAGCTTCTTGCAAAAAGCCAGGGTTGCGCACTGCCGCAGTGCCAATGATGACATAGCGAATGCCAGCGTCGATGTAGCGCTCAATCGTTTCAAGGTCACGAATCCCCCCCCCGATTTGCACCGGAATCGACTCGCCGTCCACGTCGGCCACCGCCTTAAGAATAGATTTAATAGCGGCAAAATTTTGCGGTTTGCCTGCAAAAGCGCCATTCAGGTCAACCAAGTGCAGGCGGCGGGCACCCGCCTCCACCCAGCGCATGGCCATGGCGGCGGGGTCTTCGCCAAAAGTGGTGGAGCGGTCCATGTCGCCTTGTTGCAAGCGCACGCAATGGCCGTCTTTAAGATCAATCGCAGGGATGAGGAGCATAACAATAGAGGAATTTAAGGATTCCAGTGCAGGAAATTACGGTAAAGCGCAATGCCTTGTGCGGCGCTTTTTTCGGGGTGAAACTGGGTAGCAAATATGTTATCGCGGGCAATGGCCGCTGTAAAGGCTGCACCGTAATCTGCGCAGCCTGCACTGTGGCGCATATCAGACGGTGCAGCGTAAAAACTATGTACAAAGTAGTAATAGCTGTTTTGCGCCACACCATTCCACAGCGCATGCGCTTGGCCGCCATGCAGGCTTTGCGCCACCGGATTCCAGCCCATATGCGGCACTTTGAAACGGCTGCCATCGGCCTGCAAGCGGCCTTTCAGGTCAAACTTTTTGACCTGCCCCGCAATCAGCCCCAAGCCTGCCGTGTCTTGCTCTTCAGAGTGGTCTAGCAGCATTTGCATGCCCACGCATACACCAAACAGCGGCTTGGAAGCTGCCGCCTCTAGTACAGCGGGCAACAAATCGCCGCCATGGCATTCGCGCAACTCGCGCATGCAGTCGCGCATAGCGCCTTGACCCGGCAGCACCACGCGGCTGGCCGCGCGCACTTGGGCGGGGTCGTTGGTGATGACCACACGCACGCCGCTGTCCTTGGCGGCTTCCACTACAGCATTGGCCACCGAGCGCAGATTGCCCATTCCGTAATCAATGACGGCAACGGTATGAGTAAGCATGAAAAATAAACACCCTAATTACTATATATTAAATAGCAAGCTATGACCATATGACGGCGACGTTGACCAAATAAACTATAAATTCAATCTTTTTGGTATTTTTTTGCGTCTTTTGCGTACCTTTAGCGCCCTCTGCGTCCGGAAGTTCGGTATTGGGCCGGTTTTCAGACTTTGAATTACAAAGACCCCTTGGTAGAAGGAATCACCCCCAAGCTGCGCGGATCGAGCTCTATGGCCATGCGCACCGCGCGCGCAAAGGCTTTGAACACGGTTTCGCACTGGTGGTGGGCGTTGTCGCCTTTGAGGTTGTCAATATGCAAGGTGACCTGCGCATGGTTGACAAAACCCTGAAAAAACTCATGCGTGAGCTGGGTGTCAAACGCGCCAATTGCACCCGAAGTGAACGGAATCTGCATGAGCAGCTGTGGCCGACCCGAAAAATCAATCACCACGCGGCTCAAAGCTTCGTCTAGCGGCACATAGGCGTGGCCGTAGCGGCGAATGCCTTTTTTGTCGCCCAGCGCCTTGAAAACCGCCTGCCCCAGCGTAATGCCCACGTCTTCCACCGTGTGGTGGCCGTCAATGTGCAAGTCGCCCACGGCGGCAACGTCTAGGTCAATCAGGCCGTGGCGGGCGATTTGGTCGAGCATGTGGTCAAAAAAACCAATGCCAGTGGACAGCTTGGCTTGGCCTGTGCCGTCTAGGTTCACGGTGGCCGTGATTTGCGTTTCGGCGGTGTTGCGGGTAACGGTGGCGGTGCGGTTCATAGGGCTATTGTCGCATTCCTTGGGTGTCTGCTCACAGGCACTGGCGCAAGGCGTCAAGCATCAGCGCATTTTCTGGGGCGGTGCCAACCGTGAGGCGCAGGCAGCTGGCCAGCAGGGGATGCATTTTGGAGACATTTTTGACCAAAACCCCGCGCTGCTTCATGCCTGCAAAGGCTTTGTCGGCATCTGGCACGCGCACCAGCACCATGTTGGCATCGCTTTTGAAGGCTTTTACATGCGCTATTTGGGCCAACTCCGACAAAAGCAGGCCGCGCTGGGCGCGAATATCAGCGGCCTGAAAGACAAACACCGCCTCGTGCTCCAGCGCAAACAAGGCGCATTCGGCGTTGAGCACACTCACGTTGTACGGTGGGCGCAGTTTGTCGATCTCACCCACCAAATCTGCGGGACCCACCATGTAGCCCAAGCGCACGCCCGCTAGGCCAAATTTGCTCAAAGTGCGCATGAGCAACACGTTGGTGTTTTGCTCAGGATGGGCGTGAATTTCGTCCATCCAGCTACAGGACGAAAACGGTTGGTAGGCCTCGTCAATGGCCACAATGCCGCCGTAACTGGCGCAAGCAGCAATGGTGTTTCGTATCACTGCTGCATCCCACAAATTGGCCGTGGGGTTGTTGGGGTAGGCAATGTAGGTAATCGCTGGTTTTTCGGCTGCAATGGCCTGCAGCATGGCGGCCTCGTCCAGTTCAAAGCTTGCTGTGAGCGGCACGCCAATAAAGCGCAAGCCTTGCAACTGCGCCCCCATGGCGTACATCACAAACCCGGGCAGTGGGGCAAGGATGGCCGCGCCGGGTTTGTCGCAGGCCATGGCCAGCAGGGAAATGAGCTCGTCCGAGCCGTTGCCCAGCATCAGCCCATAACTTTGTGGCGGCTTGGCATAGGTGCGCAGGGCGGTTTTCAAGTCGTCAATGCGCGGGCCGGGGTAGCGGTTGATCGCCAGCGCGCCTAGGCGTGCGCCCAGCTTGGCTTGCAGGTCTGGCGATAGCGTGTGGGGATTTTCCATGGCGTCAAGCTTGACCATGCCTGCGGCATCTTGCACGGCATAGGCGTGCATCGACTGCACATCGGAGCGAAGCATTGAGAGGGGAGAAAAATGCGTAGTCATCATCAAATTAACTTGCTGGTGTTGGAATGCGTGAATTCGTTTAGACCGTCGGCTTGATGCGGTTCATCTGCGCAAATTTAACGCAGCCGCATCTGCGCTGCTCTAGCATGCGCTTGCAGCCCTTCGCCAAAGGCCAATTCGGCGGCAATTTTGCCCAGCACCTGTGCGCCCTGCTCGCTCACTTCAATGATGCTGCTGCGTTTTTGAAAATCATAAACGCCTAGCGGTGAACTAAAACGGGCTGTGCTGGAGGTGGGCAAGACATGGTTGGGGCCTGCGCAATAGTCCCCCAAGCTCTCGCTGGTGTAAGCGCCTAAAAAAATTGCACCCGCATGTTTAAGCAGAGGCTCCCACTGGTGCGGGTTTTTGCTAGACACTTCCAAATGCTCGGGCGCTATGGAATTGCTGATTTCGCATGCCTCTTCCATGCTGCGTGTCAGGATGAGTGCACCTCGGTCGTTGAGGCTTTTGGCAATGATGGCTTGGCGGGGCATATCGGGCAGTAGCTTGTTGATGCTGGCTTGAACTGCCTCAATATAAGCGGCATCGGGGCAGAGCAAGATGCTTTGCGCCAGCTCGTCATGCTCGGCTTGGCTAAACAAGTCCATGGCCACCCAGTCGGGCGGGGTGCTGCCATCGGCTATCACCAGTATTTCGCTGGGGCCAGCAATCATGTCAATGCCCACTTGGCCAAACACGCGGCGCTTGGCAGCGGCCACATAGGCATTGCCCGGCCCAGTAATTTTGTCAACACGGGGAATGCTGGCTGTGCCATAGGCCAGCGCCGCCACGGCCTGCGCACCGCCAATGGTAAAAGCGCGGCTCACCCCCGCCACATAGGCTGCGGCCAAGACCAAATCACTGCGTTCGCCGCGCGTAGCGGTGCCCACACCGCTACCGCCAGTGGCCACACTGCCGCGCACGGGCGTGGGGACCACCATGATGATTTCTTGCACACCGGCCACATGGGCTGGCACGGCATTCATGATCAAGCTAGATGGGTAGGCTGCTTTGCCGCCCGGCACATAAATGCCCACACGGTCTAGGGGCGTTACTTTTTGCCCCAAGAGCGTGCCGTCTTCGTCGCGGTAGCTCCAGCTTTGGCCATTGGCCTTTTTTTGCGCCTCGTGGTAGTTGCGCACACGGCTGGCCGCTGCTTGCAATGCCTCGCGCTGCGCACCCGTTATGGCATCAAAGGCCGCTTTGAAATCGTCTTGCGTGAGTTCCAGCTCAGCCACGCTGGCTGCAGCCAGTCCATCAAAGCGCTGGGTATATTCCAACACCGCCGCGTCGCCACGTTTTTGCACGTCGGCCAAGATGTTGGCCACAGTTTGCTCAATGCCTGCGTCCGTATCTGCCGCCCAAGCGAGCTTTTTCTTGAGTTTGATAGAAAAATCAGCAGATGTCGTTGTCAAACGGTCAGGTGTAGCTACACAATTCATAGTGTTTTAAGTGTATCAAGCCGTTTTTACTGCGGCTGCAAAGGCATCCAAAATAGGTCGAATCTGTGCTTGTTTGAGCTTGAGCGCCGCTTGGTTCACCACCAAGCGCGAGCTGATTTCCATGATCTTTTCTACTTCAATTAAATGGTTAGCCTTGAGCGTGTTGCCGGTGGACACCAAGTCCACAATGGCATCGGCTAAGCCTGTGAGCGGCGCAAGCTCCATGCTGCCATAGAGCTTGATCAAATCCACGTGCACACCCTTGCTCGCGAAAAATTCGCGTGCAATTGCTACGTATTTAGTAGCCACCCTAAGCCGCGCACCTTGCCTTACAGCCGCCGCATAATCAAAGTCAGAACGCACCGCAACACTGATGCGGCATTTGGAAATTTGCAAATCCAGCGGCACATACAGGCCTTGTTGGCCCGTTTCGAGCAGGGTGTCTTTGCCCACTACGCCAATGTCGGCTCCGCCGTATTGCACATAGGTCGGCACGTCGCTGGCGCGTACCAAGATCACGCGCACATCGGCATGGTTGGTGGTCAAAATCAGTTTGCGGGATTTTTCGGGGTCTTCTAATACCTCGATACCTGCGGCTTTGAGTAGCGGCAAGGTTTCTTCAAAAATGCGGCCTTTGGATAAAGCGAGTGTGATCATTTCACCCTTTCAATGTCAGCGCCAATGCCGCGCAGTTTGTCTTCCATGCGGTCATAGCCACGGTCGAGGTGATAAATACGGTCTACCATGGTTTCTCCCTCGGCGACCAAACCCGCAATCACCAGAGATGCCGATGCTCTCAAATCAGTAGCCATCACGGTAGCACCAGAGAGCTTGGCCACGCCCTCAATGACTGCAACTTTACCATCGGTTTGGATATGAGCGCCCATGCGCTGCATCTCGGGCACATGCATGAAACGGTTTTCAAAAATGGTTTCGGTGACTTTCACCGAACCTTCAGACACCACATTAAGGGCCATAAACTGCGCCTGCATGTCGGTGGGAAAGCCCGGGTATTCGGTGGTGCGAAAGCTTTGTGCTTTGAGCCGACCAGAAGCTGCCACACGGATACCGCCCGCGACAGGCTGCACCGTTGCACCCGCTTCGCGCAGCTTGTCAATCACCGCATCGAGATGGTCGGCGCGGCCATGCTTGAGCAGCACGTCGCCCCCAGCGGCAGCCACCGCACACAAAAACGTGCCGCATTCAATGCGGTCGGCTACCACCTGATGGGTGCAGCCGTGCAATGTGTCTACGCCCGTGATACGGATTTTGCTGGTGCCATGACCCGTAATTTTGGCCCCCATAGCAATCAGCATTTCGGCCAAATCGCTGATTTCGGGCTCTTGTGCGGCGTTTTCCAGCACTGTTTCGCCTTCGGCCAGTGTGGCGGCCATCATGAAATTTTCAGTCCCTGTCACCGTCACCATGTCGGTGGTGATGCTTGCACCCTTAAGGCGGGTGCGGCCAGCCGGCAGTTTGGCGATCATGTAGCCGTGCTCCACCACAATGTCTGCGCCCATGGCTTGCATGCCTTTGATATGCTGGTCTACAGGGCGCGAGCCAATGGCACAGCCGCCGGGCAAGCTCACCGTAGCCTCGCCAAAACGCGCCAGCAGGGGGCCAAGCGCTAACACAGAGGCACGCATAGTTTTCACCAATTCATAGGGCGCTTCGGGGCTAGACAGTCCGCCCGCGTTGATTTGCACTGCGCCACTGGCATCGCGCTCTGCCGTGACCCCCATGTTGCGAATCAGCTTGAGCATGGTTTGCACGTCTTGTAGCAAGGGCACATTGAGCAGGGTCACGGGCTGCGCCGTGAGAAGGGATGCACACAGCTCTGGCAAGGCGGCGTTTTTAGCCCCGGATATGGTGACTTCGCCATGCAGTGTGCGGCCGCCGCGTATGAGTAATTTGTCCATGGTCTTATAGCCCGAAAATGAGTGGTTGCTTCAATTGGTAGCGGTAGCCCATTCAGCGGGCGTGTAGGTTTTCATAGACAGGGCATGCACCTCGTCGGTGTGCATGCGCGCGCCTAGCGTGGCATACACGGCTTGGTGGCGCTGTATCAGGCGCTTGCCCGCAAAGGCCTCGCTCACGATGGTTGCGCTCCAGTGGCGGCCATCACCGTCCACCTCTAAGTGTGTGCAGGCCAAGCCTGCGGCTATCAATTGCTCTAGTTGTGCTGCTGTCATATCACCACCGTATTTTTCAACCCCGAATTTTGTAGCCAATGCGCAGCAAATGCACCGCAATAGCGCTCACCACCACAAATGCCGTGCCCACCACACCCAGGCTCACCCAAGGCGATACATCGCTCACCCCAAAAAAGCCGTAGCGAAAACCGTTAATCATGTAAAAGAAAGGATTGAAATGGCTCACCGTTTGCCAAAATGCAGGCAATGAATGGATGGAATAAAACACCCCCGATAGAAAAGTCATGGGCATGATGACAAAGTTTTGAAACGCGGCCATTTGGTCAAACTTCTCGGCCCAAAGCCCCGCAATGAGGCCAAGGCTTCCTAATAATGCAGCACCTAAGAACCCAAAAACAACGATCCAAAGCGGAGCGACGATACTAGGCTGGCCAAACCACACCGTGACAATGAAGACACCTAGGCCGACGGCCAAGCCGCGCACCACCGACGAGCCCACGTAAGCAAAGAACCAACTCCAGTGCGACAGCGGCGTGAGCAGCACAAACACCAAATTGCCCATGATTTTGCTTTGAATCAGGCTCGACGAGCTGTTGGCAAAAGCGTTTTGCAACACGCTCATCATGACCAAACCGGGTACTAAAAATGCGGTGTAGTTCACCGTACCATACACTTTGATTTGGTTTTCCAGCACATGGCCAAAAATCAGCATGTACAGCACGGCGGTAAGTATGGGTGCGGCCACGGTTTGGAAGCTTACTTTCCAAAAACGCAGGATTTCTTTGTAAAAAAGGACTGACCAACCCGTCATGCTTTATCTCCCGCTTTGGCCATCACATCCAAAAACACATCTTCCAAATCCGCCTTGCGAATCTCCACGTCTTCGGCCACCAAGCCCGCCTCGCGCACTGCAGCGAGGTAATGCTCAATTTCTTGCGCATTGTGCGCAGGGAACTGCACAATTCTGCCAGTAATTCGGGCAATGTCAGCCAATGCTGGCGGTAGTTCGCTATCAATTTTAAAGCGCAGCACATTCGACGAAGCCGCTTTGAGCAATTCTGAGGTTTTAGCCAATGCCACCACCTTGCCCGTTTTGAGCATGGCAATGCGGCCGCACAGTGCTTCAGCTTCCTCTAGATAATGGGTGGTGAGCAGCACCGTACTGCCCTGCTTGTTGAGCTTGGCGATGAACTGCCACAGGGTTTGGCGCAGCTCCACGTCCACGCCTGCGGTGGGCTCGTCCAACACAATCACGGGCGGTTTGTGAACCAGCGCTTGGGCTACCAACATACGCCGCTTCATGCCGCCAGAGAGTTGGCGCATGTTGGAGTCGGCTTTGTCGGCCAGCCCCAAGCTGCTAAGCAACTCGTCAATCCATGCGCCATTGTTTTTCACGCCAAAATAGCCCGACTGAATTTTGAGTGCTTCGCGCACGCTGAAAAACGGGTCAAACACCAGCTCTTGCGGCACTACGCCCAGCATGCGCCGCGCCTGCCGGTAGTCGGTGCGCACGTCATGCCCCAAAACTTTGATGGACCCCGACGTGGCACGCGAGAGCCCCGCAAGGATGCTGATCAAGGTGGTTTTGCCCGCTCCATTGGGCCCAAGAAGGCCAAAAAATTCGCCCTCCTCAATGTCCAAACTCACCCCATCCAAGGCAGTGAGGATGCCGCGAGCACCGGAATAGGTTTTGGTAATGGTTTGTACGGATATTGCTGGCATGTAGCCGTTGATTGTAGGGCTTTGGCTGCAACTTATGCCCTGCCAATAGCTGGCAAATTAAGGGGCGGCTGGCAGAAGCTCGCCCACCCCATATAGCGCGGCCAACGCACGCAACTGCGCGGGAAGACCGCGCACCGAGAAGGTTTTGCCCATGACATGCGCCTCGCGGCGGCACTCCAGCATCACGGCCAGCGCAGATGAGTCGAACTTGACCAGCGCTGACGCATCGGCCAACGCCGCCGCACTTTCACCATGCAAGGCCTGTACGAGCATCCGCAAACAAGTGCGCGCCTGCGTGTGGGTGATTTCAGATGGTAAGACGAGCATGGCGGGTTTTTGCTAGGAAAGCAGTTGTTCAGCGCTTATTGGCGCGTTTGTTGCGTTCGGACAGTTTGGCAATCAGGCCATCAATCCCGTTGGCATTGATTTCTTGGGCAAACTGGGCGCGGTAGGTTTCCACCAACCACACGCCCAATACATTCAAGTCGTATATCTTCCAACCCGTGGCGGATTTTTCTAGGCGGTAGTCCAGTTGAATCGGGTCTCCACGACCACGCACTTCAGAGCGCACAATCACCTCGGTGTCGTCGGCTGCTGCGCGTAGGGGTTTGAGTACAATGGTCTGGTCACGCACCTCCGACAGTGCGCCCGAGTAGGTGCGCACCATGAGGGTTTTAAACTCTTCTTGTAGCTGCTTTTGCTGGTCAGGAGTAGCGCTGCGCCAAGCACGGCCTGTGGCCGAGGAGGTCATGCGCTGAAAATTCACGTTGGGCATGATTTTCGCGTCGACCAGAGCCATGACTTTGGTGGTGTCGCCCGCTTGCATTGATTTATCGGCTTTGATAGCGTCCAACACATCGGTAGAGACGCGCTTAATCAGCGCATCGGGCGCTTCGACGGCTGCGGTTTGCGCATGCACACCACAAGTCAAAACAGACGATGCGGCAACCACTAGAGACATCAACCAACGGCGATTCATACAATATTTCTTTCTAAAACGGCAGATGCCGTGTTTCCATAACGCACGGACAGGATTTACGGACTACGCACGGACTGGCTATTTTCTCACGCACTACTTAGCAGGCAAGCTGGGCTCTTTGTCGTCTGGCGCGTCGATGAACTTGTCATCTGGCGCACCATTGCCCTCCAATATATCAGCTCTTCGCTTTTGCAAAAAAGCATCGCGGGCAAAGCTATAACGGTCTAAGGCGGCATCGTCTAAAAAACCAGTCACGCGCAACAGTTCGGCGCGTGTATCGGTTAGGCGCAAGGCGTAGGCAAGGTTGCGGTCGGTGGTGGGTTTTATGGCCTTGAGAGGGTCGTTTTTGGTTTCAAAACCGATGGCAAACGAGTCACGCAGCGTAGTGGGCCCGTACAAGGGAAACACCACATACGGCCCAGCGGGTACGCCCCAGCGCCCTAAAGTTTTGCCAAAATCTTCCGTGTGTCGCTCAATCCCCATTTCTCCAGCAACATCTAAAACACCACCCAAGCCAAAAAAAGTGTTGACCAGTACCCGCATGCCGTTGTCTAGTGCATTGAGAGGACGCATTTGCAGCGTGCTGTTCACAAACGACCAAGCATCTTCAATGTTGTTAAAGAAGTTGGATACCCCGCCGCGCACAGGCTGCGGCATGACTTGTCGGTAGGCACTGGCTACCGGCTTCAGCAGCGCGTCGTCCAAGCGGTCATTGAGGCCAAAAATAGCGCGGTTGTAGCGCTCAAAAGGGTCTTTGGCCAAGCGTCCCGTCACCGCGGCAGGTTCGTTTTGCGCCATTGGAGAGACGGCTGGCGCTGGCGCAGTAGCACAGCCAGAAATCACAGAAAAAACAAGCAATGTTACCGTAAAATGGATAAAGCTTGCTATCTTTTTAGTTAGAAAATAAGATTTCAAATCAACTTGCATGGTTTATTTTTTTCCGCCCTGCGCACTGGTTGCGCCCCCTGAACCACTGCCAGCCCCCCCGGTGTCTGCGGCTTTGCTGTACAAAAATTGCGAGATGAGGTTTTCTAGCACCACGGCCGATTGTGTTGCCTTGATGACATCGCCGTTGGCCAGATTTTTCTCTTCTGCACCCGCCTCAACGCCAATGTATTGCTCGCCAAGTAGTCCGCTGGTCAGGATTTTCAGCGAACTGTCTTTAGGGAAAGCATAACGGCTTTGCATGTCTAGAACAATGCTGGCTTGAAAAGATTTGTCATCAAACGTAATAGCGCCCACCCGCCCAATCACCACGCCTGCACTTTTGACCGCAGCATTAGGCTTGAGCCCGCCAATATTGTCAAACTTAGCCGTGACGCGGTAAGTGGAATCCAAGTTGAAACTGAGCAAATTGGCGGCCTTGAGCGCCAAAAACAAAATCGCCGCTGCACCAATCAGCACAAAAAGCCCCACCCAGACATCGTTTTTAGAGCGTTGCATGGTTTTTCTCCTCACTTTATATCGAAAATCTATATCGAAAACATCAGGGCGGTGAGCATGAAGTCAAGCGCCAATACCGCCAAACTGGCCACCACCACGGTGCGCGTGGTCGCCCGCGACACCCCTTCCGGAGTGGGTTGGGCCAAGTAGCCTTGTAACAGCGCCACAAAACTTACCGTTGTGCCAAAAACAATGCTCTTGATGATGCCATTGCCGACATCGCGCCAGACATCAACGCCGCCCTGCATTTGGCTCCAAAAAGCCCCTCCGTCTACACCAATCATCAACACACCCACGACATAGCCACCCAAAATGCCTACGGCGCTGAACACCGCCGCTAGGAGCGGCATGGCAATAACACCCGCCCAAAAGCGTGGTGCGAGGATGCGGCGCACTGGGTCAATAGCCATCATTTCCATAGCAGACAATTGTTCACCAGCACGCATCAGACCTATTTCAGCCGTGAGAGATGTGCCCGCCCTGCCAGCAAACAGCAGTGCCGTTACCACGGGGCCGAGCTCGCGCACCAAGCTCAGCGCCACCAA
This sequence comes from Polaromonas sp., assembly GCA_031428975.1. Classification (GTDB taxonomy): domain Bacteria; phylum Pseudomonadota; class Gammaproteobacteria; order Burkholderiales; family Burkholderiaceae_C; genus JAAFIP01. The sequence goes on along the minus strand of JANOYR010000067.1, from coordinate 44,524 downwards.
GAGCCCGAGCGCCTCAGAAGAACCGTAGCGCTGCAAGGTGTAGTAGCCCTGCAAAGCCAATACAAACCCCACAAACAAACCACTGACGGTGATAATAAGCAACGAATAATTGCCTAAAAAGTGAATCTGGTCACGTACCAACCCAAAGCGCTTAAATGTTGGCCCTGCCAAAGCCAATAGGCGGCCAAACAGGCGTGCGCCCCGCCCCCAGTCGGCCAGCTCACGCCGCAAGGCAAAGCCCACATCAGCAGGGTTGAACCAGCTCATGGCTTGCCCCCTGCGATGGGCAAGCCAGCGCCAAAATCTTGCGCCACCGACACGCCCGGATAATGCAGGCTGACAGGGCCTTCGGCGCGGGCATGGATAAACTGTTGTACCAGTGGGTCGGCACTGTTTTTAACCTCTTCAGGGGTACCTTGCACTGCGATTTTGCCGTTGGCCAAAATCACCACTTTGTCGGCAATGCGCAGTGTCTCATCGACATCGTGTGAAACGATGATGCTGGTGATGCCTAAAGCGTCATTCAGCGCACGAATGAGCTTGGCTGCTGTCCCCAGTGAAATTGGGTCTAGCCCCGCAAAAGGCTCGTCGTACATGACCAGCTCGGGGTCTAGGGCAATCGCGCGGGCTAAAGCCACCCTGCGTGCCATACCGCCGGATATGGCGCTGGGCATCAGGTCGCGTGCGCCGCGCAGTCCCACGGCGTTGAGTTTCATGAGCACAACATCCCGAATCAAAGCTTCGGGCAAATCGGTGTGCTCGCGCAGCGGAAAAGCCACGTTTTCAAACACACTTAAATCTGTGAACAGCGCCCCAAACTGGAACAACATGCCCATGCGCCTGCGCAAGGCATACAGGCCTTGCGCATCTAGCGTGGTGATTTCACTGCCATCAAACAGCGCCTCGCCTTTTTGTGCTTTGATTTGACCCCCAATAATACGCAAAACCGTAGTCTTACCCCCACCCGACGCGCCCATGAGGGCGGTAACTTTGCCACGCGGAATCGTCAAATGCACATCGTCCAAAATCAGACGCGCACCATCGCCCTGTGCGCCGTAGGCAAAGCACAGGTTTTTGAGTTCGATGAGATTAGATGCCGTCTTATCCACCACACGATGATAACGGTTTTGTGCATTGCAGCACTCTCTGCGCACATGGTGCGCAAAACCGCCAGAATTACAAGGTATTTAGCGTGGCAAGTCGCTAAAACCCATCAAAAACTCGTCCACCGAACGCGCCGCTTGGCGACCCTCGCGAATGGCCCAGACCACTAAGCTTTGGCCACGGCGCATATCGCCTGCAGCGAATACCTTAGCCATATTGGTGGCATAGCCGCCTATGAACTCGGTGCTGGCTTTGGCATTGCCACGTGCGTCTTTATCGATACCAAAGGCATCGAGCACACTCGCTACTGGCGACACAAAGCCCATGGCCAGCAGCACCAAATCGGCCTTGAGGATTTGTTCTGAGCCCGGTACTTCGGTCATTTTGCCGTTGGCCCACTCTAGACGCACAGTTTTGAGCGCTTTGACTTGACCTTTTTCTTTGCCCTCGCCACCAATGAACTCTTTGGTAGCAATGGCAAACTCGCGCTCGCAGCCTTCGTCGTGGCTGGAGCTGGTGCGCAGCTTGGTGGGCCAATAGGGCCACACCATGGGCTTGTCTTCTTGTTCAGGCGGCATGGGCATCAGCTCAAACTGCGTGACGCTGACCGCACCGTGGCGGTTACTGGTGCCCACGCAGTCGCTGCCCGTGTCGCCACCGCCGATTACCACCACATGCTTGCCATCTGCGCGTAACTGGTCTTTGAATTTATCGCCCGCATTCACCTTGTTTTGCATAGGCAAAAATTCCATGGCGAAATGCACGCCATTCAAGTCACGACCCGGAACTGGCAAATCACGGCTTTGTTCTGCTCCGCCAGTGAGCAGTACGGCATCGAAGTCTTTTTTGAGCTGCTCCGGAGAAATTGTTTCTTTAGCCCAGTTGGTTACTTTGCTGCCTTTGTCTAGGGCAGCCACCATCACACCGGTTTTAAAAACCACGCCTTCGGTTTGCATTTGCTCTACACGTCGGTCGATGTGGTTTTTTTCCATTTTGAAGTCTGGAATGCCATAACGCAGCAAGCCGCCCACGCGGTCGTTTTTCTCAAACAAAGTCACGTCATGCCCCGCACGCGCCAGTTGCTGTGCCGCTGCCATGCCTGCAGGACCCGAGCCCACCACGGCCACTTTTTTGCCTGTTTTGTGTTTTGCCACCTGTGGTTTCACCCAACCCTCGGCCCATGCGCGGTCAATAATGGCGTGCTCAATGGATTTGATGCCCACCGCTTCGTCGTTGATGTTCAGCGTGCACGCCGCCTCGCAGGGGGCGGGGCAAATGCGACCTGTGAACTCAGGAAAATTATTCGTGCTGTGCAACACTGTGATGGCGTTTTTCCAGTCGCCCTGGAACACCAAATCGTTGAAATCAGGAATGATGTTATTCACTGGGCAGCCGTTGTTGCAAAACGGCGTGCCGCAGTCCATGCAGCGTGCGCCCTGCTTTTTGGCGTCGTCTTCGCTCAGACCAATGACAAACTCTTTGTAATGCTTGAGCCGCTCAGGCACAGGCTTGTAGCCTTCCTCAACGCGCTCAAATTCCATGAATCCAGTTGCTTTTCCCATGATGGCCTGCTTTCTTGTGGATTTTTATTTCCACATAATTACTATAATTTCAATAGCGACATATGACGATATGACAACGACGTTGGGTGTATTTTATTCAAATTACAATTTGAATTGAGATCATCTACACAGTCATTGCGGCAGCCTTCACTGCCATCTCGCCTAGCGCGCGTTTGTATTCTGTGGGGAACACCTTCACAAACTTGCTTCGCTGCTCCGTCCAGTTGTCCAAAATCTCGCGGGCGCGGAGGCTGCCGGTCCAGCGGTGGTGGTTTTCCACCAGCTTTTTGAGGCTTGCTTCGTCGGTTTGGCCTAAATGCTGAGGGTCAGTTTGGTCGGCAGCGGCTGCTACTTTTGACAAACTCACCATCGAGGTGTTGCAGCGCTTGGCAAACTGGCCATCCACGTCATACACATAGGCCACGCCGCCGCTCATGCCTGCGGCGAAGTTGCGTCCGGTTTTACCTAGGACAACTACGGTGCCACCCGTCATGTATTCGCAGCCATGGTCGCCCGTGCCTTCTACCACAGCGGTTGCGCCTGAGAGGCGCACCGCAAAGCGTTCGCCCGCCACACCGCGCAAGAAGGCTTCGCCTTCGGTTGCACCATACAGCACGGTGTTGCCCACGATGATGTTCTCTGTGGCATTGCCTCTGAAATCAATGCTGGGGCGAACAATGATGCGGCCGCCGCTCATGCCTTTACCCGTGTAGTCGTTGGCCTCGCCTATTAAATACAGCGTGATGCCACGCGCCAAGAACGCACCAAAAGACTGTCCGCCCGTGCCTTCGAGCTGGATGCGGATGGTGTCATCGGGCAAGCCCACCGAACCGTAGCGCTTGGCTACTTCGCCCGAGAGCATCGCGCCCACCGAGCGGTTGACGTTGCGTGCTTGCTCGATGAAATGCACTTTTTCGCCTTTTTCTAGGGCTGGCTTGGCTTTTTCAATCAGCTTCAAATCCAGCGCCTTGCCTAGGGCATGGTCTTGCTCAGACATATGGCGGCGTGGCACGTCGGCAGGCACTTCGGGCTGGTAGAAGATGCGGCTGAAATCCAAGCCCTTGGCTTTCCAGTGCGCGATGCCTTTTTGCGTGTCTAAAAAGTCAGAGCGGCCAATCAGTTCGTCAAATGTACGGATACCCAGCTGCGCCATGATCGAGCGCACCTCTTCGGCCACAAAGAAGAAATAGTTCACCACATGCTCTGGCTTGCCTTGAAACTTGGCACGCAGCACAGGGTCTTGCGTAGCCACGCCCACGGGACAGGTATTGAGGTGGCATTTGCGCATCATGATGCAGCCCTCGACCACCAGCGGTGCGGTGGCAAAGCCGATTTCATCAGCGCCCAAAAGCGCTGCTATCACCACATCGCGGCCAGTTTTCATTTGGCCATCGGCCTGCACGCGGATGCGGCCTCTTAACCGGTTTAACACCAGCGTTTGCTGGGTTTCGGCCAAGCCCAGCTCCCATGGCGTGCCTGCATGCTTCACACTGGATAGCGGTGAAGCGCCCGTGCCGCCGTCGAGGCCCGCAATCACCACGTGGTCGGCCTTGCACTTGGCCACGCCTGCGGCCACGGTGCCAACACCTACTTCGCTGACGAGTTTGACGGAAATTCCCGCTGCGCTGTTGGCGTTTTTCAAATCATGGATGAGCTGGGCCAAGTCTTCAATGGAGTAAATGTCGTGGTGAGGCGGCGGGCTTATCAGGCCCACGCCTGGCACGCTGTAGCGCAGCTTGCCGATGTATTCACTCACTTTGCCGCCGGGCAGTTGGCCGCCTTCGCCGGGCTTAGCGCCTTGCGCCATTTTGATTTGAATTTGGTCGGCTGACACGAGGTATTCCGCCGTCACGCCAAAGCGCCCAGATGCCACTTGCTTGATTTTGCTACGCAGCGAATCGCCCGCTTGCAGGGGAATGTCGGCCACGATGCGGCCACCGCCGAGCGCACCGCCCACGGTGTCGCCGTCTTTGGCGATCGAGATGAAGCGTTTGCCGCTGCCGTCCGTGATGCCAAGCTTGGCATTCTCGGCCTTGGCATTGTCCATCTCGCCACGGTAGCGCAGCGGGTCTTCGCCGCCCTCGCCGGTGTTGCTTTTGCCGCCGATGCGGTTCATGGCAATGGCAAGGGTTGAATGCGCTTCGGTGCTGATTGAGCCCAGCGACATCGCGCCTGTGGCAAAGCGTTTGACGATTTCTTTGGCGGGCTCTACCTCGTCCAGCGAAATGGCTTTGCTAGGGTCAATTTTGAACTCAAACAAACCGCGCAAGGTGAGGTGGCGCTTGCTTTGGTCGTTGATGATTTGCGCGTATTCTTTGTAGGTACTGGCGTTGTTGGCACGGGTGGCGTGCTGTAGCTTGGCAATGGCATCCGGTGTCCACATATGGTCTTCACCGCGCACGCGCCACGCGTATTCGCCGCCCACTTCGAGCATCGACTCTAGGATGGGGTCATTGCCAAATGCGGCCGCGTGGGTGCGGATGGCTTCTTCGGCGATTTGGAATACGCCCACGCCGCCCACTTGGGTGGCGGTGCCGTAGAAATATTTGTCCACCATGGCTTTGTCCAAGCCTACGGCTTCAAAAATCTGCGAGCCGCAGTAGCTCATGTAGGTGCTGATGCCCATTTTGGACATGACTTTATTCAAGCCCTTGCCAACCGCTTTGACAAAGTTGTAAACCGCTTTGTCGGCATCGATGTCTTTGGTGTGCTTGGTGAGCTCCACCACGGTTTCTAGCGCTAGGTAGGGGTGTACAGCCTCTGCGCCGTAGCCTGCGAGCAGGGCAAAATGGTGCACCTCGCGCGTTGAGCCGGTTTCTACAATCAAGCCTGCATTGCAGCGCTGGCCTACACGCACCAAGTGCTGGTGAATCGACGATAGCGCCAGCAGTGCGGGCGTGGGCACGCGCTGCGCGTCCATTGCACGGTCAGAAATGATGAGCACGTTGTGACCGCTTTTGATGGCGTCAACGGCCTCGGCGTTTAGCGAGGCGATTTTGGCCTCAACCCCTTCACGGCCCCAGGCCACGGGGTAGGTGATATCAAGGGTATAGCTTTTGAACTTGCCGCGCGTGTGCGCCGCAATGTCGCGCAGCTTGGCCATGTCGGCAAAATCGAGCACGGGCTGGGTTACCTCTAGGCGCAGAGGCGGGTTCACGGCATTGATGTCCAGCAAATTGGGCTTAGGCCCAATGAAGGACACCAAGCTCATGACGATTTGCTCGCGAATGGGGTCTATCGGCGGATTCGTTACCTGCGCAAAGAGCTGCTTGAAGTAGTTGTACAGCGGCTTGTCTTTGTTGGACAACACGGCCAGCGGGCTGTCGTTGCCCATCGAGCCCGTGGCCTCCTCGGCATTGGTGGCCATGGGGGTCATGAGGAATTTGAGGTCTTCTTGGGTGTAGCCGAAGGCTTGCTGGCGGTCTAGTAAAGACTCCGTTCGCCCTGAGCCTGTCGAAGGGTTCGCGAGTCCTTCGACATGCTCAGGACGAACGGCTGATGCAGCCTCGATGCTCACTTTGGCGGCTGGCACGTCATCCAAACGAATCCTTACCTCGTCAATCCACTGGCGGTAGGGTTTGCTGTTGGCCAATTGGCTCTTGATTTCTTCATCGTCAATCAAGCGGCCCTGCTCTAGGTCAATCAAGAACATGCGGCCAGGCTGCAAACGCCATTTTTTAACAATTTTGCTCTCGGGAATATGGTGCAATACACCGGCTTCCGATGCGCATACCACTAAATCGTCGTCGGTCAAAATATAGCGCGCGGGGCGCAGGCCATTGCGGTCTAGCGTGGCGCCAATCTGTCGGCCATCGGTGAAGGCAATTGCGGCTGGACCGTCCCATGGCTCGATCATCGAGGCGTGGTATTCGTAGAAGGCGCGGCGGCGTTCGTCCATGAGCGTGTGCTGCTCCCATGGCTCGGGCATGAGCATCATCATGGCGTGGGCAATGGGGTAGCCCGCTGCAGTGAGCAGCTCTAAGGCATTGTCAAAGGTGGCGGTATCCGACTGGCCTTCAAAGCTGATTGGGTAGAGTTTTTTAAGGTCGTCGCCCAACACGGGGGATTTCATCACGCCTTCGCGTGCGCGCATCCAGTTGAAATTGCCGCGCACGGTGTTGATCTCACCGTTGTGCGCCACATAGCGGTAAGGGTGGGCCAGCGGCCACTCGGGGAAAGTGTTGGTAGAAAAACGCTGGTGCACCAAGGCCAAGGCCGAGACGCATTTAGCGTTTTGCAAGTCAAGGTAATACTCACCCACCTGCGTGGCCAAAAGCAAACCTTTGTACACCACGGTGCGGCAGCTCATGCTGGGCACATAGTATTCTTTGCTATGCGTCAAGCCCAGGTTTTGAATAGCGGCACTGGCGGTTTTGCGAATCACATACAGCTTGCGCTCCAACGCATCGGGCACGGTCACGTCCGCCCCACGGGCAATGAAAATCTGGCGAATGATCGGCTCTTTTTCGCGCACAAAGGGCGACATCGGCATGTCGCGGTTTACTGGAACATCGCGCCAGCCAATCACCACCTGACCTTCAGCCTTGACAGCCCGCTCTAGCTCCTGCTCGCAAGCCAAGCGCGATGCGTGCTCCTTGGGCAAAAAGATCATTCCCACGCCGTATTCACCAGGAGCTGGCAATTCAATGCCGGCCTTGGACATTTCTTCACGGTAAAAATCATCAGGTAACTGGATCAAAATACCAGCCCCGTCGCCACACAGCTCGTCCGCGCCCACAGCACCCCGATGGTCGAGGTTTTCTAAAATCTTCAAACCATTTTGCACAATAGCATGCGATTTAGCCCCCTTCACGTGTGCCACAAAGCCCACGCCACACGCGTCTTTCTCGCTATTTTTTTGGTACATACCATGCTCGGCAGCCGCCAAGATTTCAGAAGTTAATGCAGCCATATGAATCACTCGGTAAACATTTCTAAGGGATAACGAGCATACCGCAATTTTTGCATTCTGCCAAACAAAATAATTAGGGTCAGAACCTAATTATTTTTTGGATTTCGTCATCGCGTATTAATTGGGGACGGATTGAAGTTCAACAATGAATGCTGGCCGCGAAGGGTGCGAAAGATGCGCGAAGAACGCAAAAGGAATACCAAAAATTTTGACTTAGGCGTTTTGTATTTTTTTGCGCTTTTCGCGTATTTTTCGCGCCCTTAGCGGCCGGTTTTGGTATCCGAGTATCAGTGCCGTGGCAAAGACACTGGCCGCCCAGCCCGCGCCACCGCCACGCGCCGCTGGGTGCGGGTTTGCAGATCGGCCACAAAGTCTTCGTCGCCCAAAGCCCAGCCTTTGATGAGTGCGTTAGTCAGCGCTAACTGTTGCTCGGGCGCAATACCAGATTCCACCATGGCCACGTAGGCTGCCTCGCGGGCGTAGGGCGTGTTGCCCATTTGCCAGACCAGCGGGTGCGGGGTGACCAGCTTGTCGGCGCGCTTGCCTGCGTAGTGGGCGAAGCTGCTCCACGCGTAGTCTTGCGGGTGCGCGGCCATGCCTGCACGCACGGGATTCAGGTCAATATAGGCCATGCAGGCTAAGAGATAGCGCTCGGTTTGGATCAGGGTGCTGCGGTAGCGCCCCTCAAACAGCGTGCCGCTGCGCTGGTAGAGCTTGTTGAACACCTGCACATAGGTGCGGCCGATTTTTTGCATCATCTTGGGCAGTCCGTCGGCCTCTTGCGGCGTAGCCAAAAGGTGCAAGTGGTTGGACATGAGCACATAGGCGTGGATATGGACTTTGTATTCGCGCGAGGCCTCAACCAGCAGATCGAGCAGGCGCTCGTAATCCCCGCCGAATTTGAAAATCGGCTGCTTGTTATTGCCCCGCACGATTACGTGGTGGGCGTATCCAGGAACGCTGAGGCGGGGTTGTCTGGCCATGGGGCAAGTGTATCGCGCGCACTTTACGCTTACACAACCAGCGCCGCATCCACCCGCCGCACCCGGTGATCCACATAATAGCCACCAAATTCCGTGTACCGCAACAACACTGCCTGACACGCTGTGCAGCGGTGCGCTTCGCTGCGATTGGCGGGGAAAAACGCAACCGCTATAGGGGCTTTTTCATCATCGTAGCGTGTACCTTGTGGGTGAAACTCTTCAAACGTTGGTTCATAGACCTCGGGGTCACGCAAACTGCCCAGAGCCTGCATCTGCTGCGCTGGCCAACGCGCCTCGGTGAGGCTTTCCCACGCGGTGCACGCACCTAGAGCGCATTGGCAGGGGGTGGACGATTCGCTGGCATTCGCGCGCAATGTTTCGCAAGAAATTACAACAGACACTGACTACCCCATACACGCCAAATAACAACAGGCATTGACAGCAAGGTCATAGTGTCCCGTAACTGTGCAAGCCACTCAAAAACATATTCACCCCGATGAACGCAAAAGTTGTAATCGCCAAGCCCACGAGTGCCCACCACGCAGCGAGTGCGCCGCGCAGGCCTTTCATGAGGCGCATATGCAGCCACGCGGCGTAGTTGAGCCAAACGATGAGCGCCCAAGTTTCTTTGGGATCCCAGCTCCAATAGCCCCCCCAAGCCTCGGCCGCCCAGAGTGCACCCAGCACCGTAGCGATGGTGAAAAACGCAAAGCCCACAGCAATAGACTTGTACATGATGTCATCGAGCACCTCAAAGCCGGGCAAGCGCGCGGCAATACGGCGGCGGGCGAACATGATGGTGCCGATGATGAGCGCGGACACGCCAAAATACACCATCCAGTAGCTGCTGCCTCCTGCCATTGCGCCTTTGCGAAACACAATCGGCTCAAAGCACAGCACCACGCCCAGCAAGAACAATGGCGCAAGCTTGTACCAACGTGTCTCGCCTGCGGTCTGTTTGATCAAGTAAGCAAAGGCCACCATGGCCGACAATGCAAACGTGCCGTAGCCAATGAAGTTGGCAGGTACATGCAGCTTCATCCACCAGCTTTTCAACGCGGGTACCAGTGGCTGGATTTCATGCGCCTCGCGCACCAAGGTGTACCACAGCAAAAAGCCCACCGCAGCACTCACCACCAGCATGACAAATGCGCCGAGGGATTTGGTGTTGTACTGGGCTTCAAAATACAAATAAAACACCGTGGTGAGCCAGCAAAAGAGCACGAAAACTTCGTATAAATTGCTAACTGGAATATGGCCTACGTCAGCGCCAATCAAGTAGCTTTCATACCAACGCACCATCGTGCCGATCAGCCCCATGGCGATGGCCACCCAAGCAATGCCCGAACCAATGCCCTCCATGGCATCGGCCTGTTTGTGGCTCACCATGCCCAGCCAATAAAAGATGGTACTCATGAAAAACAACACGCTCATCCACAAAATGGCAGACTGGCTGGAGAGAAAATACTTAAGCCAAAACACCTTTTCGGCATTGGCCAACTCCCCTTGGTACGACATGATTCCTAAAATAGAAAAGCCCGCCACCACCAGCACCAAGTTGCGCAATGGCCGCCAAAACCATGCCAGCCAAATGATGGCGGGCACGCAACCTATCAAAATACCTTTGTCGTAGCCGTCCATTGCGCCGCTGTAGCGCGACAAGGCAAATACTGCGCCCAAAACTGCCGCACAAGCAAAGCCCCAGTCGCCAATACTGCGGCGGCTAAAAAACCCAGGGTTCAGAGAAATAGTAGCTGTATTCATAGTTCACCTTTACACATTACATGCCAAGCAGTTTGGCTTTGAGCATGCTAAATTCTTTGTCGCCGTCCATGCTCTTGCGGTTGGCTGACATGGCTATGCTGAATTTAGATTGGCCAGCGACACCTACAGATGCCAGCCAGACCCAAATTCTGCGCTCACGAATATAAAGCATGGCAAACACCCCCATAATTAAAAATAGACAACCGGTGTAGACGACCCACTTGCCCGGCGCACGCGCCACTTGGAACACACTTGCTTGCACCTGCGTGAAATCAGTCAACATGAATGCCATGGGCGCAGGATAAAAAAATGCATCACTCAAACTGAGCACCGCTTGCGTCATAAACGCCTGTGTATTTTCATCGGGTTTCATGGCCGCTAAGCCCGCTTGTTCGCGCGTAAGCTGGGCCAACTCAAACAAAACGCCATTCAGTATACGCACCACAACATTGCTGGCCCGTTCGCGCTCAGATTCAGGCACATTGGCTTCCATAAAGTCCGCTACAGCCTGTAAGCCGCTGGACGCTTTGCCTTTAATAGGCTCCGCACCTGCAAACAAACCCAGTGCGCGCGAAGCTGAAACGCCCAGCTGCTGCCCTAACTCGGGCTTTGCAGGATCAGTCGCCAATTTGACGTAGCGCTTGACGGCAAGCTCCCGCGTAGCGGGGTCTTGCAATGCCGCCTTGAGTCGGAAAAAGCTATCCATACGGCCCTCGGAATCTACCGGTATGCGCAGATAGCGAAAAGCCTGCGCAGGTGAGTCGCGCATGCCCAACATAAATACCGCCCCCGCCTCAGCAACGAGCTGTACGGGCAGCATGTAGTTATGGAACTCCCGCGCTTGACCTGCGGCGTCGCGCAACTTATAGGTGATGCTAGGACCCACGTTGCGCAGTTCTTTGCGCGTTTTTACCTTATTGGCGGCACCCAGGCGCTCGTTGATGCCACGACCCAAATCTTGCACAGACTGCTGCAAATCGACTTTGCGCACATCTACTGCACCGGGTGAGCCCGCACCTTCCTTGCCAAAGTTTTCCACATTTAACACCCGCAATGCGCTGTACTCTAGCGTCATTTTTTCGTCGCCTTTTGTGTCAGCTTTGGACAAATTGGAAGAGCCGCCAATCACGCCTTCTATGTCAAATGCTTTGGCCGCCCCTTCACCGACCCCAGCCATCGGCACGGCGCGCAGTTTGACGCTTGAGCCACCATCGTCAAAACTGCTTTGGTAAATTTCCACCCCCTTGTAATTGACAGGGTGATTCACCTCTACCCGTGCCGTAGTTTGCGCACCCGTTTCTTTGTCGTGGATGATGATGTCGCTGGCAAATAGCTTGGGCATACCCGTAGAGTAATGCTCCACTACAAATTTTTTCAGCTCTATCGTAAAAGGCAGGTCTTGAATCAACACGCCGGATGGTTGATTTAATATTGCAGTACTGCTGCGTGCGCCCTCAGCGACCAAAAGGTTGGCACGAAAGGCAGGGTTTAAAGGCGACAAGCGGTGTGCAGTTGGCACATCTGCAATCATGCCGCCGCCGGTGTAGACGGATTTACCATTGAACCATGTTTGCGCCCGAACAGCTAAGTCGCCATCGAGCAGGCCGCCAATGCAGATCAACACAATGGCACTGTGCGCCGCAACATAGCCCAATTTATTGGCCGAACCCGCCTTAGCCGCCACCATCACACCAGAGTCGCGGGTTTGGATTTTCACCTTCCATCCCGAAGCCGCCAGCGTCTGTCCGATCCGCTGGGCCGCCTGTGGCGCTGCTTCAGCCAGCTCGCCAGAGGCGCGTTGGCCAAAAGCGCTGAGGCTTTTTTCGCGGATATTTTCTTTTAATTCACTCCAGTCGCGCATGATGTGGGGCACATTGCGCGTGACACACAATGTAGTGCTGACCACCAAAAAGCCTAAGATCAGCATGAACCACCACGCGCTGTACACCGTATACAGGCTCACTGCATTAAAAACATCGGCCCAAAATGGTCCGAACTGGTTCACATAGTTACCAAGCGGTTCGCCCTGCTTGAGCACCGTGCCAATCACCGATGCCACGCAAATCACGGTCAGCAGTGAAATAGAAAAACGCATGGACGAGAGCAACTCCACCGCTGCACGCAAGACGAGCGATGGGGTGCGAATGCGCATTCCGTGGGTAGAAACTGACATGGGGCTATTGTCTCAAGATCAATAAAAAAACGGGCTATCCGTTAGGATGAGCCCGTGTAGTTTGGGTGTATTCACCCGAGAAAGTTCAATATAGATACCGTTTTTAGCTCAACGCAAGCCAGCAATGTAGTCTGCCACCGCTTTGATCTCGCGGTCATTGAGCTTGGCGGCCACTTGGGTCATTTGCACACTGTTGGTGCGGCCGCCTTCTCGGTAGCTGATCAGTGAGGAAGTCACATATTCAGCATGCTGACCCGCCAAACGCGGATATTGCGAAGGTAAGCCAGCGCCTGTGGGGCTGTGGCAGCCTGCACAAGCGGCTATTTGTCGGTCTTGTATGCCGCCCTTGTAAATGCGCTCGCCCAAAGCCACTTGCACTTTGTCTTTGGCAAATCCGGGCTTGGCTTTTTGGCTGGCGGCCCAGTAGGCGATGTTGCGCATGTCATCGTCTGTCAAGGTGGAGGCAAATCCGGCCATGATGGCATTTTTGCGCTTGCCAGATTTGAATTCTTGCAGTTGTTTTACCAAATACTCAGGGTGTTGACCCGCCAGCTTGGGATTTGCGGGGGTACCCGAATTGCCGTCTGCGCCATGGCAAGATGCACACACTTGCTCGTATTTGGCAGAGCCTTTGCCTAGATCGGGCTTGGCTGCAACCGATTTGGCCGCGGGCTTTGCGGCCATGGGAGCTGCTGGCGCAGCCGCTTCAGGTTTTTTCTCTTGGGCAAAAACGGGCGCAGCCAGCAAGGCAGCAGTGAGCAAGTAAGCAAAAAATTTCATGGCGTTTGGTTTTCAGCAGGAGTTTTCAACTCGGTTTTGACTGGATGCAACATCGCATTTTACAATGCAGCCAAAGGGAAATCCCTTATTACGGTTTTTCTGCGTGTATTTTTGGCCATATTTGGCGTAATCCCCCCGTTTTTAGGCAACACATGGCCATCTCACCTCGCACCACCCCCAGCAACAATATACGCGCCAAATCGGCCAATCCCGGACCGCGCAGCAAGGCGCGTGGTACCGTGGTAGCGGTGCAACAGGGTCGCGCGGCTTATGCACCCACCACGCTGCAAACCTCCGCCATTACCGACCCCGTGGTGGCCGAGAAAAAGCTGGCCATGGCTTGGTTGCACACCGCGCACTTTCTCACCACTGCAGCCCAGCTGCACCACTTGCCTGAGCTAAATTTGCCAGAAATTGCCTTTGTGGGCCGCTCAAACGCGGGCAAATCCACCTGCATCAACACCATTACCCAACAAAAACAACTGGCCTACGCCTCCAAAACCCCAGGCCGCACCCAACACATCAACTTGTTCAGCGTGGGTAAAAACGGCGTACACGACGGCGTGCTGGCCGATTTGCCCGGCTACGGCTACGCAGCCGTGCCTAAAAGTGCAAAATACCGCTGGCAACAGGTGATGGCCAACTATTTGGTGAGCCGTCCTCAACTCAAAGCCGTGGTCATGCTGTGCGACCCTCGCCATGGTGTGACCGAGCTCGATGAAGTGCTGCTAGAGGTGATTCGTCCGCGCGTGACCGAGGGCTTGAAATTTTTAATCTTGCTCACCAAGGCCGACAAACTCAGCAAAAACGAAGCCGCCAAGGCCATGTCGATCGCCCGTTTACAAGCGGGCGGTGGTCAAGTCATGATGTTCAGTGCGCCCAAGCGCGTGGGCGTGGAGGAAACTGCGGTGCTGCTGCGCGAATGGATGATGGGCGGGCTGGGTGAGTTGCAGGCGGCTAAGGCTGTTTTGGATGCACAGGCTGCGGCGGATGCTTTGCTGGTAGATGGGGTTGACGGAGCTGCTGTCGCTGGCGTGGTTGGCGGGGCTGAAGTCTAAATCGGACTGCCGGACGCAGAGGGCGCGAAGGTTACGCAAAAGACGCAAAAGGGATCCAAAAAGAATCCGAAAGGATTGGTGTGGTTTATTGACTTGGCTTTAGTTTGTTAAACTGCTTTTTTATGATTTTTTTACCCGATGTCACCGTAAAATGGTCATAGTGCGCTATTTAATTTGTAGTATTTTGGTGTTTGTATATGATTGAAAAAAGCCTTATTTCCCTGCCGCACGGCATCACGCTGAGCTGCCGCAGCGCGGGGGAGCGGGGGCGGCCTGTTTTGGTTTTTTTGCATGGATTTCCTGAAGGGGCTTTTGTGTGGGATGCCATGCTGGTGTACTTTTCGCAGCCTGAACATGGTGGTTTTCGCTGCGTAGCGCCTAATTTACGGGGTTATGAGCGCTCGTCTGCGCCCACCGACGTGGCGGCGTATCGGGCGAAGTTTTTGGTACAGGACATTGCGGCTTTGATAGCGCTGGAAACTGGCGATGGGGGCGGTGCAAAAACTCCTGCGGCTGCCCAAGCAACAGAGCGATTGGCCTGCTTAGTGGCACACGACTGGGGCGGCGCACTGGCGTGGAATCTGGCCAACCAAATGCCGCATCTAATAGACAAGCTGTGCATCATCAACAGCCCGCATCCTGGCACTTTTTTGCGTGAACTGGCGCACTCGCCTGCGCAGCAAGCGTCCAGCGCTTATATGAATTTTTTGATTCAACCCGATGCCGAGGCTTTATTGGCCGCCATCGACTACCAGCGCCTTTGGGAGTTTTTCACGCAGATGTTTGCCCACACCGAGGCCTGCGCGTGGCTCACTGATGCGGTGAAAGCGCAATACCGCGAAGTCTGGGGGTATGGCCTGACTGGCGGCTGCAACTACTACCGCGCATCGCCGCTGCGCCCGCCTACACCTGACAACCTAGGCGCAGCCGCTGTCGCACTGCCCATGTCGATGCTCACCGTGGCCATGCCGACACTTGTGCTTTGGGGCATGGCCGACACCGCCTTGCCACCCGCTCTGCTGGATGGGCTTGAGGCGTATATTCCCCATTTGCAGTTGCAGCGCCTTGAAGGCCTGACGCACTGGCTGATTCACGAGCGGCCAGATTTGGTGCAGCAGCACTTAGAAAATTTTCTTATTGCCCCTTAACCGAGACTTGCATTTGAGATGGATTGTATTTTTATACATTCTGAGCATTGTCACTGTGATATGGACATAGTTTGCTATTATTAGCATAGCTAATTTAAATGAAATGGAGCACCCTATGCAACGCCGTCAATTCGTCATCCAGCAAAGCGCCGCCCTTGTGGGGATCGCCACCCTAGGACACACACTTTCGGCGCAAAGCAAGTCCGATCAGGTGCAAAACCTATCCGATGCGCTGCGTTGGCTCGATGCCATGCAGCTTTCAAGCACGGCGCAAACCACAGCAGGCTGGCCACTGGGAGCAGTTCTAGAGCATTTGGCGCAAAGCATCGAGATGAGCCTGCACGGCTTTCCTCTGCACAAAAGCGATCTGTTTCAAAACACAGCAGGCGCAGCGGCTTTTCAGTTTTTCAAGTGGCGCGGCAAGATGTCGCACCGTTTGGTCGAGCCAATTCCTGGAGCGCCCGCGCTCAATGCACAGACCAGCTTGGCAGTAGGCATCTTGCGCCTGCGCACTGCCATCGGCGCATTTAACAGCCACACAGGCGCTCTCAAGCCGCACTTTGCCTACGGCAAACTTAGCCGCAGCGACTACGCGCTGGCGCACAGCATGCACATTGCCAACCACCAAGACGCGGTTGTATTGAGTAAGCTGGCCTAGCCCGCCTTACCCATAAAAATCAACCGCGTCCGCCGGCCGCGTTTTAAAGCGTTTGTGCACCCAGTAATACTCTGCGATCTGGGCTACCACCATGGCTTGCAGCTCGCGGTTCATGCGGGCAGTATCGGCCACTAAATCTTCGGTCGGAAAATTTTCCCATGCGGGGAGTATTTGCACCTCGTAACCACGCTTTGTCATGCGCGTCACAACAGGTACGACTTGAGCGGGCGTGCTGCGTGCGCCGCCCAGTTTGGCAAAACGGCTCAAACTGGGCACCGTAGCCGCCTGCACACCAAAAAATGGCACGAATACTGAATCATCTTCACCAAAATCCATGTCAGGCAACAGATACAGCAGATCGCCTTTTTTCAAACGTGCAGCGATCGATCGAACGCCATCGGCATGGGTGAATAAGTGCGCCCCACCAAAGCGCTGGCGGCCTCGCAAAATCCAACGATCCATCGTGCGGTTGGCCTGCTCGGTATAAATGGTGGTGTAGGTGCGTGGCGACAGCAGGGTCAGCGCTGTCCAGCCCGCATCTAGTCCCATAAAATGGGGCGCAAAGAGTACCGTGGGAGCACTTCCCTCTAGCGCATGGATTGCACCAGTAATTTGTAAGCGCTGTTTGAGCAACTGTGCTGGCGCATGCCAAAGCCAAGCCCGGTCTAGCCAGGTTTGTGCAAAATTTTTAAAGATTTCAGCGCGATGTCGCCGTCTAGTAGTCATATCTAGCTCTGGAAAGCATAGCAATAAGTTTTGGTCTACGACCCGGACTCGGTGGCGCACGGCCAAGCACAGAATCACCCCCAGCGCACGGCCAAGCCCCCTCACCGCTGGTAAAGGCAGCAGCGCTACCGCACGCAGCAGCACAATTACAAAGTACGACACGGTCTTCATGTGACCACCTCGTTGCGCGGCACTTTGTAGCGGGCATAGCCCCACAAATATTGCGTAGGGTGCTGGGCAATCAGGCTCTGCATGGCCTGATTTACCTGCACGGCAGCCGTACTGGGGTCCGATGACAACGCACCGAGCGTTTCGGGCCAAGGCTGGTAACGCACTATAAAACCTCTGCCCCAGGCCAAACGCTCGCAGCTAGCCAACAACACCGTGGCCCCTGTGGGCTGCACCAACCGTGCAGAAAGTGTCATGGTGTAAGCGGATTTCCCAAAAAAATCTGCCCAAACACCCATGCCCTGAGGGGGCACTTGGTCAGGCAGCAGCCCCACCGCATCGCCGCGCCTGAGCGCTTTGAGCATGGATTTGACACCGCCTAGTGAGGTAGGCGCAGTTAAAAGACCGGGGCGCTCGCGTGCACCCTCCATCAAACGGGTCAGCCACGCCTTGCGCGGGGGCCGAAACAACACCGTCATGGGGTGACGTAAGGGGCCATAACGCTGCGCATAAGCCTGTGCCGCCACCTCAAAGCAGCCCAAATGCGGCGTAAGTGCCACAATGCCTTTGCCAGCGGCCAGCGCAGCATCAATATGCTCAGAGCCCAATAGCGTGGTGGCCACCGGCGCACCAAACCACAAACGCGGCAGTTCTGCCACCAACTTACCAGCATGGCCAACGGCTGGCCACATATCGATTAACCCAAAACCTGCCAACCGCGCATTGTCCAAGAATCGCCTGCGGTAAACCCCCGACCCCAAAAACGCCAACCACCCCACGACAAAGCCCACTACATGCAGCGCCAAGAGGGGGAAGCGGGACAAAAAGCGAAACAACCAAGCCAAACTGTAGACTCCATCAGGGCCAAAAAATGTTAAAATAGTATTTATCGCTGAGTTACAGAACTACTTGCAGAGCGATTCATAAAACCTGCTAAAGCGTTCGCCAAGGCTCCAAATGGTGCGCGGCAACGCGAATTTAACCAACCTAAGGAGTTTACTGCCATGGCGAACGAATATTTTTTCACCTCTGAATCCGTCTCTGAAGGCCACCCCGACAAGGTGGCTGACCAGATATCGGATGCAATCGTTGACGCAATTTTTACCCAAGATCCACGCAGCCGCGTAGCCGCCGAGACCCTGTGCAACACTGGTTTGGTGGTGCTAGCCGGCGAAATCACCACCGGCGCGAATGTGGATTACATCCAAGTGGCGCGCGACACCATCAAGCGCATTGGCTACGACAACACTGACTACGGCATTGATTACCGTGGCTGCGCTGTCATGGTCTGCTATGACAAACAGAGCCAAGACATTGCCCAAGGCGTCAACGAAGGCCAAGGCATTGACCTAGACCAAGGCGCTGGCGACCAAGGCCTGATGTTTGGCTATGCCTGCGACGAAACCCCTGAACTTATGCCAGCGGCCATCCATTACGCCCACCGCCTGATGGAGCGCCAAGCGCAATTGCGCAAAGACGGCCGCTTGGCTTGGCTGCGCCCCGATGCCAAATCGCAAGTGACGCTCAAATATGTCGATGGCAAAGTCCACAGCGTGGACACTGTGGTGATCTCGACCCAGCATGCGCCAGAAATCAGCCACAAAGAAATCACAGAAGGCGTGATTGAGCACATCATCAAGCCCATCATTCCTGCGCACCTGATCAAAGGCGAGATCAAGTATTTGATCAACCCCACAGGCCGTTTCGTCGTGGGCGGCCCACAGGGCGACTGTGGCCTGACTGGCCGCAAAATCATTGTCGACACCTATGGCGGCGCGGCGCCCCACGGTGGCGGTGCATTCAGCGGCAAAGACCCCTCCAAAGTTGACCGCTCTGCTGCCTACGCCGGCCGCTATGTGGCTAAAAACATCGTGGCCGCAGGCTTAGCCACCAAGTGCACAGTGCAAATCAGCTACGCCATTGGCGTGGCCAAGCCCACCAGCGTGATGGTCACCACCGGCGGCACGGGCAAAGTAAGCGACGAGCGCTTGGGCCAATTGGTCGCCGAGCACTTTGACCTGCGCCCAAAAGGCATTATCCAAATGCTTGACTTGCTACGCCCGATTTACCAAAAAACCGCAGCCTACGGACACTTTGGCCGTGAAGAACCAGAGTTCACTTGGGAGCGCACCGACAAAGCAGCCGTACTGCGCGCCGCAGCTGGCCTGTGAGCGGGCTGTAAACTACTGCCTATGCAAATCAACACCCAGCGTTGGATAGATAAAAATATCGGCCAACTGCTGTGTGCTGTATTGTCCGGATGGACATCCATCCAGCGCGTGCTGGGTATTGCGCCCAAGCCATGCCAATCTCCTAACGGTGTGCGCCATGTCTTGGTGATCATGCTTTCGGAAATGGGGTCGGTAGTCCTCGCAGGACCGATGTTTGCAGAAATTAAATTGCGTTTTCCACACGCGCAATTGCACATGTTGCAACTGGCCAAAAACCGCAGTGTTTCTCAGCTCTTGCAACTTGCCCCCGACAGCAACCTGCACACACTTGACGACCGCTCACTACCAGCCTTGCTGAGCAGCATGTTGGCTTTCCGTCGCGCAATGCGTGCGCTGCCACTAGACGTGGTGATTGATTGTGAGTTATTCTCGCGCGTGAGCAGTATCATGGCAACCCTAAGCTGTGCTGGGCTACGCGCAGGTTTCACCCCCCACACCCAAGAAGGGCTATACCGAGGCAATACCTTTAACCGCGCGCTCCCCTACAACCCCTACCGCCACATCAGTTTGCAGTTTGTTGCATTGGTGGATGCACTTTTTAATACGCACAGTCCGCGCTCGAAAATATCTTCGCTGACCATGCGCCCCACCGAATCGGGCTTGCAGGTGCATTTCAGTGACGATGAACGCAAAATGTACCGGGCCAGTTTACATGCCGTCCATAGCGCCACAGCCACTCGCAAACTGGTACTGCTCTATGCGGGCGGTGGCATTTTGCCAGAGCGGGCATGGCCGGCCGCTTCGTATGCGCACGTCGCGCGTGGTCTTTGTGCAGCAGGCCATGCAGTGGGTTTGATTGGACTGCCCGAAGACGCCGTGCTGGCGCAGCAAATCATTGCCGATGTAGGACACTCACATTGCATCGCACTCACCGGCTACACACGCACTATGCGTGAACTTTTACTGCTTTTGCACAGCGCCGACTTGCTCATCACCAACGACGGTGGTCCAGGCCATTTTGCCAGTCTGACTGGCATCCAAACCATGGTTTTTTTCGGCCCTGAAACAGCCAAACTCTACGGCCCACTGTCGCCACGTGCTACTATTTTTGAAAGTGGCATCGCCTGCTCCCCCTGCCTCACCGCTTACAACCACCGCCAAACTTTTTGCGACGGCGACAACCAATGCCTCAAAGTGATTGCACCCCAGCCAGTGCTCGATATGGCGCTCATTAGTTTGGAGTTGCGCACATGAAAGGTTTGAACGCTTGGCTGCAGCGGACATTTGTTTGGTTCACACAGTTTCGTTACGTCAAGTTTGGCATCGTGGGCGCAAGCGGTACTGTCGTTAATTTACTGGTCTTAACTGTTGCACAAGAATTTGTCTTTCGTGCGATCGAACCTGCACGTAACCGCTTGTATGCATCATTGGCGTGTGCAATTTTGGTGGCCACAGTCAATAACTTTACATGGAATCGCTTGTGGACTTGGGCCGACCGACAGCGTGTAAACGCCCTACTGATAGCACCTGAACCAATTAACTATGTGCAGCAGTTCGGTCAATACGCGTTGGCATCATGGCTAGGCATGGCGGTGCAGTATGGGCTCACGCTATGGCTGTCAGGCCCAGTAGGCTGGCATTATTTAGTGGCAAATGTGACGGCGATTGTGGTGGCCAGTGTGAGCAACTATTTTGCCAACGACTGGTGGACATTCAGAAAGAAGTCTCGTGCCTAAGCTACCCAACGGCTGGGGACAACAGCCGCTAGGCTACTGGCTACTCTTGGTATTTGCAGTTTTTGTGTATGGCAACGGCTTGGGTGGTCATTACATTCCGCGCAACGGTGACGAAATGGTGTACGCGCACATCGCGCGCCTCACGGCAGCCACTGGCCATTGGTTGCCACTGGCCTCAGAGCTAGAGAATATGCGCAACACCAAACCGCCCCTGCTGTTTTGGCAGGCCATGGTGGCGGGCAATTGGGGCAACCACTGGACATTAGCTGCGCTGCGCCTACCCAGCTTGGTCTACACCCTACTGGTTACAGCAGGCATTGTGGTGTTGGTACAGCGCTTGGCGCGCGATCTGCGTTTGGGGCTGTTGGCGGGGGTGATTTACCTTGTGTTTTTCTGCACCTTTCGCTACGGGCGACCCTACCTCACCAGCGCTGCGGAGTCTTTTTGGTTTAACTTGCCCATCTTCGTGCTGTTGCTGCGCCACCAGCGCGGCCTAGCGGCTGACAAGCTGTTCAGTTGGCCCTTGGCGCTGTTGTTTGGCCTGTATTTTGCCGTTGGCTTGCTCTACAAATCATTCGCCCTAATTGCGCCAGCGGGTGCCTGCTTGGCGCTTGTGGCTTGGTGGCTTGCGCGACCCATCTGTTTGCACAGCTGCGCCACTTTGGCATTTAAATTGGCTTGCACGTGCGCATTGGCTCTGGGTATTTTTGCGCTCTGGTTCGCGATCGACCCCGACCCACAAGCAGTATGGAAGGAGTTCATTTTGTTCGAAAACGCTTCCAAAATGAACAACAACCAAGGCTATTGGATGCGGGCCTTATGGGGCGATACCAGCATGTGGCTGCAGCTTCTAGCCTATGTGCAAAACGCGGGCTTGCTGGGCATCATGGTGGTAGCACTCATGCTTTGGGGGCTGCGTCAAGGCTGGACGAAATGGCGTGCTGCGGCCCGCAACATCCCCCACCCCAACTCCACTGCCAACGCGCTCCCCCTGCCTGCGGTATACCTGTGGGCCATGGTGGGCTGCCTGCTGGTGTGGCTGGCGGTCTTCACGGTGCCCAGCCAGCGCTCAGCCCGCTATGTGATTCCTGCTTCACCGTTTTTAGCCATTGTGTTGGCTGTGTTGTGGCATCGTTTGTCAAACATCTGGTTTTTTGTAAGTTATTTACCTATTGTCATTGTCTTGTGGTTATTGTTTGCTATCGGATTCGCAGCATTTCAAATGGGCATCGCTACGGAGTTTGAGTGGTCACTGGTCTTGTTTTTCACCGCTATTTCCGTCTCGGCCTTGCTGCTGGGGTGCTTACCGCGCTTCACGCGATCGGCACTGCTAGTGGCTTGCGTGTCGGTATTTGCCAGCTTTAACGCTGTCGTCGCGCCGCTAGACGAGTCCGCTGCATCCTTTACCTTAGAGCACCACGCGCAGTGGCGCGGCAAACGCATTGCAGTGCCCAATGGCTTTAATGGCCAGTTTGAACGTTACCAATTTTTGTTGCCGGGCAACCGCTTTTTTACGCATGCCGATGGCGTAGCGCCTGAAATTTTGTTGGCGCAGTTTGATGGTGTGATGTGGGTTGGCAAAGACGCGCCTGCCTGCGTGGCGGCCAACGCCTGCACCGTAGTCGGCACGCGCTGGGACGTGCGCTCGCGCCATGGCCGCGGTGAAATAACGCTTGGCAATATTGCCCGCCCGCAAGAGTGGTTGTTTCAACGCGAATGGTTGATTAGCCGCTAGAGTTTTACGGCGCATAGTGCAGATTAGCGCGCACTTTAGCTTTTTTCGCCACCCACAAATCACGCAGCAATTTAACGTGCAAGCCCGTCCAAAGAAGCGGGTCCAATACAGCATCCCATAGGTTGCCAGATGGTAAGCGGCTGACCGCAAACGCCAACAATACGGGGCATAGTATTCGCAGCACTAAGCCCTGCCAGCGCCAAGCCGTCACAAGCAGTCCCAGTGCCACACACCACAGGACTTCCGCGCCAAATCCCAACGCATACACCGAGTGCGGCCAAAAGGCTAATGTGTCCAGCAGCAGCACCCAACCCAGCACAACACCCACAAGACACCACACACTAATCGCCTCAGAACGTGCCCGCCAAGGCGTAACGAGGGGCGATGCATCGGCGCTGGTATGCGCCCACAGTCCTAGCAAAGCAAGCGCTGCCAAAGCCAAACTGGGGGACTGGAAGGCCAAACCCAGCCAGTAGGCGGGAGACAGAGTGACCATGTGTAGCCAAGCAGGCAATAGGTTGCACACCACAATGGCTACAGCTATGCCAGAGCGCGCGTGCAAAGAAAGCCGTGGCCACACGCGCACAAGCAAAGCAAGTCCAAACCATGCCAAAACCACACCCCACAGCGTCAACAAACTCCAATGCGCTAGCCCGGCCACAGGCAACACAGAATCAGGTGAAAGCGAAAACAATGTCTGCATGCTTATTTCCCCAGCCCTGGCAATGGCGCTTGTGCACGCTCTTGCAACACATACCTGCGCCATTTGATACTACGCCGCTGGTCGGTGTAGCTGACCCATAGCTGTGCGCCATCCCATGCCAGTGCAGGGTAGGAAAATTCGTCTTGCAATGCATCCGCACGCTCCATAGCCACTGCAGCTTGCCAGTTCACACCATCATCGGACAAAGCTAAGTCTATGTGACGACGTGAATCGGGAAGGTCGTTGAGCGCCATCACGAATCGACCATCCGGCAGGCGCAGTGCAGCCAGCGAACTGCCAGGATTGGCCACTGCAAGGTTCGGCAAATCACGCCATGTGCGGCCCGCATCCAGTGTTTGCGCCACAGGCACTCGGTGAACTGCGCTGTGGTCGCGCATGAAGGCCAGCCAAACGTCGCTGCTTTGGGGCACGACTGTAGGCTGCAAGGTGTCCCCACGCATCGACATGCGCGTGAGCCCCAAAAACTCTCCTCGTGCCCCAAAGCGCAGTGCCGCAGGGTATTTGATGCCAATCTCAAAATACACCGGAAGTACCATTCCGCCATCAACCAAGGGCATGGGTGCGGTGCGCACAAGGTAGCTGATATTCCACAGCCAAGACAATGGCAAAACACGCACCGGTTCAAATATAAATTGCTCTGGCTTTTGCGTTGCCAAGTCCGCTGCGTCGCCCACTTGCCGCACATGTGCGATGCGACCGGCTGCCCAGCCCCCAAGACCAGTAGCTACCACAAACACATGGATGCGCCCGTCCGCATCTTGCCACGCAACGGGATTGCCCAGCCGACGAATGCCAAAACCCAACGCACGCCCCAAATCAAAACGATTTAGCACAAAGCGCGAAGGCCTCCACATTTGCGCCGCGCGATCAA
Source organism: Polaromonas sp. (assembly GCA_031428975.1). Classification (GTDB taxonomy): domain Bacteria; phylum Pseudomonadota; class Gammaproteobacteria; order Burkholderiales; family Burkholderiaceae_C; genus JAAFIP01. The sequence continues at coordinate 20,251 of JANOYR010000067.1, read as the reverse complement.
ACCACGAAAATGCAATTTGCACATTGGGCGCACTTTCGCGTTCACCTGCAAACCAAAAAGCCAACATCTGCGCGGTGCTAGTACTTGGCATAGCCAGCAGACTACTGGCATGCGCGGCGGGGGTATTGACCGGCATAGGAATAGTGCCCTGCGCGGTTTCAATGAAACTTGAGGAGACGTTTTTTTGCGCGTTGATAGACACCTCACCCACCAGAGTTAGCGCCGCTTGAGCGGGGGCAGGCGCTTGAACTCCGAACCAACGCCAAGCCATATCTGCACCCACCGCCCCCAGGCAAAGTAGCCCTGTGATGAGCAGCCTGTGGCTGTTAGGGGCTAAGCGAAGTAAGATGCGGGAAGTCATACACCGATGGTAGCTTGTGGCACAGTCCATTTTGCCCGTCACGGTGTCAATTTATTGCCCGTTAATTGCCCATTTTTAACCCTCCCTTCACCATGTTACTAGAAGCCCCGCAATCCCAACTCGTCCTCATTGATTACCAATCCCGCGTGATGCCGGCCATGCTGGAGAGCGGCACCATCTTGGCCAACGCAGTGCGTCTGGCGCAAGCGGCGCGGTTAATGGCCGTACCAGTCTGGGGCACAGAACAAAATCCTTCTGGCCTAGGCGAAACTGACCCCCAGCTACGCTCCCTATGCCAAGATGTGCTTGCCAAAATGCATTTCAGTGCCGTAGAAGAAGGGCTGTCTGATTGGCTCCGCCCCGAGCCGCCAGAGCCCAAAGGTAACGCCCGCAGTCTGCCCAAACACCTGCAAAAAGCCGTGCCGCAAACGCCGCAACGCAACATGGTGGTCATCGCTGGTTGCGAGGCCCATATTTGTTTGTTACAAACTGCACTAGACTTGATCGAAGAAGAGTTTGAAGTTTGGGTGGTGACCGATGCTTGCAGCTCGCGCACTGAGCGCAACCGCGATGCCGCTTTTGACCGATTGGCGGGGGTGGGAGCCGAGCTGGTGACCACAGAAATGGTACTGTTTGAGTGGGTGCGCAGCGCTGAACATCCTCAGTTTAAAGCCCTGCATGCCTTGGTGAAATAATGCTGTGGCTACAACTCCAGATTTACCCTTAGCCCGCGCCATAAAACTGGCATATTCCGGTGTAAAAATCTATACTGACTTTCAATTCCCCCCCTTGGAGTAATTTTCATGATTCGAAAACCCCTATTCGCACTGGCTTTGTGCACTGCCGTTTTTACTGTGCCTGCACAAGAGGCCTGCCCCAACCGAGGGGATTTAGACGCACTGTACTGTGATGCCAACAAAGACCTGCTGGCCGATACCCCCGCCGATAAAGCCAAGTGGAAAAACCCCAGCACCTTAATCTTCACCTACACGCCCGTAGAAGACCCCGCCAAATACGAAAACATCTTCAAACCATTCACGGACCATCTAGGCCAATGCACAGGTAAAAAAGTAGTGTTTTACCAAGTGCAAAACAACGCGGCACAAATAGAGGCTATGCGCTCTGGCCGCCTGCATGTGGGCGGTTTCTCTACAGGTCCTACTGTTTTTGCAGTGAACAAAGCAGGGGCCATCCCATTTGCGGTGAAAGGGGACGCCAAAGGTTACCAAGGCTACAACCTGATTACCATCGTGAAGGCATCCAGTGCCTACAAAACCGTAGCTGACCTCAAGGGTAAAAAGGTAGCCCATACTGCACCGTCGTCAAACTCTGGCCACCTCGCGCCACTGGCGCTCTTGCCTGCGCAGGGCTTAGCGCCGGGCAAAGACTACGAGATTAAATTCTCTGGCAAGCACGACCAATCGGTGCTGGGCGTGAACACAGGTGACTACGACGCAGCCCACGTGGCCAGCGATGTGTTTGAGCGCATGGGCGACCGTGGCCAAATCAAAGAAGCTGACTTTCGTGTCATCTACCGCAGCCAACGCTTTCCCACGTCGAGCTTTGCCTACGCGCACGATCTAGAGCCTACGCTAGCCGCCAAAATGGTCAAGTGCTTTGCCGATTACCGCTTTCCTGCCGACATGCAAAAAAACTTTGACGGTGCAGACCGCTTTGTCAGCATCAGCTATGCCAAGGACTGGGACGTTGTGCGCACAGTGGACAAAGCCGCTGCTGATTTAGCCAAGAAATAAGCCGCAACGATGTCTGCCAAACTGGAGCTCAAAGGGCTGGTTAAAGAATATGTGAATGGCAAACCCGTACTCAAAGGTATTGACCTGCGCTTTGAAGGCGCAGCGCTCACCGCCATCATTGGGCCGAGCGGAACAGGCAAAAGCACCTTGATTCGCTGTGTGAACCGTTTGGTTGAACCCACAGCGGGCGCGATTGAGCTTGACGGCGTGAACTTGGTCCACCTGCGCGGCGACGCACTGCGCCAAGCGCGGGCGCGTATCGGCATGGTGTTTCAAGAGTACAACTTGGTAGAGCGCTTGTCGGTGATGGAAAACTTGCTCACTGGTGTGCTGGGCACAACGCCCGCATGGAAGGCGTGGCTGCGCAAGTTTGAGCCCCAAGACATTGCCAGAGCTTGGGATGTACTGGGTATTGTGGGGCTGCAAGATTTTGCAAATGCCCGAGCGGATTCGCTCTCAGGCGGGCAACGCCAGCGCGTGGGCATATCACGGGCAGTGATGCAGCGGCCTTCGCTGCTGCTTGCCGACGAACCTACCAGCTCCTTGGATCCTAAAACCTCGGTAGAAATCATGGAACTGCTCAAGCGCGTGGGCGTGGATGCAGGCATACCGGTGATTGTGAACATGCACGACGTGGAGCTGGCCAAACGCTTTGCTACGCGCATTGTGGGCATGAGTGGTGGCCTTGTGGTGTACGACGGCACTGGCGATGGCTTAACCGACGGCGTATTGAAATCTATTTACGGCGGACAATCGTGGCTGGCATAAGTGCGCGCTTGCCGAGCCCTCCAAGCAGCGTGCGCCCTTTTCAAATGGGCAGCGCTGAGCGTTGGGGTGTTTTAATTTTGGCACTCATTTTTGTCTGGGCATTCTCGCGCATTGACCTCACATGGGCACGTTTTATCTTGGGGCTTGAGGGCGCTAACAAGTTTGTCACCCGTATGTTTCCCCCTGTGTTTAACCCGCGTGAAGAGCTCGTCAAGGGCATGGTAGAGACCGTACAAATTGCCATTTTGGCATCTGCGGCTGGCTTGCTTTTGTCCTTGCCGGTGGCGCTCTTGGCAGCGCGCAATCTGATGCCCGCTTGGGTCACTTGGCCAGCGCGGTTGTTTATCACCTTGTGTCGCACATTTCATCCGGTAATCGTTGCCATTGTGTTTGTCAAAGCAGTCGGTTTTGGTGCGTTGGCTGGCATATTGGCACTTACCGTGGCATCTGTCGGATTTTTAGGTAAATTATTTGCCGAGGCGATTGAAGAAATTTCCATGAAACAAATTGAGGCGGTACGTGCCACGGGTGCCAGCTTTGCCAATGTCTTGACTTTTGCAGTTGTACCACAAGTCATTTTTCGCTTCATTGGTTTTATAGCCTATGAAATCGACAGCAATTTGCGCAACTCCACGATGGTGGGTATTGTGGGTGCAGGCGGCATTGGCGGCACCTTGTTTGCCGCATTTCAGCGCTACGACTATGATTTTGTCTTGGGCATTGTGCTGTGCATTATTGCCCTGATTGCGGTGGGTGAAATGCTGCAAATCGCGGTCAAACGGGTGTTTAAGCAATGAGCTCGGCGCTGAGTTCACCCAAGGCTTGGGAGCGCTTCACCCCCGCAGAGCGCTTGCAACGCTTTGCAGTGTATTTGGGCTTGGTGCTGGCAATTGTGGTGTCTTTTAAAGCGGTCAATGTCATTCCTGAATTTTTAGCCGATGCGCATGTGCAAATCAAAGATTTACTGGTGCGCATGTGGCCCATCGACTGGGCGTTTTACACAGTTCCGCAAAGTACGGGGGCGCAAACGGTGCACCAAGCCTTGATGGACACACTGGCGATCGCCTTTTTGTCGACTGCACTGGGCTTGATTTTGGCCACGCCTATTGGGTTTTTAGCCGCCCGAAACATCAACTCCATCATTTGGCTCAACGCGATTGCACGCTTTATTTTGGTGGTCACACGCAGCATCAGCACACTCTTGTGGGCGCTATTTTTTGTGGCCATGTTTGGGCCCGGTGCACTGGCAGGTACATGTGCCATCGCATTTCACAGCATTGGCTTTATTGGCAAAATGCTCAGTGAAGCCTTAGAAGAGTCCAACAAAGGCAGCATTGAAGCACTCACCGCCACAGGTGCACCGTGGTACAGCCGCATTGTTTATGGCTACTGGCCTCAGGTGCAACCTGCGTTTGCGTCGATTGCGCTGTTTCGATGGGACATCAATGTGCGCGAATCCGCTGTTTTGGGCCTCGTGGGCGCAGGCGGAATTGGCATGACGCTCAACTCAGCCATTGACGTGTTTGAGTGGGATCGGGTAGCGCTAGTTTTGGTGGTGATTTTTGTGGTGGTGCTACTGGCTGAAATTGTCGCCACCCAGCTGCGCAAGCGCTTGATTTAGCGCAGTAGCCAAATCCCCAGCAGCACCCACAGTGCAATAAACACGGTCTCGCCCACCAGCATCGCCACAGGTTGCCAGCCCAGTTTAAGCAACTCTTCAAAACTGGTTTTCACGCCCGCTGCGGCAATGGCGGCCACCAGCATCCAGCGCGAAGCATCGGTGGCGGCTTGCACTACGGGCGCAGGCACTACGCCTGAGCTGGCCAGCAGCACCAGCACAATGAAGCCCAACAAAAAGCCAGGCACCAGCGGCACTTGCTCATCTGCAGCGCGGGCATCGGGATTGCCGCGGTAGGCCAAGGCAATCAGCACCACCACAGGCATCAACAGCATGACGCGAAACAGCTTAACCACGGTAGCGGTGTCACCCACCTGCGGACCGAGAATCATGCCAGCGGCCACAACTTGGGCCACGTCGTGGATGGTGCCGCCCAAAAACAAACCCGACTGCTGGGCAGTCAATGGCATGAGTTTGAGCGCAAAAGGGTACAAAATCATCGCCAAAGTGGACATCACCGTCACGCCCACCACCGTGAGCAGGGTAAAGCGCTCATTGGCCTTGGTTTGCGGCAACACCGACGACACCGCCAGAGCTGCCGACGCACCACAAATGGCGACGGCTCCACCGCTTAAAAAACCTTCGTCACGGCTTCTGCCTAAAAACTTAGCCAGCAGCAGACCGCTGCCAATGGTGAGCGCCACAGCAGTGACAATCAGCACCGCAGACTCCGCGCCCAGCTGTGCCACCTGTCCCAAAGTAATGCGCGCCCCCAAAAGCGCCACACCCAAGCGCAGCACGGTACGGCCACAAAAGTCGATTCCGGGTTTAACCTGCGGGTTTTTCATCAGGAAATGGAAAGACAGACCAATCAGCAGCGCATACAAAAGCTGCGGGCCGCCATAGTGTTCAGACAAAAAAGTAGCCGCCAAGGCAATCACTGCGCACACCAGCACGCCGGGCGCATGTTTAGCAGCCCATTCGCGCACCTGATTGATTTGCTTTACCATGAATCGACTATAAACCCTGTACAGCAGCATTTGCCACCAAACATCTAGAGAACCTGCGGTTTCAACGCAATAGGAATTCGCTACGTATTCAATAGCTGTATATGACGTTTGTACGGTGACATTGCCAATAAAACCCTCAAAAATCTGAGAAAATAGCGCCATGCAAACCGCCTACATCCTCACCCTCTCCTGCCCAGACCGCACCGGTATCGTCCATGCCGTGTCGGGCTTTTTACTTGAACGCGGTGGCAATATTGAAGAAGCCGCACAATATAACGACCCTGCCACAGGCCTGTTTTTCATGCGCGTACGCTTTGCCTGCGATGCCGTCGACGAAAGCACTCTGCGCAGCCAAATAGACACTTTTGGTGCAGGTTTTTCGATGCAAGTCAAGCTGCACAATGCCGCCGCGCCTATGCGCACCGTGCTGATGGTGAGCAAAGAGGGCCATTGCCTCAACGACCTGTTGTTTCGCTGCAAAAGCGGCCTGCTGCCGTTGGACATTCGCGCCATTGTCAGCAACCACCGCGACTTTTACCAGCTGGCGGCCAGCTACAACGTGCCCTTTCACCACATTCCCGTGAGCGCCACCACCAAAGAGCAGGCGCAAAGCCGTCAACTAGAAATCATCAACACCGAAGGCGCTGAACTGGTGGTGTTAGCACGCTATATGCAAATTTTGTCTGACAGTATGTGCCAAGCCTTGGCAGGCCGCGCCATCAATATCCACCACAGCTTCTTGCCCAGTTTTAAGGGCGCAAAACCGTATTACCAAGCGCATGACCGAGGTGTGAAACTCATTGGTGCTACGGCGCATTATGTGACAGCCGATTTAGACGAAGGCCCGATCATTGAGCAAGACGTAGCCCGCGTGGACCACAGCGAAACGGTAGAGCACCTCACAGCCCGTGGCCGCGACACCGAAAGCCAAGTGCTCGCCCGCGCCGTGAAGTGGCACAGCGAGCACCGGGTGCTGATTAATGGGCATAAGACAGTTGTTTTTCGCTAGATAATTCATAGCGCACCATGACCATAGTACGGTGACATTGCCACTATTTTTTATAAACAACCTCTCTCAACCTGCTTTTGGCATCCCTTTTGCGTCTTTTGCGTAACCTTCGCGTCCTCTGCGTCCGGAAGTTCGGTATCGGGCCTCCGCATGCTTCAAATCCAAACCCTAGATAAAAGTATGCGAAATTCACAAAATTAGCACTTTTGGTGCAATTTGCAGCAAAATTAGCCTTCTATACATGGAGCCTGCCTGATGAAACCCGTTGTCAAAATACGCCTTGCGGCGATAACAGTTGTTTTACTGGGTGCATGTTTATGCGCCAGCGCGCAGGTGAAATTGGAAGCCAATGCGCAATACCGCACGGTGGCCGATATTTTGGTGCTGATTGACCAGATCAAACCCGAGCCTGAGCGCGTGGCCGCTTACAAGGAGGCGCTCAACAAACCCATGCCGCCCGCTGATGCGTTTTGGTTTACCAAGCGTGACGCGCTTTTGGTACGCATGGATGCTGCCGAGAGCTTGGGCAACATTCCTGCGCGGCTGGAGGCGGCCGATGCCATCATGGCGATATTCAGGGAGCGCGGCGACCGCACCCGCGAGATGGAGTTTGGCATGAGCTACGCCAATATTTTGCGCCAAGCAGGGCAAATAGCCAAAGCCCATGCGCTAGAAGAAGAAGTGGCCAAAGACCCGAAAACCTATGCGCACTGGTTGATGACTTACCACAACCGCCGCACCATCCAGCACTCAGCCTCAGGTAATCTTGAAGCGGCCGAAGGTCACTATGGGGCAGCAGCTGCCGAATTTCGGCGATTTAACAGTTATGCAACCCAACCCAATACAGCCAATGGCTTTTACTACACCACGGCAAGCTTTAAACGCGCCCAAGGCAAATACCTAGAGGCTCAGGCCAACTATGAATTGTCTTTGAAAGAAACCCAGCGCTGGGTGGATGGCATCAGCGGCATATCCAACTGGGCCAAGCATGCCCTGCCCAGCAATGCAGGGTATGGCGCTTACCTCAGTGCGCGTATCGACTACGCGTCACTGCTGCTAGATTTGGGCAAAATCACCGAGGCCGAGCGGATTGCACGCCAACCGCTGCTGTGGGCGCTGGAGCGCTACGGCAAATATTCCCACCACTCAAGCAGCGCCGCAGCGGCCTATGCCAACATTTTGTCTGGCCAAGGCCGCTTTACTGAGGCTGAAAAGCTCTCGCGCACTTCGGTGAACATTGCAAACGGCATTGGCGCAGGCGAAGATTCGGTTTACATGGCGCGCGCCCAGTCTGCACTGGCACGCGCTCTTTTGGGCCAAGGCCAAATCGCCCAAGCCGACGCCTTGTATGTGCAAACCAAGTCCGCCGTGCGCGGCCTGGCTGGCATTGCTGCTGTGCTCAATGGCCGCGCAGCCGCTGCCTTGCCAGAGCTCAAACTCAATGCCGAGCGCGTCGCTGCCAATGTGGGAGCAGACAACCCCCTCACAGGCGAAGCACGCGGCCTGTATGCCATGGCTCTGAGCGCCACTGGCAACCCATTGCTTGCCAGCGAAGAATTCAAGGCCGCTATGGCAGGCATTTTGCAGGCACGCCGCCAAGTGGGCGAATCCGAAGAAGCCTTGCGTGTCAAAACACGCCAATGGATACTGGAAGCCTATTTGCAGCATTTAGCCAATACTGCCAGCAGCGACGCGGGTGCAGCCGCTCAAAGCTTCATTGTGGCCGACCTGCTGCGCGGAGGCAGCACCCAGCAAGCGGTGGCAGCCAGTGCGGCCCGCGCCAGCGTGAGCGAGCCTGCGCTGTCTGCTGCGGTGCGCAAGGAGCAAGATTTGCGGGCGGAGCTGGTGAATAATTTTCGGGCTTTGCAGCGCTTGTCTACCCTGAGCCCCGAGCAGCTCAAAGAGCAAAACGAAAACCCTGCCGCCTTGCGCGCACGCATAGAAGCCATCACCCGCGAGCATGGCGCATTGTTTAGCGACATTGAAAAGCGCTTTCCCAAATACGCCAACTTGATAGACCCCAAGCCACCCACCGTAGAGCAAGCACGTGCTGCGCTGCGCACGGGCGAGGTGCTAGTGAGTGTGCTCACCACGCCGCAAAAGGCCTATGTGTGGGCGCTGCCGCACGCGGGGGCAGTGATTTTTCATGCGAGCAATATAGGCGAGAAAGACATCGCCCCCATTGTCAAACGCTTGCGTCTGGCACTTGATGTGGGCGACTTGCCCACCAACAAATGGCCCGCTATAGATGTGGCGGGCGCGCACCTGCTTTACAAAGAATTGCTCAGCCCGGTGCAGGCAGCTTTAAGCGGCGCACACACGCTCATCATGGCGGCTAACAACAGCTTGGCTAGCCTACCACCCGCCGTACTGGTGACAGCGCCCACGCCACTGGGCGCAGACAAAACCCTGCCCTTTGACCGCTATGCCGATGTGGCATGGCTAGACAAGCAGTGGGCTACCGCACAACTTCCCAGCGTGAACGCTTTGGTGAGCCTGCGTGCAGCCGCAGCGCCTGCCAGTGACCAACGCGCACGCTTTGCAGGTTTTGGCGACCCCGTGTTTGCGGCCAACGCCTCGCCTGCGGCGGCTACCCGCGCCAAAACCGCCGTGCGCAGCACCGCTACCGAGCGCCCCAGTGAACAAAGCATTGCCGCCAGCAAGGCCGTGTCTTGGATCCCGTATAGCAAGCTAGCGCCCCTGCCCGACACGCGCGACGAAATCATTGCCATGGCCAATGCATTGGGCGCAGACCCCAGCAAAGACGTGGTGTTGGGCGCAGCGGTAACCAAACAGCGGGTAATGAAGACCGATTTGTCCAAAACCCGCATCGTGGCTTTTGCCACGCATGGCTTGCTGCCGGGGGATTTTCCTGGTTTGTCCCAGCCTGCACTGGCACTGTCAGCGCCAGCTGGCAAAGACGCCGACAAAGAGCCACTGGAAGCGCTGTTAACCTTAGAAGATGTATTGCAACTCAAGCTCGATGCCGACTGGGTGGTGCTGTCTGCCTGCAATACCGCTTCGGGCGATGGCCAAGGCGCAGAAGCTGTGTCTGGCCTTGGACGGGGATTTTTCTACGCAGGCTCAAAAGCGCTCTTGGTCACGCACTGGTCCGTAGACTCCGAAAGCGCCAAAAATTTGGTCAGCCACACCTTTGCCAGTTACTCCAAAGACCCTGCAATAACCCGCGCCAAAGCCCTTCAGGGCGCGATGCAGTTCATTCGCCAAACCAGTGCCAAAGATGCAAGCGGCAAACCCAGCTATTCACAGGCACACCCGCTGTTTTGGGCTCCCTATGCACTGGTAGGCGAGCCGGGGCGCTGAAGGTGTTGACTCACCAACTCAAGCTGTGCAGGCACATTCAAAGCAGGCGCATGCCCACAACCCTCGATCTGCACGCTGGTGAGCAAACCCAATGCGCCCGGGCCTCTGGCTTGCATGGTTTCTAGCGTTTCGGGCAGCACCAAATCTGAATGCGCGCCGCGCAGGCAGAGCACCGGGATCTGCAAGGCATCGTAGTGGTTCCAAACTAGGTAATCGTCTGGGTGGGAGATGAACTGCTCAACGATGCGCGGGTCGTAGTGCGGGGTGACGCGGCCGTCTGGCAAGCGGCGGGTAGAGGTTTCGGTCAGGCGCTTCCACTGCGCGTCGCTGAGCCAGCCATAGGGCGTGTAGACCTGCCGAAAGAAGGCTTCTAGCTCAGACACTGTGGCAAACGCAGGAGGGCTGCCAGCGTAGGCTTTGATGCGTTCGATGGCGGCTTGGGCCAACTGGGGCGCGTTGTCGTTGAGGGTCAGGCTCATTATTCGCGTTTTTAAGCTGGGCTCGGTTAAACCCGAGGCGCACACCATGCCAATCGCACCGCCCATCGAAGTGCCCACCCAGTGGAATTGCGCAATGCCCAGTTGGTCAAGCAGCTCGCGGGCTACGCGGGCATAAAAAGCCAAACAGTACTCGCGCTCTGGTGCTGCACTCCATTGGCTCAGGCCGCGGCCTATGGCGTCGGGGCAAATCACACGGTAGCCTTGGGCGCTCAGGTGGGCGGCCAGTTCGTCCATGTCGCGGCCAGTGCGGGCTAGGCCATGCCAAGCAAGCACGGTGCCGCGCATCGGGCAATCGCTGTTGGCAGGCCAGTCGGTGGTGTGGATTTCTAAGCCTGCACAGAGCAGGTAGTGGGATGTGAATGGCATGCCTTAGGCCTTGATGGAGTGATCGGCTAGGGCAACGCCTGCGGCAAGCTGCGAGCGCATTTGCAAGCGCGTGGCAGCGCCCACGCGCAGCTTGCCCACAATGCCAGTAGGAAAATAATACACCGACAGCACAAATAAAACCCCTAGCCACAGCAACCAGCGGTCGGGCGAAAGCAGTGCAGCCAGCCATGGCAAGCCGCTAGCTGCCTCATTCCCTAAGCGCAGCAAGTCTTGCAAATAGCTTTGCGCCACTAAAAACAGCGCCGCGCCTATGGCAGCGCCATACACCGTGCCCATGCCGCCAATCACCACAATCAAGAGCACATCCATCATGATTTCAAACGACAGCGAAGTATCTGGCCCGTTGTAGCGCAGCCAAAGCGCCAACATGGCACCCGCAAGGCAAGCAAACAGCGCCGACAAAATACTGGATGTGGTGCGGTAGACCACCACGCGGTAACCAATGGCCTCGGCTCGGAATTCGTTTTCGCGAATGGCTTGCAAAACGCGGCCAAAAGGCGAATTGACAATGCGCAGCATGGCTAAAAGCAGCACCAGCGCAGCGGTAAACAGCAGGTAATAGCAGAGCAAGCGCCCATCGAGCGCCACCCCCAAAAACGGCGTGCTTGCAAACTCAAAGCTAGGCGATAAAACCTCTGGCACTTTGAAGCTTAGGCCGTCCTCACCCCCCGTGAGGTCTGACAACTGCGAAGCCAAGGTTAAAAATGCCGAGGCCACCGCCAAAGTAATCATGGCGAAAAAGATGGCCTTGACCCGCAGTGAAAACAAACCGATCAGCAACGACAAAACAAAGGACAGCAGCAGCGCCCCCAGCACCCCCACTAGCAGGGCGCTCCAAGTCGCCCCCATGTGTGTGCTGACAATGGCAATGCCATACGCACCAATGCCAAAAAACATCGTGTGTGCAAAGCTCACAATGCCGGTATAGCCCAGTAGCAGGTCAAAGCTTGCTACTAAAACAATGAACACTAAGACTTTGGCTGCCACGTTGAGCGCCTTCACACCGGGGAATATAAAGGGTGCGCCCAGCAAGGCAATGAACAGCACAGCCAGCATCACCGCCAGCACGCGGCTGCGCGGGAAATCATTCGATAGAAGCCTCTTGAGCATGTTCAGACTCCTTAGCGGTTGGTCACAGGGTAGACCCCCTGCGGACGCCACAGCAGGATTGCCACCATCAGCGCAATGTTAGAAAAAAGCGCTACTTTTGGCATTAAAAAGCCTGTGTAATTGGCCATTAAACCCACCAGCAATGCCCCTATCAATGCCCCGCCCGTAGAGCCCAGTCCACCGATGATGATGACGATAAATATCAGCACGTTCACATGCGCCCCCATTTGTGGGGTGACGTTTTGCTGGTACAAGCCCCACATGACACCGCCTAAACCCGCAAGCGCACTGCCCACCACAAACACGCCCACAAACAATCGCTTGATGCGGTAACCCAGCGACTCGACCATCTCGCGGTCTTGCACACCTGCACGAATCAACAAGCCAATTTTGGTGCGGCTCAGCGTCCAAGCCAACACGGCAAACACCAGCAGCCCCACGGCCACGGCCAGTAGGCGGTATTTTTCAATCGAGGCATCGCCCAAGAGCACCGCGCCGCGCAAAGCCTCGGGCAGTGGCAGCGGAATTTGCGCAGGGCCCCAAATCACTTTGATGAGCTCTTCGCCAATGATCATGCCGCCCATGGTGATGAGGATTTGCTTGAGGTGCTGGCCATACACGGGCCGCACAATGAAGCGCTCAAAGGCCAGCCCCACAGCACCCGAGACCAGCATGGCAATGAGCATGGCCGGAAATATGGCCACCAAATTGCGCCACAGCTCAGGCGAGCTGGTCCAGTTGCCCATCAGCCCCAGCACGGTAGTAGCCACAAATGCGCCCAGCGCAATGAACACGCCGTGGCCAAAATTAAGCACGTCCATCAGGCCAAAGACCAGCGTGAGGCCCGAGGCGATGATGAAAATAATCATACCCATGGCCAAACCCGCCACCGTGAGAGTGAGCCATGTGGAAGGCGAACCAATGAAGGGGAACACCGCCAATGCCAGCAAAGGCACCAGCAGCAAGGGCTTCCAATCGAAGTCTAAGCTTTTCATATGGCCAGTCCCAGCAATGATTTTTGTAGCGCTGCGTCTTCGGCCAGCGCTTGCATTGCGCCAGCATGCACCACGCGCCCATTGTCCATGACGGCCACGTGGTCGCCCAAGCGCTTGGCAAAGTGGATGTTTTGCTCCACCAACAAAATGGTGGTGCCCGTGGCCTTGAGTTGGGCGAATGCGTCGATCATGTTGTTGATAATGGCCGGCGCAAGGCCTTTGCTGGGCTCGTCCACAATCAACAATGCACGCGGCTCAACAATGGCACGCGCCACCGCCAGCATTTGCTTTTGGCCGCCCGAGAGCTTGCCTGCGGGGTGGTTCCAAAACTTTTCTACCGCCGGAAAAAGCGAAAAAATCCATTTCAACCGTACCTCGTCCATTTGCCCTGCGTGCTTAGCTAGGCGTGCGGCCAGCAGCATGTTTTCTTTCACCGTCAGGTCGGCAAAGATGCCCATGGCTTCGGGCACATAGGCAATGCCCAGCTGGGCAATGTCGGGCGTGGGTAGGTGTGTGATGGCCTTTTGTCCAAATTGCACACTGCCGCTGCTGGCCTGCCACAGACCCATGATGGTCCGCAGGGTGGTAGTTTTGCCAGCGCCGTTGCGCCCCAAAAGCATGGTGAGTTGGCCGCGCGGTACATGCAAATCCACGCCGTGCAAAATATGGTACGCCCCGATGTGGGTGTGCACGCCTTGGAGTGTCAACAATACGTCGCTCATGGCGTAGCCCCCGTCTGTGCGGGTAACTGGAGCACGGAGACTGTTTCGTGCGGCTGTGCTGGCTTCGATAGATCGGCAGTGGAGTTCGTGGCGCTAATACCCAAATACGCCTCCTGCACAATCGGCGATGCAATCACCGCAGCGGGCTCGCCATCGGCCACCAGCGCACCGTTGTGCAGCACAATGATGCGGTCGGCCAGCTCGCGCACCACGTCCATTTTGTGCTCCACCAATAAAATAGTTTTGGATTTGTCGGCCTTCAGGGCGCGAATCAAATTGAGAATCACTGGCGCTTCGTCGGAACTCATGCCTGCGGTGGGCTCGTCAAACATGAACACATCTGACTCCAAGGCCATGAGCAACGCCACTTCCAGTTTGCGCTGATCCCCATGCGGCAAGCTGGCCACCAAGGCCTCCTGCTTGCCCTCCATCGAGACGGCATGTAGCACCTCGCGGGCGCGTTGCGTCAGGGCCGCATGGTCGCTCCAAATACTCCACAAATTCAAGCCGCGCAAATGCTTGCCGCTGCGGGTGGCTTGCACCGCCAAACGCACGTTCTCTAAAACTGTCAAGTTGGGAAACAAATTGGTCAACTGAAACGCCCTGCCCAGCCCCGCCCGCGTGCGTGCCGATGGGCTCAGGCCCGCAAGGCTTTGGTTGTTTAAATACACCTCGCCGCTGCTTGCTTTGATCTGCCCTGAAATCAAGTTGAAATAAGTCGTCTTGCCAGCCCCATTAGGCCCCACAATGGCCGTGAGCGTGCCCGGCTCAAACGCACAGCTCACGGCATTGACGGCTATGTGGCCACCAAATTTAACGGTGAGGTTTTTTGTTTGCAGCATGTGGTGGGTTGTTTTGGCTTAGGGTGGGGACGGGGGCGGACTTGGCCGGACGCAGAGGGCGCAAAAGTTACGCAGAAGACGCAAAAGAACAGCCGAAAAATACCAAATTTTAAACTGATGTCACATAAATATATTTAAATTAGCTATTAATTTAATAGCTATATATGACTATATTACGGTGACATTGACCAAATTTCTATAGGGAAATTGTCGAATATAGTTTTGGTATTCCTTTTGCGTCTTCTGCGTAACTTTTGCGTCCTCTGCGTCCGGCAGTTCTGTATTAAAACTGCCAGACCTTTAACGAAGTTCAGCGCTTGTTACGAATAGGAATTGCCATTTCTTCGGCCTTGATCTCGCGCACCAGCTCTGGCACACCCCATGCAAATGCGGGGTCTACCTTGATTTTGAAGTGGTACATGCTTTGCATGGCTTGGTGGTCTTCGGCTCTGAAGGTCATTTTTCCTTTGGGGGTATCAAAACTCATGCCTTCCATGGTTTTGATCAGGGTGTTGGCTGCTGCATCACCATTGGATTTTTTAAGCGCGGTCACCACGGCCATAGCCGCCGAGAAGCCGCCTGCCGTGAAAAAGTCTGGCGGCGATTTGAACTGGCTGTAGTGGCGCGAAACCAAGGCTTCGTTGATGGGGTTTTTAGGCATTCCAAAGTAATAGTAGGCTGCGCCTTCCATGCCGGGGAACTGTTTGTAAGCGGCCATAGCGGGCAAAATGTTGCCGCCCGTCGCAATCTCGATGCCGTGGCGTTTGAGGTCCATGTCGGCCACTTTGAATGGGTTGCCGCCTGCCCAAATGATGAAAATCACCTTGCGGCCGGGCACGTCTTTAAGCTTGTCGATCAGGCGCTGACCGCCTGCGGTGAAGTCAGAGGTGGCGGGCGGCAGGTATTCTTCGTGCACCAGTTTGGCTTTTTTGATGGCTTCTTTGAAGGCTTTCACACCGTCGCGGCCAAAGGCCGAATCTTGCGCCATGGTGGCAATGGTGATGCCTGCTTTGTCCAGCGCTACGGCGTTGGCAATCGCGTCTTGCGAGCTGTTGCGCCCCGTGCGGAAAATGTATTTGTTCCATTTTTCCCCCGTGATGGAATCCGCTACAGCGGGCTCTACCAGCAAAATCTTTTTGTATTCTTCGGCCACAGGCAGCATAGCCAGCGCCACGGGCGAAGCGGTGGGACCCACAGCCAAGTCGGCTTTGTCGTCGCCATAGGCGGCAGCCAACAGGCTTTTGCCCAAGTCGGGTTTGCCTTGGTCGTCTTTTTCAATCACCACCAGCTTTTTGCCCGCCACCACCATGGTGCCGCCTGTGGCGTAGTCCAAACCCATCATGAAGCCCGTGGCGGTTTGCTTGCCATAGGCTTCTAGCGGGCCGGTTTTGCTGTAAATATGGGCAATTTTGATGGTTTTGTCTTGGGCAAATGCCAAAGAACCAGCCAAAGCCATGGCAACTGCGCCACAAGTGAGCGCGGTGCGCGTGATTGCATGTCGACGGGTCATGTTGTCTCCAATAGTCAAAGGGTTACAAAGGGATGCGTATACTTTGCAGAATACGTGCCAGCTTTTAAGCCATTGATTTAATTGGTTAATTTTTTATTTTGTAAAAATTTGCATTAATTTCATGCATTTTATTTGCATTAATTTTATACATATGACTAAATATTAAACAATTTCATACGCGCATAAAGTGTCGCACGCGAGAGCCCCAATTCTTTGGCGGCTGCAGCTTTGTTGCCGCGTGTGGCCGTCAGCGCATCGGCAATGGCCAGCCGCTCTACTTGGGCCAGTTGCTCGGCCAGAGGCAAGCAGGCGGCGCGGCTTGGCTCTGCGGGCACGGTTTGGCCCGCGAAAGCAGGGGCAGGTGGCAGCGCTGTATCGGCGGGTGCGGTAAGCGGCGCGGCGGGCAGCAGCCGCTCCACCCCTGCCTCTGCAAGCAACTGGGCCACCAGTTTCGCGGTGACAAGTTGCGAATCGCTGCGCATGACGGCTTGCTCTAGCAAGTTGCGCAGCTCGCGGATATTGCCGCGCCAAACCTGCGCCTCAAGCAGCGCCAGCGCCTCAACGCTCAGCTCGGGCGGCTGCCCACCGCCGCGCAGCGCCATGTCTTCGCCCAGCACCTCAACCAGCGCTGCAATATCGCTTTGGCGCTCGCGCAGCGGCGGCACCCGAATGGGCAAGACGTTGAGTCGGTAATACAAATCCTCGCGGAATTTGCCGCTGCGCACCAGCGCGGCCAAATCGCGCGAGGTGGCGGCGATAACCCGCGCATCAAAGGCAATCAGCTTGTTGGAACCCAGTGGCTCGACCTCGCCTTCTTGCAAAGCGCGCAGCAGCTTGGCTTGCAGGCTGAGCGGCATATCGCCAATTTCGTCTAAAAAAAGGCTGCCGCCATCGGCTAAGCGGAATTTGCCGTCGCGCCCCTTGCGGTCTGCGCCCGTGTAAGCGCCCGGTGCGACACCAAAAAATTCGGCCTCTAGCAGCGTGTCAGGCACGGCGGCAATGTTGATGCTGATAAAGGCCTTGCCCGACCGCGCCGAAGCTGCATGGATGGCGTGCGCCAGCAGCTCTTTGCCGGTGCCCGTTTCGCCCAGCAGCAAGACGGGGCTGCTTGACTGCGCTGCCCGCCGCGCATGGCGCTTCACCTCAACAGCCGCTGGGCTGGTGCCCACAAAGCTGGCAAAGGTGTATTTGGATTGGCGCAAACCCAGCTTGCTGTGGCCCATGCTGCGAATGCGCTGGCTGGCCAGCTCGCGCCGCGCGTCGTCTAGGTCGCGCTGCAAGAGCTCAAATTTGCCCACCAGCGGCTGCAAATTCGTCTCGGCATGGTCAAACAGCACAATGCCCAGCGCCCCAATCACCTCGCCCGCTGCATCGCGCAGCGGGATGCGGCTGACCACAAATGTGCCCGCGCGGTTGGTCAGCAAGTCCAGCAAAATCGGCTTGCCAGTCTCTAGCACTTGGTGCATTTGCGTGTTTTGCACCACACTGGCGACCGGGTGACCGACAAAATCCTCGGCCCTTTCAAAGCCCAGCGCAGGCAAAAAGCGTTTGTACTGTTCGTTTACCCACACCACCCGCGCCTGCTTGTCCACCAGAATCATGCCTTGGCTGGCGTTGGCAAACAAGCCAAACATAGAACGCGCCGCCAGCGCCAAAATGCTGGCCGCGTCGCGCGGAAGGGGCTCGGGGGTGCTCATCAGGGTATGGTAACGCTTTGGCTTGCTTTGCTTTTGTTGTGTTAGGAGCACTAGGGGCTTGGTGGCGCATGCAGTGGGTGGTCTGATTTTTACTCCGCTCTTTTTCGCTCATGGCTGAGGGCTGGTCGGCCCTCGGACTGCGCAAGAAAGTCGCATGGCCTAAGGGTTGCCTTGCGTACATCGCGAAAACCACTGCGAAAAACCAGGTCACCCACTGCACGCTTGGGATACTTGGTTTGTGGGGGCAACCCAGCCCGATGGAATTGCTGGCTGCCTTCTGGGTGAATTGCAGAGCGTTTACATCTACCTAGGCACCTAGATTACACCTGCACATAAACCTGTAAATGCTTGCAAATACTACATTATTTATAGCGCAGAATGACCATACGCCGGTGACATTGCCACTATTTTTCATAAATGCACGTCTTTCCCCCTTTTTGGTATCCCTTTTGCGTCTTTTGCGTAACCTTCACGCCCTCTGCGTCCAGAAGTCCGGTATTCGGCTGTTCGGCTTAAACCCTGAGTTACGATCAAACCCCACTCCACCCACAGAAAGCCCCCAACCATGCCACGCGCCCACCTAGACGAATCCCAGATCCACCCCGCCGTGTGCGCTGTGGTGGCCAACCACGAACACGGCATTGTGCAAGAAGTGCAAGCCGCCATTGCCCAGCACCCCGTGGTGGTGGTGGGCATGGGCATGAACCCGTTTCCCAAAAAGGCGCGTAAAGCGCTCGATGCCGCAGGCCAGCCCTACCATTACATGGAATACGGCAACTATTTCAACAACTGGCGTCCCCGCACCGCACTCAAAATGTGGTGTGGCTGGCCCAGCTTTCCGATGGTGTTTGTCAAAGGCCAGCTCGTGGGCGGGGCCAACGATTTGATCAAGCTGATGGACAAAGGCGAGTTGAAAACACTGTTGGGTTAACCACGCGCGTGCGTCACACCGCCGTCCACCACCAAGGTGGAGCCCACCACATAGTCGCCTGCGCGTGAGGCCAGATAAATCGCCGCACCGGCCATATCGTCGTCTACCCCCACGCGGCCCATGGGGATGCGCTTAGACACCTCCTCGCCATGGTCGCGGGCATCGCGGTTCATGTCGGAGGCGAATGCGCCGGGAGCTATGGCTGTGACGATGATGCCGTCCGGTGCCAAGCGCAGTGCCATGCGGCGGGTGAGGTGGATCAAGCCGGCCTTGCTAGCGGCATAAGAGTAGGTTTCTTGCGGATTCACCGACACGCCGTCAATCGAGGCGATGTTGATCACCTTGGCCGCGTGGCCGCTGGCCGCGCCCGCCAGCAGGTCTTGGTGCAGAGCTTGGGTCAGGAAAAACGGGGTTTTCATGTTCAAGTCCACCACTTTGTCCCAGCCTGCCTCAGGAAAATCAGCAAACGCCGCGCCCCACGCCGCGCCCGCGTTGTTCACCAAAATGTCCAACTTGGGCTCAAGCGCCCTAAAACGCGCCACCAAATCGGCAATGCCCGCTGGCGTGGACACATCGCCCGGCAGGCTGGTGCAGTGCCCCAAAGCCGATAATTGCGCCGCCGTGGCATCGCATTCTTTGGCTTTTCGGGCGCAAATATACACCCGTGCACCCGATTTGAGAAAACCAGCCGCAACCATGCGGCCAATGCCGCGTGAGCCGCCAGTGACAATGGCCACGCGGCCGGAGAGAGAGAAAAGGTCGTTCATAGAAGGCTTTCTGGTTTGAAATTCGAGTTAACGTGTGCCAGCAATGCGCCAGCCACAACACGTAGCGGTAGCTAAACACAGATTGTTAGCTGGAAATTCAAGGCGCACTGTCGCCTCTGCGCCCATTGCTCACAGCGCCCAAGCCCATCTGCTGATCCGTCAAAACCCTAACTTTCAAGCGACTATGACTGACCCGCCCTTGAAATCCCCAGAAAAACCCTTATCATTAGCACTCGTAGGACGTGAGTGCTAACAACTTTTTGTGGTTTAGCACTCCCCTCGGCGATTTGTAGCCGCCCAATGCTGGGTGCGCTCTGAATTTTTAACCACTTGCTACTATCTTAGGAGATGCAATGACAATGAAACTACGCCCCTTGGCAGACCGCGTGATCGTGAAACGCGTGGACAGCGAAACCAAAACCGCCTCTGGCATCGTGATTCCGGACGCAGCCGCTGAGAAGCCTGACCAAGGCGAAGTGCTGGCTGTGGGCCCTGGCCGCAAAAACGACAAAGGCGAAGTGCAAGCCATGAACGTGAAGGTCGGCGACCGCGTGTTGTTTGGCAAATACTCTGGCCAAACCGTCAAAATCGCTGGCGACGAACTCTTGGTGATGAAAGAAGAAGACCTCTTCGCCGTGGTTGAAACCAACTAATTTGCGGGACAGACCGAACGACGCGCAAAGCGCCGTTTCGCTCTGTCCTCAACTGATTAAATTTATTATTTTTAGGAGCCTAACATGGCAGCAAAAGACGTAGTTTTCGGCGGCGAAGCCCGCGCACGCATGGTCGAGGGTGTGAACATCCTGGCCAACGCAGTTAAAGTAACCCTAGGCCCTAAAGGCCGCAACGTAGTGCTAGAGCGCTCGTTTGGCGCACCTACCGTCACCAAAGACGGCGTGTCGGTTGCTAAAGAGATCGAACTCAAAGACAAGCTGCAAAACATGGG
>JANOYR010000066.1:0-21257 GCA_031428975.1 Polaromonas sp. | reverse complement strand
GGCCCTAGCGGCCTGCTACATGGGGCGTTGCCCCATGCCCCAATAGCCGATCTTTGCCAGTCTGATGCGCTGTACACTCTCACAGTTGTGACATTTCTACTTTGGGCTGAGGTGTGACATTTCTACTTTGCACTGACATAGGCAAACATTCCCGCAGCAACGGGATAAAATGCCAGATTAACTGAAAGCAAAGAAAATGGAAGCAGAACGCATCAACACCATCGGCACGTCGCTCGCAGACTTAGCCTCCCGCACCCACGAACTTCGGGGGTATCTTTGACTACGATGCCAAAGCGGAGCGCCTGCGCACTGTCAATGCGTCGCTAGAAGACCCCAGCGTCTGGAACGACCAAAAGAAAGCCCTGGAACTGGGCAAAGAAAAGAAAATGCTCGAAGGCGTGGTCGTCACGCTGGCCCACATTGGCCAAGAGCTCTCCGACAACACCGAGCTCTATGACATGGCCAAAGAAGAGGCCGACTTAGACAGCTTGGCAACGATTGAAGAAGAAATCGTCAAAATTGAGCCACAAATTGCGCAAATGGAATTTCGGCGCATGTTCAACAACCCCGCCGATCCACTCAATGCCTTTTTAGACATACAAGCGGGCGCTGGCGGCACGGAGGCTTGCGATTGGGCCAGCATGCTGCTGCGCCAATACCTGCGCTACGCTGAGCGCAAAGGCTTCACTGCGAATCTGGAAGACGAGACTGCTGGCGACGTGGCGGGCATCAAAAGCGCCACCATCAAAATAGAAGGCGAATACGCCTTTGGCCTGCTGCGCACCGAAACCGGCGTGCACCGCCTCGTGCGCAAGTCGCCCTTTGACTCGGCTGGTGGCCGCCACACCAGCTTTGCCAGCGTGTTTGTTTACCCCGAGGTCGACGACTCGATTCAAATCGACATCAACCCCGCCGACGTGCGCACCGACACCTTCCGCGCCAGCGGCGCTGGCGGCCAACACATCAACAAAACCGACTCGGCTGTGCGCCTCACCCACATCCCCACCGGCATTGTGGTGCAGTGCCAAGACGGCCGATCTCAGCACGGCAACCGCGACGTGGCATGGAAGCGCCTGCGCTCGCGCCTCTATGATTTTGAAATGCGCAAACGCATGGAAGAGCAGCAAAAGCTAGAAGACACCAAAACCGACGTAGGCTGGGGCCACCAAATCCGCAGCTATGTGCTCGACCAAAGCCGCATCAAAGACCTGCGCACCAGCTACGAAACCTCAGCCACGCAAAAGGTGCTGGACGGGGATTTGGACCCGTTTATTGAGGCATCGCTCAAGCAGGGGGTGTAGGTGATGGCGCAGCTAAACGCAGCCTCTATCGCCCTGATCTTCGACATGGACGGCACCATGATCGACTCTATGCCCTACCACACGCAGTCGTGGCTTGAGTTTGCGCGTCGCCACGGTGTGGTGATGGACATTGCTGAGCTGATGCGGCGCACCACGGGGCGCACGGGCACGGACTGCATGGGCGAGCTGTTTGGGCGAACCATGTCGGCCGACGAAGCGCTGCCGCTGGTGCACGAAAAAGAAGCGATTTACCGCGAATTGTTTGCCCCTGTGTTTCGGGAGGTGAAGGGCTTTAAAGCCTTTGCTGCCAAGGCGCAGGCCATGGGTTTTAAAATTGGCGTAGGCACTGCGGGCGACGCGGCCAATGTGGCTTTTGCCATGGCGCATTTGCAGATGTCCACCCCCCCTGCGGTGATTGTGCGCGGCGACCAAGGCTTGAAAGGTAAGCCTGATCCTGCTATATTTTTAAAAGCAGAGGAAGAACTCAATGCGTTGCATGGCCATCTAGCAACGACATCCGCCGCAATAGTTTTTGAAGATGCGCCTTTTGGCATAGAAGCGGCGCGTCGTGCGGGCATGCGGGCTGTGGCTATATGCAGCAGCCACAGCGCGGCCGAGCTGGCGGGCCCGCACGTGATAGCCACTGCGCAAGATTACACCCAATTACCCCCTGATTTTTTAGAAAAATTGTTAACTGAGAAGCACTAGACCATGTTGTTCAAAGAAGGCCAAGCCGCCGCCCCTAGCCGCGCCGTTCACCGCGCTGATTACACCCCGCCCGCTTACTGGATTGACACGGTCGATTTGAGTTTTGATTTGGATGCGGCCAAAACCCGCGTGCTCAACAAAATGCACATTCGCCGCAATGCCGATGTGCCAGCCCAGCCGCTGCGCCTAGATGGCGAAGAGCTCAATTTAGCGCGTGTTTTGGTCAACGGCCAAGGCACGTCGTTCAAAATGGATGGCGACAAGCTGCTATTAGACAATTTGCCTGACGAGTTTGATTTAGAAATTTTCACGACCTGCGCGCCCGTTAAAAACACCAAGCTCAGCGGCTTGTATGTCAGCCAAGACACGTTTTTTACGCAGTGCGAAGCCGAAGGCTTTCGCCGCATCACTTACTTTTTAGACCGCCCTGATGTGATGAGCGCCTATACGGTGACTTTACGTGCTGACAAAGCCAAGTTTCCGGTGCTCCTGTCCAACGGCAATCTGGTGGAAAAAGGCAATTTAGAAGATGGCCGCCACTTTGCCAAATGGGTCGATCCGCATAAAAAGCCCGCCTATTTGTTCGCCCTAGTTGCTGGACTTTTGGTAGCACGCGAACAGCGCATTACCTCCCGTGCAGGCAACGAGCACCTGCTGCAAGTGTTTGTGCGACCAGGTGATCTCGACAAAACCGAGCACGCCATGCAGTCGCTGATGGCCAGCGTGGCATGGGACGAGGCGCGCTTTGGCCTGTCGCTCGATTTAGAGCGCTTCATGATTGTGGCCACCAGCGATTTCAACATGGGCGCGATGGAGAATAAAGGGCTGAACATCTTCAACACCAAATACGTATTAGCCAACCCCGCCACCGCTACCGACACCGATTACGCCAACATTGAAAGCGTGGTCGGCCACGAGTATTTTCACAACTGGACGGGCAACCGCGTCACCTGCCGCGACTGGTTCCAGCTGTCACTGAAAGAAGGTTTAACCGTTTTCCGCGACCAAGAGTTCAGCCAAGACCTCACGCCCAGCGCCTCAGCCCGCGCAGTTAAGCGCATAGAAGACGTGCGCGTGCTGCGTACCGCCCAGTTCCCCGAAGACGCAGGCCCCATGGCCCACCCTGTGCGGCCCGACAGCTACGAGGAGATCAACAATTTTTACACCGTGACCATTTACGAAAAGGGCGCAGAAGTGGTGCGCATGGTGCACACCTTGGTGGGGCAAGCAGGCTTTGCCGCAGGCATGAAGGAATACTTCAAACGCCACGACGGCCAAGCGGTCACTTGTGATGACTTTGCGCAAGCTATGGCAGATGCCAACCCGGCTTCCGAGCTGGCCAGCCGTCTGGATCAGTTCAAAAACTGGTACTCCCAAGCGGGCACACCACGTGTGAGCGCCGCTGGCAGCTACGACGCAGAAAAGCAAACCTACACCCTCACCCTGCGCCAGCACTGCGCCGCGCCTGAAAGCCAAGCTGCAAAACTGCCCTTCGTCATCCCCATATCTGTGGGTTTAATCAGCAATTCGGGCAAAGAATTTGCCTTGCAGCTTGCCGATGAGACGGCCACGCAAGACACCAGCCGCACGCTGGTTTTGCACGAGGTAGCGCAAAGCTACACCTTCACCGGCATAGCCAGCGAACCCGTGCCGTCGATTTTGCGCGGCTTTAGCGCCCCCGTGGTGCTGGACTATGCCTACTGCGACCGCGATCTGCTCACCTTGCTGGCACACGACAGCGATGCCTTCAACCGCTGGGAAGCTGGGCAGCGCCTAGGGTTGTCACGCGCTATGCAATACATAGCAAACTATGACGATATGAAAGTGACATATGGCTCAAAAACCTTAAGGATTGAGTTAGACGATGCTTTTGTATCCGCCATGCGCGCTGTGCTGCGCCACCCCGAGCTAGACGCCGCTTTTAAAGAACTGGTGCTCACCCTGCCCTCCGAAACCTACATCAGCGAGCAGCTCGATGTGGTAGACCCGCAGCGCGTGCATGCCGTGCGCGAAGGCATGCGCGCGGCGCTGGCCAGCGCCCTGCACGCAGATTGGGAATGGGCGTTTGACACCCACCACGCCAATGGCAGTTACAGCCCCGATGCTTTGTCCAGCGGCCGCCGCTCTTTGGCCAATATGGCGCTGGCCATGCTGTGTTTACAAGCGGCGCAATCAGGCGACGCGGTGTGGCCAGGCAAAACCTATCAGCGCTTCAAAGACGCAGGCAACATGACCGACCGTTTTGCGGCGCTCGGCGCTTTAGCAGCCAGCGGCCATGCACTGGCCGAGCCTGCTTTGGCCAGCTTTGCCAACATGTTTGCAGGCGAAGCCTTGGTCATGGACAAATGGTTTGCCCTGCAAGCGGGCGCCTCTGACAGAGGCGGCCACGTGCTGCCAGCGGTGCGCCAGCTCATGGGCCATGCAGCCTTTAGCATCAAAAACCCCAACCGCGCCCGCAGCCTGCTTTTTAGCTATTGCAGTGCCAACCCCGGCGCTTTTCACCGCCTTGATGCGGGGGGCTATGTGTATTGGAGCGAGCAAGTGCTAGCGCTCGATGCTATCAACCCCCAAGTAGCCGCCCGCCTAGCCCGCGCCCTAGACCGCTGGAAAAAGCTAGCCGAACCCTACCGCCATGCAGCCCGCGAAGCTATCGCCCGGGTAGCGGCCAAAACAGACCTGAGCAAAGACGTGCGCGAAGTGGTGTCGCGGGCGTTGGCCGATTAATTTTTAGGAACCACCATGACCAGCAAAATCTCCCTCACCCGATACCTAGTCGAACAGCAGCGTGAAAACGGTGCAATCCCTGCCAATTTGCGCCTTTTACTAGAGGTGGTAGCCCGCGCCTGCAAAAGCATCAGCCACGCCGTCAACAAAGGAGCACTGGGCGGCATCCTAGGCAGTGCTGGCAGTGAAAACGTGCAAGGCGAGGTGCAAAAAAAGCTCGACATCATTGCCAATGACGTGCTGATTGAGGCCAACGAATGGGGCGGCCACTTGGCGGCCATGGCGAGCGAAGAAATGGACAGCATCCACATTGTGCCCAACCGCTACCCGCAAGGCGAATACCTGTTGTTATTTGACCCACTCGATGGCTCCAGCAACATCGACGTGAATGTAAGCATTGGCACGATTTTTAGCGTGTTGAAAAAACCCGACGACCACCCCGGTGTGACTGAGCAAGACTTTTTGCAAGCCGGCAGTAGCCAAGTGGCCGCAGGCTACTGTGTTTATGGCCCACAAACCACGCTGGTGCTTACCTTTGGCGCAGGCGTGGCCATGTTCACGCTCGATCGCGAGCAAGGCAGCTTTGTGCTCACGCAAGAAAACGTGCAAATTCCCGCAGATACCCAAGAGTTTGCGATCAACATGAGCAATATGCGGCACTGGGCAGCGCCTGTGCGCCAGTATATTGACGAATGCTTGGCGGGCAAAGAAGGTGTGCGTGGCAAAAATTTCAACATGCGCTGGATTGCCAGCATGGTGGCCGATGTGCACCGCATCCTCACGCGCGGCGGTGTCTTCATGTATCCCTGGGACCAGCGCGAGCCTAACAAACCAGGCAAGCTGCGCCTGATGTACGAGGCCAACCCCATGAGCTGGCTCATTGAGCAGGCAGGTGGCGCATCCACCAATGGCAAGCAACGTATCATGGACATCCAGCCCACCGAACTGCACCAGCGCGTCAGCGTGGTTTTGGGTTCAAAAAATGAAGTCGAACGCGTGACCCGTTACCACGCAGCTATATAATCAAAGGCTAGACAAAAACACCAGCCGGTGTAGCTCAGTCGGTAGAGCAGCTCATTCGTAATGAGAAGGTCGGGTGTTCGATTCATCTCTCCGGCACCAACCTTAAAAGCCAGAGACCCAACATACACGTTTGGTCTCTGGCTTTTTTTGCACGCATTTTTTCCCTGCTGCTGCACGCAGTTGGTACAATGCAGCCAAAGAAAATGGAACAACAACACGTATAAATACGTTACTTTGTTTTAATCGTCGCAAAACTGTCACTTTTTATCTACACCTCACATGCGAATTTCAAAAAACATCAACGATAGACCTCTTTCGTTATGCCGCAGTGCATTCGTTCAAGCACTGTGTTTGGGCATGATTTCATTGAGTGCATCGGTTTATGCGCAGTTTCCGGCGGTTGTCACAGGTGGTGGAGTGGGCGGGGGAGCAGGTGGAGGCCTTGGCGGTGGTGCTAGCACAGGTGCACTTGGTTTGCCCGGCGCAGCTGGCATAGGAGCAGCCAACGCTACAGGGGCACTCGGCTTACCAGCCACTGGCGGCGAAGCGCGGCCTGCCAACAACGCGCCGGGCAGCAGCGTTATTCAATTGCGCACAGCGCCCGCCCGTGGCGCAGTGGGCGAGGCATTGCCAGCGGCCGGCACGGCAGCCGATGCAAAAGCAGCAGCGCCAGACGCTAAAAACACAGGCGCAGATGCCAAAGCGGCCAACGATAGTAAAGGCGCTGCAAATGAAACAAAAAGTGACGCAAAAAATGCAAAGTCAGATTCAAAAAAAATGGGCCCCGACGGTAAGCCCAGTGCAGATGATTCCCAGCAGCCCGCCGCAGAACAGGTAAAAGACCCGTTTGCAGATGACATAGAGTTTCAGCGCTTTGTGCGCAGTGCCACAGGGCAGTCATTGCGTCTCTATGGTTATGAACTATTTGCCAATCCAGCAGGCTTTGCGCCCGTGCAAGCGGCCCCAGTGCCGTCTGGCTACATTCTTGGCCCTGGTGACGAAATCGTGGTGCTTATCAATGGACTCACCGAGTTCAACGAACGCCTAACTATTGACCGCGATGGCCGCGTACTCATCCCCAGAGTAGGCCCTTTGAATTTGGCAGGCGTAGCCCTCAAAGATGCCGAAAAAGTCATGACGGCGCACATTGGCAAAGTTTTTCGCAACTTCACCGTCAGCGTCACACTTGGCAGACTGCGCAGCAACGAAATTTTTGTGGTGGGGCAAGCCCGCAAACCTGGCAAACACCTTATTAGCAGTCTGTCATCGCTCATCAATGCTCTGTTTGAAACGGGCGGCCCCAGCGCCAACGGAACGCTACGAAATATCGAATTGCGCCGCGCTGGCAAGACCATTGCCACGCTGGACATGTATGCATTTTTAGCACGTGGTGACAACACTGCAGACGTCAAGCTGTTGTCAGGTGACATCATCTACATACCAGCCGCTGGCGATCGCGCAGCCCTGCTGGGCACCATCAATGCACCCGCTATTTATGAGCTGAAAACAGGCGAAACCGTCAACACCATATTGGGCATGTCTGGCGGCTTGCCCACCCTAGCCGCCCCGCAAAAGGCGCAGCTAGAGCGCGTGGACGCCAACCGAGAAATCGCCCGCTATGTTGAAGATTTTGCACTAGATCAAAAAGGCCTCTCCCTAGTTTTAAAAGCAGGCGACATCGTCACCGTTTTCCAAGTAAGCCCACAAATCGCCAATGTGGTTACCCTGCAAGGCAATGTAGCCGCGCCGTTGCGCTACACATTCAAGCCCGGCATGCGCGTGTCGGACTTGCTCAGCGACCGTCGATTACTCATCCCCGGCAGCTACTGGCTACAAATCAACCAAGGCACTGCAGCAGGTAATTACTCTCGCCCCGAGGTAAATCTGGACTATGCCACCATCCAGCGGCTAGACCCCATAATGCTGCGCACCAAGGTCGTCGCATTTGATCTGGCAAAAGCCATTGCCCAAGACAAAACTGAAAACCTAGAATTGCTCACTGGTGATATCGTCACAGTGTACAAGCCCGGCGATGCAGGGCCGGAGACCGAGAACAGTATCGCCGTTACAGGCGAAGAGGTCGGTGGATTGAAACGCCTCGTTTGGCGCAAAGGCTATACCGTTTTATCCATTTCGGAGCGCGTCAAAGAGTTGTTGGCCGAAGCCAGTAGATTACGTGGCATAGGTATACGCAGTGGTGCGACAAGCCCGTTTTCAGCTGTGGAAGTTAATTTTGACTATGCCACCATCAGCCGCCGTGACCCGCTCACCCAAAAATCCTTGATGCTGTCATTCAATCTTGGCAAGGCACTTGTAGGCGCGTCACTGGATACGCCCGCCTTAAGTAGTCGAGATGTCATTGCTATATATGGCCCCACCGAAGACGGGCCAGAAACAGAAAACAGCATCACACTCTCTGGTGAGGCTATTGGAGGCACAAGGCGCTTAGTTTGGCGCGAGGGCTTCACGTTCAAAGACATATCACAGCGCGTATCTGAATACTTAGTAGAAACAAGCCGACTCAAACCAGCAAGGGTAAAAGAAGCCGGAACTAACCTGTTTTCTTCAGCCGAGGTTAATTTTGACTATGCCACCATCCACCGCCGTGACAATATTACCCAGCGCTCGAATCTATTTGCATTCAATATTGGCAAAGCACTGGCAGGCGACCCGAAAGAAACTGTAGCGCTTAAAAGTCGTGATGTTATTGCTATTTATAACCCAACTGACGCAGGTTTAGACACTGAAAACAGCGTCGCCATAGCAGGCGAAGTAGTGGGCGGTGTGCGCCGTTTTGTGTGGCGTCCGGGCTTTACCATTAAAGACATCATTCCTAACTCGCAATGGCTCATTGACAACTACAGCTATTGGCAGCGCCCTAGCGCCAAGAATTTGCGCAACGATATCAATTGGGACTACGCCCAAGTGATACGCCGTGTGCCTGAAACATTGGGCACAAAAGCCATTACGTTCAACCTCGGAAAAGCAGTTCTCACATCAAGCGCTGTTGACAACATTGCCCTAGAGCCAGGCGACCAAATAGCCCTATTCACCACCGCGCAACTGCAAGTACCTGTTGAAAAACGCACCCGCATCGTCACGCTGTCTGGCGAGGTCAAAATTCCTGGCCAGTATCAGGTGGCCGCCAGCGAAACCATAGCATCCGTTATACAACGTGCAGGCGGCTTAACCAGCAACTCCTACCTATTCGGTCTAGAGTTCAGGCGCGAAGCCATCCGAATCAGCCAGCAAGAAAGCCTCGACCGCCTTGTTGGACGCATCGAAACCCAAATGCTCTCAGAGATTCAAACCCGACTACAAAACGTCACAGGCAAAGAACAAGGCGAAGCCGTGCAGTCAAGCATACAAGCAGATCAGCTGCGCATAGCCAATATGCGCAAACTCAAAGCATCGGGCCGTGTAGCCCTCAATTTGCGGCCCGAAAAGCCCGTACTCCCTCCAGTATTACTAGAAGATGGCGACACCATCAACGTACCTGTCATCCCAGCATTTGTAGGTGCATTTGGTGCAGTGCTTAATGAAAATGCAATTCTTTGGCAACCCAGCATGGGCGTGAGCGACATTTTGAAACTAGCCGGCCTCACCACCTATGCCGACGATTCATCCACCTTCATTCAGCGAGCGGATGGCACCGTGTTGCAAGGCAATGGTGGGCGCTGGGGCTTTGGAGGCTATGCATCTTCTTCTCTTATGCCCGGCGACACTGTAGTAGTGCCAGAAAAGGCCGATCGCGAAACCTTTTATTCTACATTTATACGTGGCGCGAAAGATATTACTCAAATATTCTACCAATTCGGCTTAGGCGCCGCGGCAGTCAAAACACTGCGTAATTAACTATTACTAATTATGGAAAATACCTATGCCCCTGAAGAAGCGCACGGTTCTGACGTAGCTGAAGAGACCGGTATCATTAGCGGCCTTCAACTTATCGCTAGCAACCTTCGTTTTTTAATAGTTAGCACGCTAATTTTTGGACTAATTACCTTAGCAATTACTTTCTTAATCACACCAACATTTACCGCCACAGTGCGCATAATGCCCCCGCCTCAACAATCTCAAGGTGCAGCAGCAGCCATGCTCCAGTCTTTAGGCACTTTGGGTGCAGTAGCAGCTGGGTCTGGTGGCGTAAAAAACCCAGGGGATCTGTATTTAGGTTTGTTAAAAAGTCGAAGCGTACAAGACGCAATGGTAGATAAATTCAAGCTTATGGAGCGCTACGACTCCAAGTTTAAAGATTTAACACGTAAAGAGTTAAGCAAGCGAACCACTCTCATTAATGGTAAGGACAGCATCATTGTTGTTGATATTGAAGATTCAGACCCGTCCTTTGCTGCACAAATGGCAAATGGATATGCGCAAGAGTTGGGCAACTTGCTGAGCCGCTTGTCTATAACTGAAGCGCAAATGCGCCGCAGTTTTTTTGAAAAACAATTAAGTACTTCAAAATTAAACCTTGACAAAGCAGAAATTGCTCTAAAAGCAAGCGGAGGAGTAAGTGTCTCAGCACTCAAACTCAATCCGGGATTTTCAGTTGGGACTACCGCTCAGCTTAAAGGACAAATGACTAGTACGGAAATTAAGCTCGTTTCTATGCGAGGCTATATGAGCGAGACTGCTCCCGAATACAAGCAAGTACTTACTGAGCTTTCCGCGCTCCGTGGTCAATTAGCAAAATTAGAGAAGGAAGAAGCTTCACCAAATAGCGCCGACAGCGACTATCTAGATAAATACCGTGACTACAAATACTATGATACGTTGTACGAGTTACTTCTCAAACAGTATGAATCCGCTAAACTAGATGAAAGCCGCGAAGGTAACGTAATGCAAATAGTAGACTCGGCCGAACCTCCAGAGCGAAAAACTAAGCCTAGGCGTGCATTAATTACTATTGTTTCAACTATGGGTTTTGGGCTATTGTTGCTAATTTTTGTATTTGCCCGTAGTAAGTTGCAGATGACCAAGCGCGATCCGAAGCTTGCAGCCGAACTTGCACTACTACTTACTACAACAAAGAGCGCATTTAAACTGAGATAACAACTTCAAGATCACGGAATCATGTAGATCTAATAAAATTTTTTAAATACTATCAAGATGAATCTTCCAGATAGCAAATTAGCCATCATAGGCTTGGGTTATGTAGGTCTGCCACTCGCAGTTGAATTCGGTAAACGTTACGATACACTTGGATTTGATATTAATGCGCTACGTGTCCAGCAGCTACGAAACGGTGAAGATCGCACACTAGAGATCACCACCGAGGAGCTGGCTTTTGCTCAGCAATTGCGCTTTAGTACGGAAGCGGCATCCCTAACTGATCGTAATATTTTTATTGTCACGGTTCCCACTCCAATCGACAAAGCTAATCGACCGGATCTGATGCCACTTATCAAGGCTAGCGAAACTGTTGGCAAAGTACTGAAACCAGGTGGGATTGTCATTTATGAATCCACAGTTTATCCCGGAGCAACTGAAGAAGTCTGCGTACCAGTTCTTGAGAAATACAGCGGCCTAAAGTTCAATATAGATTTTTTCTGTGGTTATAGCCCTGAGCGCATCAACCCAGGAGATAAGGTCAACACGTTAACTAAAATTAAGAAGATTACTAGTGGCAGCACACATGAAGTGTCAAATATAGTAGATTCGCTTTACAAAACTATCATATTGGCTGGTACTTATAAAGCAACGAGTATCAAGGTAGCCGAGGCTGCCAAGGTGATTGAAAACACTCAGCGCGACCTGAATATTGCATTGGTCAACGAACTCTCAGTGATATTCGAGCGTTTGGGTATTGACACTCTAGAAGTGCTAGAAGCTGCTGGCAGCAAATGGAATTTTTTGCCTTTTCGACCTGGTTTTGTCGGTGGTCATTGCATCGGAGTTGACCCATACTACCTTACCCATAAAGCAGAAGAGGTTGGTTACAACCCTCAAGTTATCCTTGCAGGCCGTCGCATAAACGACAACATGTCGCGGTATGCTGCGCGCAACCTCATCAAACGTATGTTAGTCAACGGTATAGATGTTGCTCGCAGTACTGTCGGCGTGCTTGGTGTCACATTTAAAGAAAACTGCCCGGATATTCGTAACAGCAAAGTAATCGATCTAATAATCGAACTACAAGCTTGGGGCGTAAACGTTGTTATAACTGACCCATGGGTTGATGCTGTAGAGTTTCAGCATGAATATGGCCTAATACTTGGTACTGTAGATGACAAACAATTAGTCGACTCCTTGGTCGTCGCAGTTGGACATGATGAATACCGCAAACTTTCCCCTGCTGTATTGCGTCAGTTTTGCAAAGGTGACAAACCGGTGCTAGCGGATATCAAATGCCTCTACGACCGGCATAGTGCTGCTGCTGCAGGCTTTACAGTTTTTCGCTTATAACGATACCCACATGCATAACTACACACCCATTGTTAACCGCAAAATTCGCCTCGCTTTAATTGGTTGCGGTCGTATAGCTAACAACCACCTTGAGGCCATTGCAGGTCACGCTAACAACATTGAGCTTGTCGATGTGTGTGATGTAAACCCTAGCGCTCTTACGCAAGCAGTAGCTCGCACGAATGCAACTGGGCATAAGAATTTACTCGACTTACTTCAAACAACCTCAGCTGACTTGGTTGTCTTAACCACGCCAAGCGGTTTGCATCCTCAGCAGACAGTGCAGATCGCCGCGTCAGGCCGTCACGTGATGACTGAGAAACCCATGGCTACACGCTGGAATGATGGTCTTCGAATGGTTGAAGCTTGTGACATTGCAGGCGTACGTTTATTTGTTGTGAAGCAAAATAGACGCAATGCAACACTGCAATTGCTGAAACAAGCCATCGAACAAGGTCGCTTTGGCAAAATTTACTCTGTTTCTGTGAATGTGTTTTGGACTCGTCCGCAAGAATACTATGACAGTGCAAAGTGGAGAGGTACTTGGGAGTTCGATGGTGGGGCACTCATGAACCAAGCCAGCCATTACATCGACTTGCTGCATTGGCTGATTGGCCCAGTGGAAAGCGTGATGGCCTACACTGCAACTTTGTCTCGAAAAATTGAAGTTGAAGACAGTGCTGTTGCAGCCATACGATGGCGAAGCGGCGCACTTGGCACGCTAAACGTAACTATGCTTACTTTCCCAAAAAATATGGAAGGCAGCATAACCGTTCTTGGTGAAAAGGGTACAGTGCGCATTGGTGGAGTAGCCGTCAATGAAATTCAGACCTGGAATTTTGCCGACTCTCGACCTGAGGATGCTGACATAGCCGCTAGCAATTACCAAACAACTTCGGTTTATGGGTTAGGCCACCCACTTTATTATCATAATGTAATCGAAACACTGCGAGGAAACGCTGAACCTGAAACAGATGGGCGAGCGGGGCTAATCACCTTGGAGTTATTGATTGCGTTATACCTATCATCCCGTGATGGAAAACGCATCGCTCTCCCTTTAGAGTATTGATATGCGAATTACAGTTCACCCTACTGCGATTGTCGATGATGGCGCTCATATTGGCGATGGCAGTCGAATCTGGCATTGGGTTCACATCAGTAGTGGCGCCAAAATTGGCAGCGACTGCTCTTTAGGGCAAAATGTGTTTGTAGGTAACCGCGTGGTGATTGGCAACAATTGCAAGATCCAAAACAACGTCTCGGTTTATGATAACGTTACGTTAGAAGATGACGTTTTTTGTGGTCCCAGCATGGTTTTTACCAACGTTTATAACCCCCGTAGCGCTGTGAGTCGCAAGGAAGAGTACCGTAGTACTCTGATAAAACGCGGCGTTACACTTGGAGCGAACTCGACTGTTGTTTGCGGTATTACGCTTGGTGAATACGCTTTTGTAGCTGCTGGCGCTGTCATTAATCGTGACGTTAAACCCTATGCCCTTATGGCTGGTGTGCCCGCTAGGCAAATCGGTTGGATGAGTCGATTTGGCGAACGGCTAAACCTCCCTTTGACTGGCGATGCAGACACAATTTGCGTACATACTGGATTGCATTATTTATTACGCAACGGCAGTTGTATTATTCAACAATAGGGATTAGGCACAAATGATCGAATTTTGCGACCTCAAAAGTCAATATCAACGGTTAAAAGCTGATATCGATACGGGTATCCAACGTGTGCTTGACCATGGCCAATATATCCTCGGCCCTGAAGTATCAGAACTAGAAGAGAGGCTTGCAGCATACACCGGCTCTAAGCACTGCATCACTGTGGCCAATGGTACAGATGCACTTCAGATTGCTCAGATGGCATTGGGAATTGGGCCGGATGATGAAGTCATCACCCCCGGTTTTACATACATAGCAACAGCTGAAACCGTTGCTTTACTCCGCGCCAAGCCGGTATATGTTGATATAGATCCGCGGACTTATAACTTAGACCCAGAGTTGCTTGAGGCAGCCATAACCTCAAAAACCAAAGCCATAATTCCAGTCAGTTTGTATGGTCAGTGTGCCGACTTTGATACCATAAACGCTATTGCCGATAAACACGGTATTCCTGTGATTGAAGACGCAGCTCAGAGCTTTGGCGCCAGCTATAAAGGCCGTAAGAGCTGCAATCTGTCCACCATTGCATGTGCCAGTTTTTTCCCAAGCAAGCCATTAGGTTGCTATGGGGATGGAGGTGCTATTTTCACCTCTGACGATGAGTTAGCCAAAGTGATGAGGCAAATAGCGCGTCACGGCCAAGACCGTCGCTACCATCACATCAGAGTCGGAGTCAATAGTCGTCTGGATACTTTACAAGCAGCAATCCTATTGCCAAAGTTGGCCGTTTTGGATGAAGAGATCGCTCAACGTCAGCTTGTAGCAGCTAGGTATACTACCAGCCTTAAAGCGATAGGAGTTGACGTTCCACCTTTCATAGATTTCAACAACTATTGCGCATGGGCGCAGTACACAATGCGCATACAGAACCGCGATGCATTGCAAGAAAGGCTAAAACAAGCAGGCATACCGACCACAGTCCATTACCCGATCCCATTGAATAGGCAGCCCGCAGTTGCCCAGGCGACACTAGCCTTTCACCACGGTGATGAAGCTTCAAAGCAAGTATTGAGCTTGCCTATGAGTGCTTATTTGGATGAAACGACCCAAGGTTTTATCATCGAAAAATTATTGGATTTTTCAAAAAAATGATGAAGATTGTTACTGTAATCGGAGCACGACCACAGTTTATAAAAGCTGCTGCCATATCGCGAGTAATTGCCAGCAAGTTTTCAGACAAAATTACAGAGCTGCTTATTCATACAGGTCAGCATTATGATGATAACATGTCCCAAGTTTTTTTTGATGAGCTTGGTATTCCACCGCCGAAATACAATCTCGAAATATCCGGCGGATTACATGGTGCAATGACTGGAAGAATGTTGGAGGGTTTGGAGAGCATATTAATAGAAGAAAAACCCGATTGGGTTTTAATATACGGTGACACCAACTCTACTTTAGCTGCGGCACTGGCAGCAGCAAAGTTGCATATCCCCGTTGCACACGTAGAGGCGGGTTTGCGCTCATACAACATGCGTATGCCAGAGGAAGTAAACCGAATTGTCTCTGATAGGTTATCTACTTTACTGCTTTGTCCGACCTCTGAAGCAGTTTCAAACCTTGCCAAGGAAGGTTTGACCAATGGGATTCATCAGGTTGGAGATGTAATGTATGACGTTGCTTTGCATTATTCTGTTACCCCAAACCGACGGACGACGGAACTATTGAAATATGGATTGACAACCAAAAACTTTGTACTTGCTACATGCCATCGCGCAGAAAACACAGATGATCCAGAAAAGCTTTCTGGAATTATTCAAGGGCTTGCAAGCATAGCAAAAACGATGCCAGTAATTCTACCTTTGCACCCTCGGACTAGAGGGAAAATTGAAAAATTTCGGTTACTAGAAATGGTTGGTAATGTTTCGTTAATTGAACCCGTTTCTTATTTGAAAATGCTTACACTCGAAAAAAATGCTGCCTTCATCGTTACTGACTCTGGCGGCGTACAAAAAGAGGCATTCTTTTACCGAACCCCTTGCATCACTACACGCGAAGAAACTGAATGGATAGAAACGGTAACTGCGGGATGGAATATTTTGGTTGGCAGCGATGCGTCGAAAATTGCTAATGGTATAGAAGAGCATGCTCGACTAAAAAAATTGGACATTAATCCATATGGAAGCGGCGATGCAGCCGAGAAAATTCTCAATGCAATGTGTGCTGCACTATGATTAGAAGTACTGATCTAGCATTTTTTGCGAATTTTCTCCTTCAATTTACTTGCTAGAAAGGTAGGGACGCATTATTGAGTCCGCCTCAGCTTTTAAGCGAAACATCCTACGAATTGCTTCAGGTTCAATTTTAAGTCAAGCGATTGTGATAGGAGCTACGCCGCTTTTGACTCGACTTTATAGTCCAGATCAATTTGGGTTGCTCGCTGTTTTTGCTGCCGCTTACGCTATATGCGTAGGATTGATCACACTTAAATACGATTTGTCGATCATATTGCCGAGCGACGATAGTAAAGCAACTGAACTTACTGTTCTAACGCTATCAATTTCGTTGCTACTGTCTACCGTTTTACTGATAGCTCTCTGCATCTATTATCTTTTTGTTGATAATTCACTGCAATGGTACTTTCTATTGTTGCCAATCTGCACAATTATGGGGGCTGCCTACACGTGCATGCAGCAATGGTCTGCACGCGCAAGTGACTATCGTCGATACGCACGGAGTCAGGTCATCAACTCATTGACTAACGTGACCATTAGTATACTGATTGCTATCGCAACTACAAGTTTCTTTGGTAGCCTCGTGATTGGTTTCGTTTGCGGTTTAGCGTCTGCGCTAATTTATTTATCGTTCAAATTTTTGCGCACATATGCTTCAATCTGGCATGGTTTCCCAGTATTTTTTTCGACATTAAAAGCTACGGCTATAGAGTTCAAGCGTTTTCCCACTTATGTACTGCCCTCCTCTTTATTGGCTACATTGGGGGTAAATCTTTCACCATTTATTTTCCAATCAATGTTCACTTTGCAAGAAGTAGGTTACTACGCAATAGCCAATCGCTTTTTGATGACCCCAAGCGCTTTGATTGGCGGAGCAATTGCTGAGGCTTTTCGAGCCGAGTTTGTGTCGCGTCAAAAACGAGGTATTGAGACCGTAAGTTTCTTTACCTGCACATTGCTCAAATTGATACTTGTAGCACTGCCTATCTTTAGCATTTTTTTCTTAGTTGTATCATCACTGTTTGCATTAATTCTAGGAGAGGCATACCGTGAGTCGGGCGTATTGGCGCGTTACATATGCATTGGCGTATTCGCCCAATTCATATCTCTGCCATTTCACTATGTTTTTGTGGCCACAGGTTATGTGCGGCTGGGCCTTATCATTCAATCTCTAGCGACTGGCTTACCCATAATCGCAATCATCATTGGAGGCTTGAATGGCAATATGAAACAAGCAGTTTTATTTGCATCTGTCCTCACTTTAATATCGTCATTTGCTTTGATCTGTTTTGCATATCGATGCTGCAAGCTCAATCACATTTCTACGCTTAAGGATATACGCAATGTATAGACTGTTGCTAGCATCCATTGCTCTAGGCGCCGCCTTTCAGTTCGCATACATTGAATATATCAATCCACTTTTTGAGTACGCGGGGTATCTATATTTTCCACCTTCAGACTTAAGTTTGGTGTTCGCTTATTTGCTTATTGCAGTACCAGTTATAGGATACCGTTCCTCGATGCAACCAGCTGCATTTGGGTCAGCATTTATTTATGCGCTCTGCTATGTGCCAGCACAGCTCATATTACTTTTCAATTGGAGTCAATCGCCTTCTGAATTAGCCTACTTACAGACAAGCGTGGCTGCTAGCATGACTGTACTCTTCCATGCAGCTAGATACGGTGGGGGAAAAACTAGTAACAATGCACCACAGAATTTAAGTCACCTGAAGAAAGTCATGTTCATGTTGACTTTAATTTCTGGCTCAATATTCGTGCTCAATTACTATGAGCATATGAGACTCGTATCATTCGAAGATGTATATGATCTAAGAGCCGATTCAAGTCGAGTAGACAAAGGGGCTTTTGTGAACTATTTAACGTCGTGGCTTTCCTATTGCTTCATACCCTTTTACTTTGCATATGGAATATTACGAAAAGACTCTCGCAGCATAGCGATAGGCTTGTTTGGCAGCCTGCTGATTTACATGGCAACTGGCGCAAAAGCATCACTTCTTATGGGGGGCATTATGTATGGTGTGCACATCTGCTTTGGATCCAGTAAAGACTTTTTGTACCGCCTATTAGTGATTCCAACAGTTGGCATCTTAATATGCATTTTTTTTCTCCCTGACGAAGGCTTGTTATTTGTAGCAAAGTCCGTCGTCTTAATACGCATACTTGCAACTGGAGGCTGGACTATGTCGGCTTACCACGAATATTTCAGCGCTAACGGGTACACATACTATTCACATATTGGACCTATCAATGCACTGACACAGTCTTACCCGTATGGTGAATATTCATTAGGACAACTTATTGGCCAGGAATACAGTGGTTCGATCGAAGCTAATTTCAACGCAAATTTTTGGGCAAGCGATGCTTTTGCCGCATGGGGCATGACTGGTGTGCCTATTGCAACAGCAGCAGTATGTCTTGCTTTTTATATGATTAATCGCTGCGCCAGAGGATATACGACAGAATTTGTTGTCCTTTGGTATATTGGTTTTTGGCTTGCACTTTTAAATGTGCCACTTTCTGTTGCGCTTCTATCCGGGGGAGGTATATTAACTGCTTTCATTCTTAGGATGAGCCGTGGATAAAGCAAAGCTATCTTTCGTAGGTACGCTATTCGCATTACCGCAATATTGAAATATCTACATCTACATCTACATCTACATCTTTAGTATCCGCATTCAAAAAATATATTTCATGAAAATAGTACACGTCGAAGATTTTATTCATCCTGATGCCGGCTATCAAGTTAATTTGCTTTCTAGACTACAGCAAGCCGACGGGCATTCAGTTACCGTTGTAACGGCTGAACTTGACAAGATGCCATCTTTCCTCACTGCTTTCTTCGGTAAAGATAACATTCCTCAAAAGGATTTAGCTTTCGAGATAGAGACAGGTGTAAAAATCTTGCGTGTTCCGCTACTTGGTTACTATAGTGGCCGAGCAATTTTTCACCTCAGCTTATTCAAAACTGTTTCGAAGCTCAATCCAGATGTGGTTTTTGTTCACGGTGAGGATACACTTACCGGCATACTTTTTATTTTGCTCTCTAGGTGGCTCAAATATCCAATTGTGCTGGATTGTCACATGCTAGAAATGGCATCACTAAACCGCTTCCGAAAATACTTTCGAATACTCTACCGTTACTTCATTACACCCATAATATTGCGGAATAAAATACCACTGATACGGGTCGTGGACAGTGACTACGTACAAAAATGTCTTGGCATACCATTGGCTCATACAGATTTGCTATCGTTTGGTACCGACACTGCTTATTTCAGTCCAAGTAAAGAAGTAAGGAGCACTATCAGAAATAGGTTTAGCATTGATGAGAATGCGTTTCTTGTTTTATATGCTGGTAAGTTAGACGCAACAAAAGGGGGGGAGTTCCTATCAAAAGCAATCAAGGAAAAACTCGCCACGACAACTTCTCGACCAATAGTATTCATGGTAATTGGCAGCAGTGATGGAGAATATGGGGCTGAGATAGAGAGAGTGTTTCAAAACTCAGAAAACAGGATTATTCGACTTCCTACTCAACGATACTTTGATTTAGCACAATACTACCAGTCTGCAGACTTAGCCGTTTTTCCACGTCAATGTAGCATGAGCTTTTTTGAAGCTCAATCTTGCGGTTTACCCATTCTTTTTGAGGAAAATGAAATAAACAGCCAACGAGCATCATTTGAAAATGCATTTCTCTTTGAACCGGCGAACGAGGAGGATTTCAGAAGCAAGATTTTGTATATCTCAACACTCCCATTGGACTGGTACGAAAAAATCAGGTCAAATGCTCGAAATCATGTATTACAAAATTACGACTATGTGCCTATAGCGAAGCAATTTACAAAAGTATTACAACGTGCTGTTGACGCTCGGGCTTCGAATACACGATAGCGTCGACTGGCAGATTAGATTTGAGGATTACCGATAAGGAAATCTCTTTTGCCTTACTGCGCAAGACTTTATTTTAATAAGAACCAATTCAAATGGAGTAAATATGATACTTAACTCTTATCTTAACGGTGTGGAACTGTATGGCGACGATTTAAGCCTTGATGAAATAGATCAATGGTATGAAGATGAGAAAGAGGCTTATGCTAATCTGGGAGCAAGCGATCGGTCGACCTACGTATATGGCTATCACGCACTCAATTGGATTCATGGCTATCGACACTTGCCCAAACGACGCTTCGAACATATTTTAGGCGTTGGGAGTGCATATGGTGATGAACTAACTCCAATTGCCGCTCAGAGTTCGTCGATTACAATTTTGGATCCGTCAAGCGCATTTGACTCTACAAATATCGCAAATGTACCTGTAACATATTGCAAACCACTATTGAGAGGTCAAATTAATCTGCCAGACGCATCGCAAGATCTGGTGGTTTGTTTTGGTGTGTTGCATCATATTCCGAATGTAAGTTACACGCTTACGGAAATAGAGCGTGTTCTCAAGGTTGACGGTTATTTTTTGCTAAGAGAGCCGATTGTATCCATGGGGGATTGGACGTATCCGCGTCCCAATTTAACCAAGCATGAAAGAGGTATCCCAGTGAAAATCATGCGCAAGATGCTTCTGTCTGCTGGGTTTTCTATACATCGGGAAAACTATGTAGACTTTCCCGCAGCTGTTCGAGTATTTAGATTATTTCGCAAGGATGTATTCAACTCCGCCTTTCTAACCTGGATAGATGCAATTTTATCTTGGATTTTTATCTGGAATCTTCGTTACCATGCAACTAAACTGCACCATAAATTTCGACCAACTTCTGGTTTTTGGGTGCTGAAAAAAGAAAAAAAGTAGCACTACTTTCATTAGCTATTTGCACCAAAGAAAAAGTAAACGATGTCCATTTTATTTATTGCGGCTCTACCGATGCCGATAACCGGTCAATCACTGGCATGCAAAGTACTTCTTGATGAACTCATAAAAGCATATGGCGTTAGTGTCATTGATATGAGTAAGCGCAATTTTTACTCAGGCTTTGATTCTTTTGGACGGGTACGTGAAGTTTTTTTATATATTTGGCAGGCATGGTTAAAAAGTCGATCTGCTGATCTTGTTTACTTCACCATTTCAGAATCGATTGCGGGAAATCTTAAAGATATTCTCATATATCTTGCATGTTTCAATAAACTGCAACGCATGGTCGTTCATCTGCATGGCGGTGCTGGTATGCGAGAGCTTTTTAAGCCCTCTAATAGATTGCTACGTGCTGTAAATGGATTTTTC
>JANOYR010000065.1:0-5570 GCA_031428975.1 Polaromonas sp. | reverse complement strand
TAGTTTCCAAGCACGCCACGCGCCAAAACCGATGGCGGATGCGCCCACGCCAGCATCCCAAGGCCAGTCGCTGTAGAGTTTGTCGCCCTTGCTGTTGACGGGCCCAGCAAAGACCTTGGTCAGAGCGTTGACTTGTGGGGCACTTAGGCATTGCGCGTTTTTGTTGCTACTGCATTGCAAGGCCTTGATATCAAAGGCTTTTTGGCAAGCGGCGCGGTTGTCCACGATGCCATCAGCCAAGCCGTCTAAAGCGTCGCATTTTTCAAGGATTTTGGCGGCAAGCAGCTGCATGTCAGCAGGCGGAAAGGCTGCTTTGATGTCTGGGTTGACCGATGAAAAGGCCTGAATGTCCCATGCGTGTTGCACCGCTGCTTTGGGTAAATTAAAGCCTGGGTTACCCGCCAAAATACCATCGTATTGGTCGGCATAGCGGCTGGCGGCCACCATGCCGTGGCGGCCGCCGTTGGAGCAGCCCATCATGTACGATTTATTGGCAGGCTTGCCGTAATACGTGTGCACCAATTGCTTGGCCACTGGTGTGAGCGCACCGACGGCCATGTAGCCGTAGTCTAGGCGCGCTTGCGGGTCTAGGCCAAACAAATTGCCACCCACGAGCCCCGCAGTTGCGGCAGGCACTGGGCTGTGGCCCGCGTCGCTCGACACCACGGCAAAGCCTTGCATCAGGGCATTGGTGGTGGCACCTGCGGTGACCACGTTGCCAAAAGCGGGCACGACGACACCGTCATTACCGCCATTGGCTTGCAGCAAAAAGCGGCCCGACCAGTTGGTGGGCAGGCGCATTTCAAAGCCTATGGCATAGGCTTTGCCGTCAAGGCCAGTGCGCTCGCTCATTTTGGCGCTGATTTTGCAGTGGGCGGGCATAGGGTAGGCCGAGGCCATGCCGCTGACCGTGAGGCCTGCAGGCACAGATTCTGCTGCGCTAATGGTCACGCCTTGGCTGATTTTTTCAGCGACAAAAGCTACGGCTAACAGCGAGCAATCAACAGGCGGCGCAGCCACAGCCGCTGTTGCTTGTGGCAACGATGGCAAAGCGGTGGTGCAGCCGCTGATGCCAAGACTTAAACCCATTCCAAGGCCTGCAAGCAACGTCAAATTCAAGTAAGTTTTGCTATATTTTATATAGCGCACTAAGACCATTTGACGGTGACATTGCATATTTTCCCTTAAAAATACAAGTGAATATCAAAAAGTGCAGGGCTTAGGAGTCTGCTTTGAAGCCCAGTGCAGCCACCAATTTAGCGGCCATTGCGGAGTCCGCGCTCAGTCGCTTGGCGTGCTCGGCTTGTGTGGATGGCTCGACGTGGGCGGCCAGTGGGATCATGGCCGCTGTCACATCGGGCTGGCTCAGTGCAGCACGCAGCGCCAGCGACGCTTTGTCGCGCACGGCTTGGCTAGCACCACTGGGCAGGAAGAAGCCAAACCATTCGCGCACGATCAATTCGCCAAAGCCTTGCTCTGCATAAGTGCCCACGTTGGACACAAAGGGTGAGCGTGTGAGCCCCGAGGTGGCCAAAATACGCACTTTGCCTCCTTTAACATGCTGCACCCAGTCACCCAGTGGCGATGACATGCCAGCAATCTGCCCACCTAAAACCTGCGGGATGCCCGGACCTGAGCCCGGGAACGGCACATTGGTGATTTGGAATTTGGCCAAAACTGCAAAACGCCCTGCCAAAAGGTGGGGCATGGAGCCCGCGCCGGGGTTGCCGATGCTGACTTTGTCGGGGTTGGCCTGCGCCCAGGTGATGAATTGCTTGAGGTTGGTGACTGATTCAGGCACCATGGGGCCGACCACCAAGGCGTGGTCGGTGGAGTGTCCAATGCTCACGGGCGTCACATCTGACTGTTTGTAAGCCAGCTTGGAATACGAGTGCGGGTAAATGGTGAGCATGGACGCTGGCGTGTAGAGCATGACACTGCCGTCTGTGGGCGCAGACTTAAGTGTCATCACGCCCAGTTGGCCGCCGGCGCCCGGTTTGTTGTCGATGATGACGTTTTCGGCATACAGGCCGCGCAGCTTCTCGCCAACTCGACGTGCAAAAGCATCGGTGGTGCCGCCGGGCGGAAAGCCGACCACGATGCGCAGGGTTTCGATGCGGTTTTTGCTTTGGGCAAAAGCTGTTGGCAATGCCCCCAGCAAGGTGGCCGCTGCAGCGGATTGGGTGAATTGACGGCGTAACATGGTGGAAGCTCCTGGTAAAAAAGGGATAAAGTGGGCTGAAAATAACGCAAAAGAGAGGGCTTGTACAGGCGGGCAACCCGCTAAGCCGACAAAAGAACCATATTGGGCGCTGTGCCCGCATACAGCGCTTGCACCAAAGCGTCGCGGCATTTAAGCACGGCGCGTTGGTTGATACTGCCTTTGTCGGTGACCTCGCCTTTGTCGATGCTGGGTGGTTCGGCCATGACCACGGCGCGGGTAATGCGCGTGGCCGAACCGGTCGAAGTCAATGCCATGGTTTGAAGTATTTTGGCCATTGTCGCCGCCATATGGTCATTGTTTGCTATATCTTGCATAGTAGCGCTGCTGTCTAAGCCGCACAGCTTTTTACACGGACCGAGCGCAGGCAAGACCAGTGCGCCCACCTCTTTGCGGTCTAGCCCGGTGATGACCACGTCGGCAATGTAGGGGGCGCCAGCGGCGATCATTTTGGCCCGCATGGGGCCTACACTGACAAATGTGCCTGTTGAGAGCTTGAAGTCTTCGGCAATGCGGCCATCAAAGCGCAGGCCTTGGTGGATGTCGCTAGGGTCGATCCACAGCACCGCGTCGCCCGTGCAAAAAAAGCCCTCTTCGTCAAAGCTCTCCGCCGTGGCTTCTGGGTTGCGCCAGTAGCCGGGGGTGATGTTGGGGCCGCGGTAGCGCACCTCGGTTTTGTCGCCCATGGGCACGAGCTTGAGCTCTAGACCAGCCGCAGGCAGGCCTAGATCGCCAGCTTTAGAGTGCGGCGTCGTGACAAATAAG
Organism: Polaromonas sp.; assembly: GCA_031428975.1. GTDB lineage: Bacteria > Pseudomonadota > Gammaproteobacteria > Burkholderiales > Burkholderiaceae_C > JAAFIP01. The sequence continues at coordinate 2,584 of JANOYR010000065.1, read as the reverse complement.
CCAAAAGGTCCAGATTCGGTCATGCCCAGCCCCGCTGTCATGACCACGCGCTGGCCAATTTCGGCTTCGGCGCTGGCGTATAGGCTGTCCCAAATAGGCTGCGCCAACGACGCACCCGCATAAAACAACTGCCCAATACGCGAGAAAAAGTTGCGTCGCAGCGCCAAGTCTTGCGTCATGGCTTGGGCAATGGCCTCAAAACCCACGGGCACGTTAAAGTACCAAGTGGGCGCAATCTCGCGCAGGTTGCGCAGGGTTTCGGGCAACAAAGCAGGCGTGGGTTTGCCGTCGTCAATATAGAGCGTGCCGCCGTTGAAAACGGCCATGAAGAAGTTGTGGTTACCGCCAGCGGTATGGTTCCAGGGCATCCAGTCCATCAACACCAAGGGTTCTTGGGTAATATTGGGCATCGACTGGCGCATTTGCTGCTGGTTAGAGCAAATCATGCGCTGGGTGTTGACAACCGCCTTGGGCAGCTTGGTGGAGCCGCTGGTAAACAAAAACTTCACCACCGTGTCTGGACCCGTGGCCTGCATGGCCGCATCAACAGCGGGGCTAGGCACTGTAGCCAAAATATCAGCAAAATTGGTCAATGTCAGCGTGATATCGTCATAGTTTGCTATTGAAATAGGACTTACCGCATCCAAAATCACCTCTGTGCCAGCAGCCAAAGTGGCTTGCATGGCGCGGCCATAGCGCTTCCAGTCGGCGGCGTAGACCAAACCGGGCGTGAGCGTGTCCAGCACATGGCGCAGTTTGTCAAAATCTTGGCTCACCAAGCTGTAGGCGGGCGACACCGCACAAAAGGGCACGCCCACCAGCATAGCGCCCAAGGCCAGCTGGGCATGTTCTAAGCTGTTTTCGCTCAAAATCACCAAAGGGCGCTCGGCGCTCAGCCCCCTGTCGAGCAGAGCTTGGCCAATGCTGCGGGCCGATTGCAGCGCCTGCGCAAAGCTCAAATGCCGCCAATTGCCGCCTAGCGCGGGCTCGCGCCGTGCGTAAAGGGTGCGCTCTGGTGCGGCTGCCGCCCAGTGCAGCAGCTTGTCGGTCATGCGCCGGGGGTAATCGCCTAGGCTTTGCTCGGCTGACAAATACTGGTGGTTTGACTGGTGGTCACCACTCTTGGTGATCACCGCGCGGGTGATGCCAAATTCAAAAGGACGAAAAGTGGGGGGGGCTTGGGTCATCTCAACCTGCCTTAACCTTGGCACCGCGGCCTTCTAAAAAGTCTTTCACCCGCTGCTGTGCTTCGGGCGCGGTCTCCACCATGCTGGCCATTAGGGCTTCGGTAAAAAAGCCGTGGTCTGCCGCCTGCTCGGCAATGCGGGGCAGGGCGTGCATCAGGGCGTAATTGGTCATGGGGGCATTGGTGGCAATGCGGGTGGCCAGCTCCATGGCCTTTGCCTGCGCCGTGCCCGTGGCCACTAAATACTGCGCAAAACCAATTGGCACCGCCTCGGCGGCTTTGTAAACGCGGCCCGTCAGCATCATGTCCATCATGCGGTGCTCGCCAATGAGCTTGGGGGCACGCACCGAGCCGCCGCCGCCCACAAAAATACCGCGTGAGCCCTCTGGGAAGGCAAAAAACGCGCTTTCATCGGCCACCCGAATGTGGCAGCTGCTGGCCAGCTCCATGCCCCCGCCCACTACCGCACCGTGCAGGGCAGCCACCACCGGCACGCCGCCTTTTTCAATGGCATTGAATGCCCGATGCCACATGCGCGAGTGGTGCAGGCCATCGACCATGCTGCGCTCTTGCAGCTCGCTCAAGTCAAGTCCTGCGCAAAAATGCTCGCCTGCGCCCGCGATTACGGCAGCGCGGGTGCCCTCGGGCAGGTGGGTAAAGCAGTATTCAAGGCCCAAAACCAAGTCGTCGTTGAGCGCATTGCGTTTTTGCGGGCGGCGCAATGTAACGAGCGCCACAGCGCCCACCATCTCGATGGACAAGTCGGTTAAATTAGGGGAAGTGCTAGGGTTGATATTGGCAGCCATGTGGACGAATGGTAAAAATTAAGTTATATTTAAAAACTAATTTAAGGCATTTTTTGGTTTTCTGTATCCGTAAAAACCCTTGGATTGCGTAAAACCCAATGCCTTGTTGTCATGGACACCAATTTGCTAGTACGGCTATGCCGAGTATGAGATTTTGATACCGCAGACGGGTATTGGCTATTGTGACTGGCGCTGATTAATGTCACTACACATTATTTTGCCGTTTGGAGATATGCAAGTGACTACCTCAACCATGTACCAATTTCGGATCGATGAAGCCGAGAAAGCTGAAACCTTCGCCGTTTTAAACGACCTCGGAATGAAACCCGCACAGGCTATACGCTTGTTTTTTCGTCAAGTCAGGCAGACAAAGTCGATTCCTTTCCCTATCGAACACACACCAAATGCCGCAACAGCCAAGAATTTGACAAGTCAAGTTTATTCAAAACCGTTCCTGATTAGTTACTTGCCTCAGACGGCGACTCAAGAGTATACTGTATTTATTATCAGTTACTTTAAGGACTCCCCATGGCAATGAATCGTATCCAATTCCAAAACGGCCTGTCCATGCGTGACTTTCAACTTCAGTACG
>JANOYR010000064.1:0-2852 GCA_031428975.1 Polaromonas sp. | reverse complement strand
CCAATGCTTACGTAGCGCGCAGTGAGTTACTAAGCCTGTTGCGTGATTGCTTTTCAACCCATTTGGTGTCCATACAGCCGGCACTGCCCATGGGTGCGCAGAACGGTCAGCCTTTGTATGTCGATTTTCAGATGCCGTTTCGCAACCAGACCTCAAAGTGGGCATGGGCATTTTGTTTTTTTGCGGCACTGTTATGCTGTGCTTCTTTGTTTGAGTATTGGACTAGCGTTAGAAAAGTTGATGCCCTGCAATTGGAGCAAAGGCAACTTGCCAAACGCATACCTGTTCCTAAATCCTCGACAAAATATGATGGCATGACCGGTAAAACCGAGCAACGCATTGGCGCACTGATCGGTTTTTCGTGGAAGCAAATTTTTGATGCTTTGGAGGCGTCAAGTTTGCCAAGCACGCGCATTCTCGACATGTCGCACGATGCAGGTACGGGGCTCTTAAAAATCAGCCTAGAAGCTACCAGCAGCAGCGCAATTTTTGATTTTATCAATCTACTCGAAAAAAACATGCCTGAGACTAAGCCGCGTTTGATCTCGCAGCAGCAGCTTGCACCCGACAAAGATACGCTTGCTGGTGCCAAAGCCTTAATTGGTTTGCAATTTGGCGCCCAGGGACACAAGTAATATGCAGACTGCAATCGCTTCTATCGTCAACCGTCTTGGCTTAGCCGCAATACTTGGCTTGGTGAGTCTATTTTCAGCGGCTATTGTTTGGGGGATGTTGACCCCCAGTGTGATGGAAACGCACACAAAATATGAGAAGCTTGTGCGTCAAACACGGTTGAGTCAAAAGCCAGAGCCAAGCAGCCCGTCTATGGATGTTGGCATCCGGTCTTTAAGCGCGCAATTCTCCTTGGACCATTCTGACTCCGAAGCAATCAAAGAGTTATACGAAATAGCGCGAAGCAATGCGATCCGTATTGAACAATCACAAACCAGCACTCCTTTGCAATTGCTCCCAGACTTGGTTGAAACGCGATTAAATGTATCAGCAGTTGGTAGCTACGCTGCCTTAAAAAACTTTGTTAAATTGGTCACGCGCTCGCCCCGCTTTTTTGCTGTAGAGTCTATATCAGTAAGCTCTGATGGCACTAAGCCCAATGGCACCGTTAACTTTAGAGTTCAAATCATTATGTGGCGTCAGCACAAGGGCAATATGCAGTCAAACGCAGCCGCCAAAGGGGTTTAAATTGAAACATCCCATTAATAAATTGTGCTTAGCAATCTTGATCATTGGTTTAAGCGCCTGCCAAACCAATCCTGCTGTTGACAATGCTGATGCATTGTTTGAGTCGGGTCAATGGCGCATGGGGCTTGAAAAGTTGCGTGTAGCTGTGCAAGCTAATCCATCCGATGCGCAATTGCGCGCACATTTTGCTCGAAAACGTGAGACAAGCCTGTCAGTACAAATAGCGCGCGCTGAGTCACTCCGGCAAATTGGACAATTTCCTCAGGCTGAAAATACAATTGCAGAAGTTTTGAGTTTTGACCTGGGCAATGCTAGAGCTATCACCGTGTCCGAATCTGTTCGCCGCGATGCCGCATTGCAACTCAAAATTCGCAATATTGAGGCTGGCCTTGAGACGGCAAAGCCTGAGCAACTCAGAGATGCTGTTGCTCTGCTTCTTAAAGAGTACCCATCGAATACGCAATTGCGCACGCTATATAGGCGTGTTGACGAGATGGCACCGCCCACTGCATGGGGTGCTCAGTCATTAGAGTTGGAAACACGTTTTGCAAAAAAAGTATCGCTTGATTTCCAAGACGCAAGTTTGCGTGCCATCGTGGAGGTACTAGGGCGCACAGCAGGGATCAATTTTGTTTTTGATTCGGATGTCAAGCGAGATATTAAAGCAACCATTCAAACCCGAGAAATTAAGGCCGAAGACGCGCTCAAATTGCTGCTGCGCGCCAACCAACTTGCCCAACATGTGGTGAACGAAAGCACGGTGATGATTTACCCCAACTCACCAGCAAAAAATCGTGAATACCAACAATTAGCGGTTCGCAGTTTTTATTTGACCAACGCAGATGGCAAAAACACGCAAAGATTGATTGCTGATTTTGTCAAACCCAAGAATCTTTTTTACGATGAAAAGCTAAATTTACTCATCATGCGCGACACGCCAGACGGCATAGCCTTGGCCGAGCGTTTGATTAAATTACAAGACTTGGCTGAACCTGAGTTATTGCTCGAGGTTGAGGTCGTAGAGGTGGCTACCGACAAAATTCAAGACATAGGTATTAAATGGCCCGATCAGGTGAGTTTTTCTGTAGTGGGTGGGGCTAGCGGTGTTGCCAATGCAACGCCAGTACCCGGTCAGCTGGCGTGGAACGAATGGCGCAACCGGAGTTCGGGGCTTGTGCGGATGAGTATCAATGACCCCGGTTTGATTCTTAATCTTAAACAATCAGACTCATCGACCAATGTGTTGGCCAACCCCAGAATTCGTGTAAAAAACCGCGAAAAAGCCAAGATTCATATTGGTGACCGGGTACCCGTGGTAACTACTACTTCGTCGGGATCAAACAACGCCGTGTCCCAAAATGTAAATTATCTAGACGTGGGTCTGCAACTGGATGTAGAGCCTTCTGTGCAGTTGAGCGACGATGTCTCAATTAAAGTCAATTTGGAGGTCAGCAGCATCGTCAGTGAGGTTAGGACGGGTAGTAACCAAGATGTGTTGGCTTACCGCATAGGCCGCCGTAGCGTAGCTACCACGCTGCGCCTGCGTGATGGTGAAACTGAAGTTTTGGCAGGACTGATTCAAGACGAGGACCGCCGTTCGGGTGCTCGGGTGCCGGGCTTGGGCGAATTCCCAGTATTAGGTAAGCTATTTG
>JANOYR010000063.1:0-11854 GCA_031428975.1 Polaromonas sp. | reverse complement strand
GGTGTAAAAGCAAACGCATTGTGACAAAACGCACATTTAATGGGGTTTAAATGGTATTTGTTGGCAGGTTCTAAAACCTGCGCCGCGCTCTGGTGTACCTTACGTACACAAGCATCGTTGGAGCATTGCATTGCGTGCATTTTGGATATTACTGTGGACTTTGGTCACTGCTGCCGCATGGGCGCAGGACTTTGACCGCCCCTACGCAGATGCAGCCTCTCTGAAGCTAGCCTCACCGCTTGAGTGGGTGGCCGTACCCAAGGGGATGGTAGCAAGCCCCGACGCCTTCTTAGCAGAGCCCCAGAAGTGGAGTTTTCAGCCTTATAAAACCGGATCGGGCGTTCCCACATCAGACACCCATGAGGTTTGGGTGCGCTTTTCCACCCCACCCACAGCATCCCCACAAGAATGGTTTGTGCGAATTCCCAGAATCTCGCTTTCAAAAGCCAGCTTGTATATGCGCGATGCTGCTGGGCGATGGAATGCATCCGCAGCGGGCTTGGACATAGCCCCAGCGCTGTGGCCTGTGCGCAGCCGACTGCCTAGTTTTTCAATTTATACATCGACGGAGCAATTGCGGGTGTATTACCTGCGCTTAGAAAACGGGCAAGCAGTCACAGAGCGTCCCCAATTGGTCTCGGCAGTGGACTACATAGAGGGAGCAGCCCGAGTGGGCATATTGCTGGGCCTGATCATCGGCATATTTGGCCTGTTGGTTATTTTGAGCGTGGTGGCGTATTGGCTCATGACAAGCATGGTGTTTGTATGGTTTGGGCTCTTTGTCGTGGGTTTGATGTCGAGCCAACTGGTGTTGATGGGCTATGGCGGTTGGAGGGTATGGCCCAGTAGCCAATACCTCAACGCGGTGATGATGTGGGTGGTGCCCTACCTTACGTTGGCAAGTGCCGCATGGTTTTGTGCGCAGGCCAGCTACGCGCGTGATGTCAATCGGTGGGTTTACCGCATGCTGTGTGTGGCCACAGCGGGAAACATAGCGATGGCGCTGTTGGCGCTGGCCACAACTGCCTTGACTACCAGTACCCTGCGCAACAGCTGGGTCGTGCTCAGTGTCGCCATTATTTTATGTTCTTTGGTCTGGATGACGCTGCGCGGCAACCGCTGGAATGTTTGGTTGCTGGTGGGTTTACTGCCGATTGGCTTGGCTGCGTTGGCGCGTCTGGCCTACAACTTTGGCTGGGTCGCGCAAGTAGAGTTTGCGCAAGCAGTCGGGTTGTTTTCTGCGGTGCTGGGCTTGCTGTGGATTTTTTCGGCTTTGATTTGGCGTGGCCGCGCTGGCGCACTTGCAGAAGAGCGCATGGCTGCGCTAGAAAGCTTTGACGCAGCTACCGGCCTGAGCCACGCACGCATTGGGCAGGCAAGGTTGCCGCTGGTGCTCAAACGCGCGGCCCGTTTTGAGGTTGGCTGCGGTGTCATCATGCTGCGGTGGTTGCATTTTCATGACAAACTTGCCAAACTAGATACTGAGCAGCGGGGCGCGGTGTTAACCCGCTTTGGGCTGATTTTGCAGCGCTTAATGCGCGATATCGACACCGCAGCCAGACACAGCGATGACCACTTCCTTATTTTGGTCGAAGGGCCTGTAACGCGCGAGTCGCTCGCTGCATTGTGTGGCAAGGTGTTGTCCGAGTGCATGCGCTCGAGCGAAAAAATTGGGGATCCGAACCTGTTTGACGTTCAGGCTGCGATTTGGCATTCGGCGTTGGGAGCGCACAAAACAACGGCGGTGATGGAGGCGCTGACCACGCGCTTGCGTCAAATGGCCGACGGTACTGCGCGGCGCGTGCAGTTTGTGGATACTGCGAACAGTGTGCCGCATGCAGACACGCCACAGGAAGCGGAGCAGCGCAATGCCCAAGTATTGGCCAAAATCAAGGCCATTGAATCGCAGCCGAGTTCACTTACCGTGAGCGGACAATCAGGGGGCTTTGGTAGCAGCTCAATCTCACCTTCTACGCGCCCTCCCATTAGCAAGCCTGCTAGCCTCAAGCCGCCTGTTTAAAGTCTACTTGCTGTGCATCTCCGATGCAGCATGGGTGTGCCGTCAATCTACTTTTGCGCCGCTGGCTTTGACAGGCTTTTCGTACTTTGCCAACTCTTTGCGCATCAGTTCGCCAAATTCTGCGCTGCTAGTGGGCACGGGCTCGGCCATGAGCCCCACAAACCGCGATTTGGCTTGCTCTGACTGGAGCGCGGCGACAAATGCAGCGTTGTATTTGTCAATAGTGGCTAAAGGCGTGGCTTTGGGCGCAACCAAGCCCCACCAAGTGTCCACTTCAAAACCCCGATAAGTCTCCGCAACAGCGGGCACATCGGGCAAGGCCGCATTGCGTTTGGCGGTGGTTACCGCCAAGGCTTTGAGCTTGCCTGATCGAATGTTTGGCGCTGCGGTGGCAAGGTTGTCAAAATTAAAGTCGACTTGGCCCGACAGCAAAGCCAATTGGGCTGGGTTGCCGCCGTTGTAGGGGATATGCACCGCAAATATACCGGCCTGCGCTTTGAACATTTCGCCAGCCAAGTGGCCGCCGCTTCCGTTGCCGCCCGAGCCGTAGTTGAGCCGCCCAGGATTGGCTTTGGCATATTGCACCAAGTCGGCTAAGGTGTTGAGTTTGAGCTTAATGGCGGTATCGGCATTGACCACCAGCACATTGGGCACGCGCACCATTTGGGTAATGGGCGCAAAGTCCTGCGCGGCGTTGTAGGGCATTTTGGCGTAAAGCCAAGGGTTAATTGCGTGGGTGGCTAATGCGGCAATGCCAATAGTTAGGCCATCGGGCGCAGCCTTGGCTACAGCGTCAGCGCCAATATTGCCGCCCGCGCCGGGACGGTTTTCTATGATAACGGGCCCCAGCGTGGTCGCTACTCTTTCGGCCAAAACACGCGCAGTCACATCAATCGGGCCGCCCGCAGCATAGGGAACGATTAGACGGATTGGCTTTTGCGCCACACCTAGTGTATTTTGAGAAAAAACGGGCAACGTCACCGTTAAAAGGGCATATATTGCTACTAATTTAATAGTATTTTGTGGTTTTTTAAAAAGCAGCATTGAACGTCTCCAATCGGTCACTTAGGCGGCGGTTTTGGCCTTGTCGGCCTCAGTGGTGAAAGAATCTGCGTAAAACTCGTCTTCGGGCAGGCCGCACTGGCCCACATAGTCGGCTTTGGCAGAATCCACCACAATGGGCGCACCACAGGCATAGACTTGGTGGCCCGACAGGTCGGCAAAATCTTGCACGACAGCGCGGTGCACAAAGCCAGTGCGCCCAGTCCATGCGTCTTCGGGCAATGCGTCGGATATGACGGGCACGTAAGTTAAGTTGGGCATTAACGCCACTTGCGCCAAGACCCATTCGTGCATGTACAAATCCGCTGGGCGGCGACCGCCCCAGTAGAGCACGGCAGAGCGTTTCACCTGCATGTGTTGCATGTGCTCTATGAGCGCTTTGATGGGCGCAAACCCTGTGCCCGATGCGAGCAAAACCATGGGTTTGTCCGACTCGCGCAGAAAAAAGCTGCCAAATGGGCCTTCAATGCGCTGAATTTCTTTTTCTTTCATAGCGCCAAACACATGCTCGGTGAATTTGCCACCAGGCATATGGCGGATATGCAGCTCCACGCCGGGCGTTTCCAGCTGGGTGTGGGGCGCGTTCGCCATAGAATAACTGCGCCGTGAGCCGTCGCGCAGCATGAATTCAACATATTGCCCCGCATGGTATTGGAACACCTCGTTGGCAGGCAATTGCAAGCGCAGCAGCATCACGTCGTGCGATTTTTTCTCTAGCACCGTCACACGCGAGGGCATTTTTTTGATGGGGAAAGCGCCCGCTTCGGTCACTTGGCGAGATTCAAGCACCACATCGCTGGTCGGGGTGGCGCAGCAGGTCAGGGTGAAGCCATTGGCTTGCTCCAGCTCAGACAGTGCCTTGCTTTGGTGCTCGCCCAGCGTGACCGTGCCCGATACAAGTTTGCATTTGCACGAACCGCATGCGCCGTCTTTGCAGCCATAAGGCAGGCCTATGCCTTGGGCAATGCCCGCAGCTAGGATTTTTTCGCCGTCGGCGACACTGAAACTGCGGCCGCTTGGCTGCACGGTGACTTGAAAACTCATGGACTGTTCCTCATGTGGCGGGGCTTTATTGGTTATGCTTGAGGCATATTTTACTAACACCTCGATTTTGCCTTCAAATCAATCCCCTCTGGGTGCACTGCCTTCGCGTTTTCGCCGAACCCGCGTGTTGATCGTCGGTTGCGGGGATGTCGGGCTGCGGGTGGCGCACGCTCTGCCGACCCATGTGCGCGTGTTGGCGCTCACCAGCTCGCCAGAGCGGCGCGCCAGCCTGCGGACGCAGGGCATTGTGCCTTTGGGCGGCAATTTGGACGACAGAGCCTCCTTGGCGCGCTTGAGCGGTTTGGCGCAGCGTGTGCTGCACATGGCACCGCCGCCGAATACGGGCTATACAGATCCGCGCACCGCACATTTGCTGCAAGCGCTGCGCTTGCGCACCGCGCCCAGCGCCTTGGTCTATGGCTCAACCAGCGGTGTATACGGCGATTGCGCGGGGCAATGGGTGCCCGAATCGCGCCCACTGCATCCGCTCACGCCCCGCGCCATGCGCCGCGTAGATGCAGAGCAACGGCTGCGCTTGGTCGGACGCGCAGGTTTGCGGGTGGGTATTTTGCGCATACCGGGCATTTATGCGCCCAACCGCGAGGGCGGCACACCGCGTGGGCGGCTAGAAAAAGGCACGCCCGTTTTAAGAGCCGAAGACGATGTGTATACCAACCATATCCATGCAGACGATTTGGCCCGCGCCAGCATCGCCGCGCTGTGGCGCGGCAAACCCCAGCGCAGCTACAACGTAAACGATGACTCGCAGCTCAAAATGGGCGACTATTTTGACTTGGCCGCTGATTTATACCAACTGCCCAGACCGCCCCGCGTGCCCCGCAGTACCGCACAAGACCAACTGCCACTGGTGCTGCTAAGCTTTATGGGCGAGTCGCGGCGTTTGGTGAATACACGGCTCAAAACCGAGCTGCGGGTGGCGCTGCGCTACCCCAATGCAGCGCTTGGTTTGCTCTCATAAAATCCTATTTTTATAGCAAACTATAACCATAATACGGTGAGATTGGCATTTATTTATTAAATTCCATTGGCTTTTTGCATGGTGCCCATGCGGTCCACTGGTTTGAGCACAATCGTTTTGATCTCTGCGCCCTGCAATACGGTTAATGTCACTTCTGCCACAGGGCTGGCACGGTCCCAGAGCTTTTTATAAAACGCCTCCAGTGTGGCTACTTTGGCGTTGTCTACTGCCAGCACCACATCGCCCGGTTGCAAACCTGCGCCAGAGGCGGGGGAGTCTTGGTTGACCCGAACGATTTGAACCCGCCCGCCTTGCTCGCTTGAGGTAAGCCCCAGCCAAGGCCGCTTGCTGCCAGCGCTGCTGCCTTTTTCTTGCAGCTCGCGCAAAATAGGTTTGAGCAAGTCGACTGGCACAAACATATTTCCCGGTAATTGCAAGTTCAGCCCTAGCGCATCCATCACAAACAAACTGCCAATGCCCAGCAACTCACCTTTGGCATTGAACAATGGCGCACCGGAATGGTTGCCGCCGTTGATAGCAATCGGTGGGCTGGTAAACAATGCCGTGTCAATGTGGTACTCCCAATAGCCAGAAAACGGCCGTTTGCTCACCAGTTGGGTCATGTGGACATCGCCGTCGGCTTGGCCTTGTGCGCCAACGCTGGCCATCAAGGCTTCTCCAGTTTTCATGCCCACTGAACTGCCCAACACGACAGGTTTTGCGCCGCGCATCGGCAGCAGCGGCTTGACTAAGCCAAAACCAGTGGCCAAATCGTAGGCAACAGTTTGGGCAGGTAGGATTTTATTGTCTTGTGTGGTGATGGAGATGCTTTGGGCCTCAAGCAAAAGGTAGCCAATCGTCAAAATCAAGCCCTCGGTATTGATAATGACCCCCGAACCCTTGCGCTCTTTGCCCAGCGTGGACAAGCTGCGTGCGCCGTCGGCTGCGGTCACTTGCAAGCCCACCACCCCCGCGTTGGCGCGTGTCAGCGCGTCAATCATGGCTTGGCTGCCCGTGGCGGCGACTTCTGGGGCGCTCACAGCGGCTTGGGCGTCAACAGGGGCTAGGGTGATGGCTACAGACAAAACGGCGGTGTGCAGAGCCGAAAAAAACAAAGCAAAAGCAGGTTTTTTCATACAATTTCCTTGGCTGGATAGACACAGGGTGGTGTGCCTCAAGGATGCGCTCAAATCCAGCATTTCGCAAGACCCCAAAAAAAAAGCCCAGTGAAACAAGGTGTTTTACTGGGCTTCTAGTGATTGACACAGGTTAAGCTGTGGTGCCGGAGGCCGGAATCGAACCGGCACGATCTTTCAATCGGCAGATTTTGAGTCTGCTGCGTCTACCAATTTCGCCACTCCGGCAGGATGTGATTTATCTGGTTTCGACTGTGCGAAGCCCTAAATTATGGCACAGTATGGGGGTACAAATCAAATCTTTAGCAACTAAAACACCAAAATGAATTTCTCCACCATCGAACAGGCCATTGGCAACACCCCTTTGGTGCGCTTGCAACGCATTGGCGCAGCACACAATGCGGCAAAAAACAATGTTGTTTTAGGTAAATTAGAGGGCAACAACCCTGCTGGCTCGGTGAAAGACCGCCCTGCGATGGCCATGATTGCCAACGCACTGGCGCGCGGTGAAATCAAGCCCGGCGACACACTGATTGAGGCAACCTCGGGCAATACGGGAATAGCGCTGGCCATGGCCGCTGCCATCAAGGGCCTGCGCATGGTTTTGATCATGCCGGAAAATCTCAGCATTGAACGGGTGCAAACCATGAAGGCCTTTGGCGCTGAGTTGATTCTTACCCCCAAAACGGGCGGCATGGAATACGCCCGCGATCTGGCGGTCAAAATGCAACAAGAAGGCAAAGGCTTGGTGCTCGACCAGTTTGCCAACTTAGACAATCCCCGCGCCCACTACGACAGCACAGGTCCAGAGTTGTGGGATCAAACGGGTGGAACCATCACCCATTTTGTCAGCGCAATGGGTACGACTGGCACGATTACAGGGGTTTCGCAGTTTTTGAGAGAGAAAAATCCTGCCATTCGCATCGTGGGTGCGCAGCCCTCAGAGGGCTCCAGCATTCCTGGCATACGCAAATGGCCCACCGAATATTTGCCCAAAATCTACAACCCCAAGGCCGTAGACCAATTGGTGTGTGTGAGCCAAGCAGATGCGGAGGACATGTGCCGAAGAATGGCGCGAGAAGAGGGCATATTTGCAGGCATTTCAGCAGCGGGCGCTTGCTGGGTGGCTCAGCAGCTCGCCTTATCTGTGGAAAACGCGGTCATCGCCTTCATTGTGTGTGACCGAGGCGATCGCTATTTGTCGACGGGTGTTTTCCCAGCGTAACCAAATATGTTAAAGAAAACTGCCAATGTCGCCGTCATATGGCAATATGTTGCTATTTAATTATGAGTATTAGGGTTTAATATGAGTACTATTCCAGTTCCTAAGTTTTGCAGCCAATGCGCCACGCCAGTCGAGTGGATCGTTGCCCAAGAAGACGGCGGGCCCACACAGCGTTTGCGTTGTCCGGCATGTGGCTGGACGCATTGGAACAATCCAACCCCTGTTTTGGCGGCGGTGATTGAATACGATGGCCAAGTGCTGTTGGCGCGTAACGCTGCTTGGCCGGGCAAAATGTTTGCTTTGATCACTGGATTTATGGAAGCGGGCGAGAGCCCACAAGAGGGCGTGGCGCGTGAGGTCAAAGAGGAGACCAGCTTGGACTGCTCCGAAGTGAACTTGATTGGTGCCTATGATTTTCAGCGTATGAACCAAGTCATTATTGCCTACCATGTGAAAGCATCGGGAGATGTGCGTTTATCGCCAGAGTTGGCTGAATACAAGCTCTATGACTATGCAGACATCAAATGTTGGCCAGCGGGCACGGGCTACGCACTGGCCGATTGGCTGCGCACCAAGGGCATTGAGCCGCCGTTCATCGAGTTTCCTAAACGTTCCTGATGCCATTGCAGTGAACACCGAAGCACTCGGTACATGCCGTGTCAGACATGCCCTAAAATTAAACCCAAGGACATCAAATAATCATGCTTATCGCCAAAGAAATCGACACCCGAGGGCTCAATTGCCCATTACCCATTTTGAAAGCCAAAAAGGCGCTTGCCGAGTTAACCAGCGGAGAGCTGCTCAAAGTAGTCGCCACAGACGCTGGTTCGGTGCGTGATTTTCAGGCCTTTGCCAAGCAAACCGGCAACGATTTGGTCGAGCAGCAAACGGTGGGCACTGACTTTATCCACATCATGCGCAGGCGCTAAAGCGCGCTGCATGGCGGGGCTTTACGCCCTTTGCGCCAAATAGGCCGAAAACTCAGCCCCAACATCGGGGTGTTGCAAGGCCAGCTCAACGGTAGCTTGCAAAAACCCTTGCTTGCTCCCACAATCATAGCGCTTACCGACATACTGGTATGCGTAAACGGCTTCTTTTTGCATGAGTGCCGCAATGCCATCGGTGAGCTGAATCTCACCACCTACACCGCGTGGCTGGCTTCTAATGCACTCAAAAACGCCCGCATTGAGCACGTAACGCCCAGCCACCCCAAGGCGTGAGGGGGCTTTGTCGGGAGATGGTTTTTCAACAAAAGCACTGAGTTTGAGCAGGCGGTCACCCGCTGGCTCGCCCGCAACGATGCCATAGCGCGAGACATGCGCCAAGGGCACTTCTTGCACGGCCACCATACTGGCGTGCAAGGCTTCGTATTGCGCCGTCATTTGCGCCAAAACGGGCGGCGATCCGATCATCAAATCGTCGGCCAGCAACACGGCAAAGGGCTCGTCGCCCACCAAATGCTCCGCGCAGAGCACGGCATGGCCTAGCCCCAAGGCTTTGGGTTGGCGCACATACGAACACACCATGCCTTTGGGTTGTATGGCCCGCACCAAAGCCAGAAGCTCGTGTTTGGCTTGCGATTCGAGCAAATTTTCTAGCTCATTGGCCGTGTCGAAATGGTCTTCGATGGCGCGTTTTTCGCGGCCTGTTACGAAAATCATATGCCGTATACCTGCCGCATAGGCCTCTTCTACGGCGTATTGAATGAGGGGTTTGTCCACTATGGGCAGCATTTCTTTGGGCTGCGCCTTGGTGGCGGGCAAAAATCGAGTGCCCAAACCAGCCACAGGAAAAACAGCTTTGCGCACGCTTTGCTTGGAAACGGGAGATGTCATGGTGGAATGCTAAAGTACAATAAAGTTGATGGAAAATTGACTCTGAATCTGGTTGCATGGCGGCACCAGCAAGAAAGGCTAGTCTTGGATATTTTACTGCTTGAGACCCTCATACCCGAGGCAATGGCATGGCTCAGCACGCGCCATTCTATGAGCTTTCGGCCTGAACTCGCGCATGACCTGCGCGGTTTGGCGCACAGCACCAACGACTGCCGTGCCATCGTGCTGCCGCGCTCGGTGTTGGTCACCCAAGATTTTTTAGACTTTGCCCCCAAGCTAGAGGCGGTTGCCCGCCTGCATGTCAGCACCGACAATACCGACCTTGAGGCATGCAGTGCGCGTGGAGTGCGTGTTGTGCAAGCCAACCATGCCAATGTGCGTGCCAATGCTGAGTTTCTGCTCGGCGCATTGATGATGATGTACCGCCGAGGTTTTGTATCGGCCTTGATGGGCAAAAAAGACTTTCATGTACACACTGGCCGTGAAGTCAATGGCAGCACGATTGGGCTTTTGGGCTTATCGCCCACTGCGCATACGCTGGCCGCTTTGCTCAATGCCATGGGGGCGCGGGTGATTGGCTATGACCCTGCTTTGCACCATACCTCGCCTTTGTGGACCAACTTGCGTGTACAACCCGTGTCATTGCCTGAAATGATGAGCAGTGCTGATGCTATTTCGGTGCAAATGCTCTATGCATCGCGGTTTAAGGGTTTTATTAACGACAAAGTGTTGGCGGCGGTCAAGCCTGGCCAAAAATGGGTAGCGACCAGCAGGAGCTCGGTTTTTGATGCCCACGCACTGTCCCAAGCCCTTGGAGATGGGCGCATCGAGGGGTGTTTACTCGATGGAGTAGAGCAAGATTTTTTAAAACCTGACTCGCCATTATTGCAGGCTAAAAATTTCTATATGACACCCAGAATTGGATCCTATACCGCTGAGGCTAGGGTTCGCGCGGGCTGGTATGTGGCGCATCGTTTGCATGACATTTTGGCGGCCAACAAGGGCGGTGATACTCCTATTAGTCGGCCTATGGTGCTCGACCCTCCTGATTTTGCTGTTTCTGCATCGCAATGGGGTGACTCAAGTTCAAACTCGACTCCCCCCCAAGACTAGTGGCAAATTCTCTCTGCGTTTTAAGCCAGACGAGACAATTGCTGTTGTAGTTTTTCAAGCGTGGCTGAAAAATCAGTGAGTCGTTTGCGCTCTTGCTCGAGTACGGCTGCAGGTGCTTTTGCCACAAATGCTGTGTTGCCAAGTTTAGTGTGTGCTTTGGCTATTTCACCCTCGAGTCGGGTCACTTCTTTTTGCAGGCGAATGCGCTCAGCAGCTATGTCTACTTCCATGTGAAGGCACAAGCGGGCATCGCCCACAACCAGTGTAGGCGCAGCCTGCGCCGCTGACTGCCATGCAGCTTGTGTGTCGAACACCTTCACGTCTGCTAGCTTTGCAAGCGCTTTGAGCACCGGCGCTGCATTGGCCATGAAGTCTGTATCACCAAATACAAACAGCGGCAGTTTGGTAGCAGGCGATACTTGCATCTCACCGCGCAGGTTGCGACAGGCATCTACCAGTGCCTTGAGCTTGGCCACATGGGCCTCGGCGACAGGGTCGATTTTATCGGGCTGGCTTTGCGGGTAAGGGGCTATGCTAATGCTTGCACCAGCGCGGCCTGCTACAGGGGCTACCTTTTGCCAGAGCTCTTCAGTAATGAAAGGGATGACAGGGTGCGCCAAACGCAGCACGGTTTCAAGTGTGCGAATGAGCGTACGGCGGGTGGCGCGTTTGGCTGCGTCGTCTCCCGTTTGAATTTGCACTTTGGCAATTTCCAGATACCAATCGCATAGCTCGTTCCAAGCAAAATCGTAGACCACGTTGGCCACGTTGTCTAAACGGTATTCTTCAAAACCTTTAGCCACTTCGGCCTCTACGCGCTGCAGCTGGGAGCTGATCCAGCGGTCGGCTTGGCTAAAGTGCAGGTAGTCGTGCGCTGAGCCGCCCACTTCACATTGCTCCTTGCTGTGCTCCAACAAGCCGCAGTCTTGGCCTTCGCAGTTCATCAGCACAAAGCGGGTGGCATTCCACAGTTTGTTGCAAAAATTGCGGTAGCCTTCACAGCGCTTGCTGTCAAAATTGATGTTGCGGCCAAGACTGGCCAAAGCCGCAAATGTAAAGCGCAGTGCGTCAGCGCCATAAGCCGGAATGCCTTCTGGAAACTCTTTTTCGGTGTCTTTGCGTACCTTGGGCGCAGTTTCTGGTTTGCGCAGGCCTGTGGTGCGTTTGTCGAGCAGGGGGGGGAGTGATATGCCGTCAATCAAATCGACTGGGTCTAGCACATTGCCCTCAGATTTGCTCATTTTGCGGCCTTGGCTGTCGCGTACGAGGCCGTGGATGTACACATGCTTGAAAGGCACGCGCCCCGTGAAATGCTTGGTCATCATGACCATGCGCGCCACCCAAAAGAAGATGATGTCGTAGCCCGTTACCAAGACGCTGCTGGGCAAATACAGGTTGTAGTCGCTCACCTCCCGTTCACCCTGAGCTTGTCGAAGGGCT
>JANOYR010000062.1:0-77915 GCA_031428975.1 Polaromonas sp. | reverse complement strand
AAAGACCGCGTGCAAAGCCGCCCTGTGGATGGCTCGATTGCTGCCAGCGCCCCCATCATCCACCACCCCGATGTCAAGCGCATGCTCATGACCATGCGCGCCTACACCGAAGGCTGCCGCGCCTTGGCAGCAGGCGCTGCGGCTGCGTACGATGCCGCGCACCACCACCCCGATGCAGAGGTGCGCAAGCAAAACGCCGCGTTTTATGAGTTCATGGTGCCCTTGGTCAAAGGCTACAGCACCGAAATGAGCCTTGAGGTGACCAGCCTAGGCGTGCAGGTGCACGGCGGCATGGGTTTTATTGAGGAAACGGGCGCAGCGCAGTATTACCGCGATGCCAAAATTTTGACCATCTACGAAGGCACTACCGCGATTCAAGCCAACGATTTGGTGGGCCGCAAAACATCTCGTGACGGTGGCCAGACGGCCAAAGCCATCGTGGCGCAAATCGAATCTACCGAGAAGGCACTCGCTGCCAGCGGCAGTGCCAACGCGCTGGCCGTAGCCAAGCGCCTGAGCGCTGCGCGCTTGGCCTTGCTGGATGTGATCGGATTCGTAGTGGGCAACACCAAAGCATCGCCCAACGCGGTATTTGCAGGCAGCGTGCCGTATTTGATGCTGGCGGGCAACGTGTTTGCAGGCTGGCAGATGGCCCGTTCCTTACTGGCCGCTGAACAATGCTTGGCAGCGGGTGAAGACGCAGCCTTCATGCAAGCCAAGATCATCACTGCCCGTTTTTATGCAGACCATATGCTGTGTAAAGCGGGTGGCGTGCGCGACAGCATTGTAGATGGCCACGAGTCGGTGACTTCGTTGGCTTTGGAAGCGTTTTAAATTGCTGGACTGTTTTTAATACCGGACTGCCGGACGCAGAGGACGCAAAAGTTACGCAGAAGACGCAAAAGAATACCGAAGAATTAAAAAAATGTTTTCTAACACGCTACTTTGAATTTTTATTACTCATATATTTATAGCAAAGTATGACCATTTGACGCTGACATCAGTAAAAAAATTATGAATGAGCCACTCAATATTATTTTTGGTATTTTTTTGCGTCTTCTGCGTAACTTTTGCGTCCTCTGCGTCCGGCAGTCCGCTCCCGAATTTTTCAATCCACTCCCCAATCCTTTTAACCCAAGAAAGAGACAAGCATGTCAAATCTCCCCCCAGTTCTGAAAAACCTGCCTTTCCCCGTCATTGGCAGCCCACTCTTCATCATTAGCAACCCCAAACTCGTGATTGCCCAGTGCATTGCGGGCGTGGTGGGTTCTATGCCTGCGCTCAATGCGCGGCCTGCGGCGCAGCTGGAAGACTGGTTGGCGGAAATCACCGAAACCTTGGCCGCGCACGATGCCAAAAACCCCAACAACAAAGCTGCGCCCTTTGCCATCAACCAGATCGTGCACAAGTCTAACGACCGCTTGATGCAAGACATGCAGGTCTGCGAAAAGTACAAAGTGCCCATCATCATCACCAGCTTGGGCGCACGCGAGGACGTGAACCAAGGCGTGAAAGCATGGGGCGGCATCACCTTGCATGATGTGATCAGCAATGTGTTTGCGCACAAGGCTATTGAAAAGGGTGCTACAGGTTTGATACCAGTAGCCGCAGGCGCAGGCGGCCACGCCAGCGTGAAGAGCCCATTTGCCATGATCCAAGAAATTCGTGAATGGTTTGACGGCCCGGTGGTGCTCAGTGGCGCTATTTCCACCGGCGGCGCAGTGCTGGCCGCGCAGGCCATGGGCGCAGATTTGGCCTATATTGGCTCAGCCTTCATTGCCACGCACGAAGCCCGCGCTGTGGACGGCTACAAAGAAATGATCACGCAGAGCAATTCTGACGACATCGTCTACAGCAATTTCTACACCGGCATCCATGGCAACTACCTCAAAGGCAGCATCAAAGCCGCAGGCATGGACCCCGACAATTTGCCGCAAAGCGACCCCAGCAAAATGAACTTTGCCACGGGCGAGGGCGCTAACTCCGCCAAAGCATGGAAAGACATCTGGGGCTGCGGCCAAGGCATTGGTGCGATTAAAGAAATTAGCAGTACCGCAGACTACGTGGCCAAGCTGCGCCGTGAATACGCTGAGGCCAAGGCGCGTTTGGCGATTTAACGGATTTTTGGCCGTATGTCAGCGTCATATGGTCATAGTTTGCTATCTTTTTAGCCTTTCTAGTCTTGCGCTCTGATTGGGTTGGCTGCAGCCTAGCCTTGTGTATTGGCTACGGCTTGTTTCTCGCTGAGTAGGCGGGCTGCGGCCTAGCCTTGTGTGCGTGCTGGATAAATTGCAGTTCAAGGTCACGCGAATGTGTCAGTAGTTGGCTGCCTTTAGTTCCGCGCGGATTGAACGGCAATTTCTCCATCCCGCCCACAACGCTCTCCGCCGAGACTTGGCTGGCGCGCAGGGAAGTTATAAACCACCTAAGTCAAAGGGCGGTGGAAGATGTGTCTGTGCGTAGCGATGACTCGCGCATGCTACAGAGGCAGCCGGACAAACCAAGGATGCAGCGCCAGCCTTTTGGACGCGCTACATGTGCATATGCGCGATGAGCGGAGTCATAGCCACATCCGCAATCGACCATGCCCACCAAGTTTCAAGAGCAGCAAGACATCATCAAGATAAAAAAGTACAGAATTCAAGAGATTTCAGCCCAATGTCACCGTCAAATAGTCACAGCGTGCTATCAAATCAGGAACTCAAAGCACTTCACTGGCAAAATCTGCAAGCCTAGACCGCTCGCCACGCGCCAAGGTAATATGCCCGCCGTGTGGCCAGCCTTTGAACTTGTCTACCGCGAAGGTCATGCCTGATGAACCTTCGGTCAGGTACGGTGTGTCAATTTGGGCCAAATTGCCCATGCACACAATTTTGGTGCCAGGCCCAGCGCGGGTGATGAGGGTTTTCATCTGTTTGGGCGTTAAATTTTGCGCTTCGTCGATGATGACGTATTTGTTCAAAAAAGTGCGCCCACGCATGAAGTTCATGCTTTTGATCTTGATTTTGGAGCGCACCAGCTCGTTGGTGGCAGCACGGCCCCATTCGCCTGTACCGCTTGCGCCGTGGCCGCTGCTGTCGTTTTTGGTCAAAAATTCTAAATTGTCGTCGAGTGCTCCCATCCAAGGCCCCATTTTTTCCTCCTCAGTACCAGGTAAAAAGCCAATGTCTTCGCCCACGCTCACGGTCGCGCGGGTCATGATGATCTCGGTGTAGCGGCGGTCATCGAGCACTTGGGTCAGGCCTGCGGCCAGCGCCATAAGTGTTTTGCCACTGCCAGCAGTGCCCGCTAGAGTGACCAAATCCACCTCAGGATCCATCAGGATGTTCATGGCAAAATTTTGCTCGCGGTTGCGCGTGGTCACGCCCCAGACGGCATTTTTGTTGTGGTTGTAGTCTTTGAGGGTGCGCAGCACGGCGCTGCGTCCACGGATTTCTGTCACCCGCGCATACAGCGCAGGCTCACCGGGGGACTCTAAAAACACGAATTGGTTGATGAGGAAATTGGCCACCAACGGGCCTTCAACGCGGTAAAACGTATTGCCATTTTGTTGCCAGCTTTCTACTGCTTTGCCATGTGTCTCCCAAAAATGGTGGGGCAAAGCCAAAGAGCCCGTGTACAACAAGTCGCCGTCTTCTAGTGTTTTGTCGTTTTGGTAGTCGTCGGTGGGCAGGCCCAGTGCACGGGCTTTCACGCGCATGTTGATGTCTTTTGACACCAAGACCACCTCGCGCGGCTTATGCATTTCGCCCAACGCACCCACTACCCCCAAAATTTGGTTGTCCGCCTTGCCTTGGGGCAGAGAAATCGGCAGGGTGTAATTAAGCGGCTGGGTTTGGAAAAACAGCCGCCCGTTGACACCGCGGTGGCCTGTGGCATCCAGTTTGAGCCCCTGTGCCATGTCTGCCCCTTGCACTGCTGCCAGCGCGTCCAGCGTGCGGCTGACTTGGCGCGCGTTACGTGCTACCTCGGTCATGCCTTTTTTGTGGCCATCGAGTTCCTCCAGCACTATCATGGGCAAGAAAATATCATGTTCTTCAAACCGAAACAGGCTCATGGGGTCGTGCATGAGCACATTGGTGTCGAGAACAAAAAGTTTGGTCGGTCCTGTTGGCTTGGTATTTTTCTGCTTGGCAGGTGCTGGCGATTGGGCGGTAGTTTGAACCGCTGCTTGTTGTTCGTGTAGCAAAGCCATCACAGGATGGGCTGTTTCATGGCTGACCAACGGTGCTTGGGTGAGGGCGCTGGGCGATGAATTGCTATTATTGCTATAGCGAGAAGTGTTATTAACACGCTGACGAGGCTCAGTTTTATCAGAAGCGGGGGTAGTGTTGTTTATTTTTGAGACGGGCAGTGCCCGAACAGACTGCTCGCTCTCAAAATCATCTGCTCGCAGTTTTCTGGCGCTCGATTTGACCATTGGTTTGGTGGACTCTTTGGCTGGTGTGCCATAGTCTTGGGTACTTAGAAAGCTGGCGCGGGCAGAGGGAGCGGTGGGCAGTGGCATGGGGGAGGCTCTTTCAGATGATTTGTTTTAAAAACAAAAAAGCCGCCTCAAAAAAGGGCGGCTTCGCGGACAAGTTGTATCAGGAGTCGGTACTGGTTGCATGGATACCATGCCTTCATTATGCAGGCTTTTGACCGTTTATTGTGTCAAATTAATGAATCAACACTGCGAACATGCGGTGTATTTAGGCGGCTTTTTTAAGCGCCTTGACGGCTTTGAGCACTTCTTCTACATGGCCTGGGACTTTGAGGCCGCGCCATTCTTCTTTCAAGATGCCGTCCACGCCAATTAAAAAGGTGCTGCGCTCGATACCCTTGACTTTTTTGCCGTACATGATTTTATTTTTAACCACGCCAAATCCGTGGCACATTTTTTCCTCCGTGTCGGCAATCAACTCAAAAGGTAACTCTAGTTTGAGTTTGAATTCGTCATGCGACTTCATGTTGTCGCGGCTTACGCCAAACACGGTGGCACCGGCTTTAACAAAATCTTTGTATTTGTCCCGAAACTGCATGGCTTCGGTGGTGCAACCGGGGGTATTGTCTTTGGGGTAAAAATACAGCACCATGACTTTACCCAGATGCGAGATATTGCTGACTTTGATACCGCTGGTAGCGTTGGCTTCAAACTCGGGGAGGGATTTGTTGACTACAACTGCCATGTGCTACTCTCTGTCGGTATGAAGGTGCGGGGTTGTGTTGCCCCGAGAACAACCTCGTATTTTAACCCAAAATTGTCAGTTTCGGGGAAACTAAAGCCCTAGCTAAGCAGCAGAACGGCTACCACATGCCGTCCTTCACCGGCCAAAATGTTGTAAGTACGGCAGGCAGCCAGCGTGTCCATGGTTTCAAGCCCAATGTGCGCGGCCATCAGGGCACGCTGTAAGCTGGGGTGAGAGAAACGTAGCTTGGTGCCACTTCCAAAGACCACCAATTCAGGCTTAAGAGATGCCAAAGCCTCAAAATGCGCAGCAGTTAAGGCATCAAACCCCACACCCGCCCAGTCCAGTCGCTCGCCGCGCGAGCCTATGACCACGCTGGCACTCACTTTTTCTAGGCTGGGCACACCCGCCACCACGCTGCCAATGCTGACCCAGCCTGCGCCGTAGCCATTGATGATGGTGGTGTCGGATTTATCGGGCTGAAGTTTCATCAATGGCCTTGTGTGCAGTGCACAAAAATGGGGTGGAAGTGTGGTCAAATTATAGGTTTTCCGCATCTAGCAAGGTTCATCTGAGGTTTTATGAAAACCATACAAAAATCCGCCAAGCTCGCCAACGTGCTTTATGACATTCGCGGTCCGATCATGGATGCCGCGAAAAAAATGGAAGACGAAGGCCAAAAGATCATCAAACTCAATTTGGGCAACCTCGCGGTGTTTGGTTTTGACGCGCCCGAGGAAATCCAGCAAGACATGATCCGCAACCTGCCCAATTCTGCGGGCTACTCGGATAGCAAAGGCATATTTGCGGCCCGCAAAGCGGTGATGCACGAGACCCAAAAGCAGGGCATTGCAGGTGTGACGCTGGAGGATATTTACCTTGGCAATGGGGCAAGCGACTTGATTACTTCTGCCACCAATGCCTTGCTGGACAATGGCGACGAGCTATTGCTGCCCATGCCCGACTACCCGCTGTGGACGGCGGCTACCAGCCTGTCTGGCGGCACTCCGGTGCACTATGTGTGCGACGAGGCCAATGGCTGGATGCCCAACTTAGACGACATCCGCGCCAAAATAACGCCCCGCACCAAGGGCATTGTGGTGATTAACCCCAACAACCCTACAGGCGTTTTGTACAGCAACGAACTGCTGCGCGGCATTATTGCCATTGCCCGTGAACACGGCTTGGTGATTTTGGCCGACGAGGTGTACGACAAGGTGCTCTATGACGGCGTGAAACACACGGCGATTGCCAGCATGTCGACCGATGTGCTCACGCTTACTTTCAATTCCCTGAGCAAAAGTTACCGCTCCTGCGGCTACCGCGCAGGTTGGATGGTGGTCTCGGGCGACAAGTCAGTGGCGCGTGACTACATTGAAGGCCTGAATATGCTCAGCAACATGAAGCTGTGCTCCAATGTGCCGGGTCAATGGGCGATTCAAACCGCGCTGGGCGGCTACCAAAGCATCAACGATTTGGTCTGCGAAGGCGGGCGCTTGCGCCGCCAGCGCGATTTGGCCTACGAGCTGATTACCGCCATACCCGGGGTGAGCTGTGTCAAGCCGCAGGCGGCGCTGTACATGTTTCCTAAGCTCGACCCCGCAGTATACCCGATCAAAGACGACCGCCTATTTTTCCTAGAGCTGCTCAAAGCCACACGCGTCATGCTGGTGCAGGGCACGGGCTTTAACTGGCCTGCGCCAGACCACTTTCGCATTGTGTTTTTGCCGCATGAAGACGACCTGCGCGAGGCGATTAACCGCATTGCCAAGTTTCTTGAAAGCTACAGAAATAATAGCAAGCTTTGACCATATGACCGTGACATTCGCATAATTTTCTTTAAATCCACCATGAAAAGTATCCAAGTAGGCCTTTTAGGCATCGGCACCGTCGGCAGCGGCGTGTTCAACGTGTTGCAGCGCAACCAAGACGAGATAGCACGCCGCGCAGGCTGCGGCATTCGCATCCATACCGTGGCCGACCTTGACACCGCCCGTGCCAAAGCGGTGGTGGGCGACACCGCCCAGGTGGTGGCCGATGCGCGGGCCATCATTGCCAACCCTGAAATTGACGTGGTCATTGAGCTCATTGGCGGCTACGGCATTGCCAAGGCGCTGGTGCTAGAGGCCATAGCCGCTGGCAAACACGTGGTCACAGCCAACAAAGCGTTGCTGGCGGTGCATGGCACTGAGATTTTCAAAGCCGCGCAAGAAGCGCGTGGTGGTTTGGGCGTGATGGTGATGTTTGAAGCCGCAGTGGCTGGCGGCATACCGATCATCAAGAGCCTGCGCGAAGGCCTCACGGCTAACCGCATCCAGTGGGTGGCGGGCATCATCAACGGCACCACCAATTTCATTTTGTCAGAGATGCGCAGCAAAGGCCTAGACTTTGCCACCGTGCTCAAAGAAGCGCAAAAACTGGGCTATGCCGAGGCCGACCCGACCTTTGACATCGAAGGCGTGGACGCAGCGCACAAAGCCAGCATCATGAGCGCCATTGCTTTTGGCACTCCTGTGCAGTTTGACAAAGCCTATGTAGAAGGCATTACCAAACTTGCCGCTCAAGACATCAAATACGCTGAACAATTGGGCTACCGCATCAAGCTTTTGGGCATCTCTAAACGGGTAGACACTGGGATTGAACTGCGTGTGCATCCCACCCTAGTGCCAGCTAAACGCCTGATTGCGAATGTAGAAGGCGCTATGAATGCCGTGATGGTGCAAGGCGATGCCGTGGGCACCACGCTGTATTACGGCAAAGGCGCAGGATCTGAACCGACTGCTAGCGCTGTGATAGCAGACTTGGTTGACATAGCGCGACTAGCCAGCGCAGACGCAGCACACCGTGTGCCGTATTTGGCGTTTCAGCATAATGCCATGAGCGATGTGCGCGTGTTGCCCATGGCCGATGTGGTGACCAGCTATTACCTGCGTTTGCGCCTAGCCGACGAGGCGGGCGTACTCGCCCAAGTCACGGGCATTGTGGCCAACGCAGGCATCAGCATCGACGCGGTGCTGCAGCGCGAAGCCGACGAAGTAGGCGGCGAAGGCGCGGCGTTTACCGACCTCATCATCTTGACTCACGACTGCAAAGAAGCGGTGATGGATGCCGCCATGGCGCAAATGCAGGCGCTGCACAGCGTACTAGCGCCGATTGTGCGGATTCGCAAGGAAGAATTGGCGTAAGTCACTTTTTGATAGCGCTGAATGACCATATGACGGTGACATTACGGTTAATTTATAAAAATCATGTCCACCCAGCGTCAACTGTGTAGCATTGCGCGGTGCACATACGTGCTTGGTCGCTGGCTAGAAATAGCACCATATTGGCGATGTCCAAGGGCATAATCCACTCTTTGAGTGCCTGCGCTTGCATCATGGTGGTGGTTGCTTCTGGGGTAATCCACAATTGCTCTTGTCGCGGCGTTTTTACCCAGCCGGGAATCACGCAATTGACTCGGATGCCGTAAGTGCCAAGCTCTTTGGCCAGTGCACGCGTCATCCCAACGGTTGCGCCCTTGGCTGCTGCATAAACGGGCAGGCCCGTCATGCCCAAGACTGAGGTGATGCTGCCCATATTGACGATGCTGCCATGCTTGGCGCGTTTCATGCCTTCGATAACAGATTGAATAGCGAAAAACTGGTGCGAAAGATTGACCGCAATCTGTTGGTCAAAATAACTGCGCGTAACCGAGGCGATACCATGTCGGTCATCGCTTGCTGCATTATTAACAAGCACATTCACCGTGCCAAATTTTGCCTCGCAAGACGCAATCACCTGCTTGAGTTGGTTGGTGTCAGTTAAATCACAATGGTGGAATGTTGCCCCATTAGCTTGCGACAATTGGATACCTGCAGCGCCGTTAATGTCTAAAAAACTAACGCGAGATTGCTGCTGCATAAAGGCTTGTACCATGGCGGCTCCGATGCCTGTAGCGCCACCTGTAATCAGTATATGCTGTCCAACCAGCGAGGGGTAAATAGCGGATGTTGAAGTCATTTTTTTATAACCTCTTCATTCACGCACAAAGCGGATTCTCCTAAGTAATTCTCTGGATTCAATAAATTCGCAATATCTTGTGCTGACAACACAGTGTTGACTTCGGGCTGAAGATTGAGTAGTTTTTCAAAACTTCCTTTTGCTTCCTGCACTGACTGCGCCACATCGTAGAGTATGCGATGCGCCGCATGGCGGCCTACTTTTTTAGCCAAAGCCATCATCACGGCTTCAGACATGATGAGCCCGCCTGATACGTCTAAATTGCGCTGCATGGCGATAGGGTCTACGCTGGCCATCCGCAATAAGCTGAGCAAGCGATCCAGCATTGAAACGCCCAACACGGCCATCTCCGCTATGGCGATATCTGCCAAGCTACTCGCAGTAGAGTCGCCTTCATTCGAGCGAACAGCGGCATCTTGCAGCAGCTGCATACGTCCGCGAAGGCTACGCGCCAATACGCACAGATCTTGCGCTTGTTGTGGATTGCGCTTTTGCGCCATAGTCGAGCTGCCGATTTTGCCATCATGGAATTTTTCGCCTGCTTCGGCAATTTCGGTGCGCTGAAAAAAAATAAATTCTTCAGCAATTTTTTCTACCGTTGTGGCCAGCATAGCCAGCAAACCCATGTAATGCAGTGGCCCGTCGCCGGCGCTGCGCACTGGAATTTCATGGTTCGACAAATCCAGTAAAACGGCCATGCGCAATTGCACTTCACGTCCTTTGCCTCCCATAGCTGAATAGCAGCCCACTGCACCGCCCATAGAGACCATAAAGGCGCTTAGAGATGCACCACACAAGCGATCACGCATTCGACGCAACTCTGATCGCCAAGCAGCCAGCTTAAATCCAAAGGTAATGGGCAGAGCATGCTGCCCATGCGTACGCCCTGCCTGTGGAGTATCGCGGTATTCAATGGCCAATACGGCAGTTTGCGCAATAGCGTCATTCAAAAGTTGCGCCATCAGTGTGTGTGTGCGTTTGAGGCGCAACGCAGTTGCCGTGTCAAAAATATTTTGTGTTGTAGCACCCCAATGCAAGTAACTGGCCGCTTCGTCGCCACAAAGTTTTTCAAGTTGGTGCAGCAAAGGCACAAAAGGATGCATGGTGGTATCCATGCCTTTTTGCAGTTCGACTGTGTCAATGCGAGCCACTGAAAAAGTTGCCGCCATTTGCTCACTTACCTGTTTCGGAATCAGCCCACAATCGGCTTGTGCTCTCGCTAACGCCAGCTCAACCTCGATCCAGCTCGTTAGCGTCGCGGTATCGTTCCACATCGCCAGCGCTTGCGGATTGAGCCAGCGCTTGAAAAAAATCGAGCCAAACAAGCCCACACCGCTTAAATCGCTGCGCATCATTCTGTCACCACAATTTTTGCAATATCGACGATACGTTTGTATTTGGCAGCATCGTCATTGGCAAACTTGGTCATGTCTTTTGCTGGTGTGTAACGCAATACAGCGGCTGCATCTGCGATTTTCTTTTGAATGTCTGGGTTAAGAAGGCTGGTGCGCAATGCCGCTTCAATTTTGTCTACAGTTGCTTGCGGAGTGTTCAGTGGCACATACAAAGCGGCTGAGGCATTCAACACCAAACCTGTCAAGCCTTTGATTTCATTGAAGGTAGGAACGCTGGGAAATGAGGGGTTGCGCGTGGTGTCTGCAATGGCCAGCGCTTTTAATTTCCCGCTCTTTAAATGGGGCATAGCCGTGACACCAATCAACACTGCCATGTCGACTTGCCCTCCCAGCAAGTCAGTCACAATTTGTGCACCACCTCGGTAAGGGATATGAACGATGGCAATGCGCGCTTTGTCACGCAGCATTTCCCCTAAAAAATGCTGCCCAGTGGAAATTCCAGGTGTGGCATACGTTAACTTGCCTGGATTTTTTCTAGCAACTGCCAGCATTTCCTCCATAGTTGAAAAGGCTGAATTTGCGCGGGTGACGAGCAGCATTGAGTTGTCCAGAACGCGACCGATGGGTTTAAAAAGCAGTTTCCAGTCGTGCTTGATATTGGGATTGACCATAGGCGGGACATACATTTCAGTACCGCCCCAATACAAAGTATGGCCGTCTGGAGCAGCATTGGCGGCTTTGTTCATGCCAATAAGGCCGCCGCCACCGCTCACGTTCTCTATAGAAACACTTTGACCAAGCTGTTTGCCCAGCTCTACAGCAAGCAGCCGACTAGCAAAATCAGCGCTGCCCCCTGCCGACCAAGGCACGATGATTGTGAGGGGCTTAGATGGGTAATTTTGCGCTTTGGCAACTGTGGGGCTTAGTAGGCCAGCTAAGGCTAAAAAGAGCGTGCTGCGGCGCGAATGGTTGACTGCTTGCATGTGATTCTCCGTTGCAAAGTAAGGGTGTACGGAGGAGACTGTACGATTAATAAAAAGCATACAACCTATGCATTTCCCTAATAGAATGCACTTTTGACATACCGTTTAGTGCTAGCTATGCCCTATCCAACCAAGCAACAAATTCCACCGAATCAGAGCCAATCCTTAGCCAGTTTGACGCAGTGGGCAAGCTTGCGTGATCTAGAAACATTGGTGGCTGTCGTAGAAGAGCGTAAAACAACCACAGCGGCATTGCGTTTGGGTGTGTCGCAACCGTCGGTGAGCCGTTGCATCGGCCAGTTAGAGAGCCGGTTGGGCACTGCATTGTTTCAGCACCAAGGCGGTGGTTTGACACCGACAGCCCAAGCACTGGCCATGCACGAAAAATTAGTGCCTATTTTGCAGGCTTTGCGGGCTGTACGTGATCAGAGCAGCGAGCAGCTCGTATCTAGCGTGCTGCGCATTGCAACGTCGCCGACCTTAGCGCAAGGGTTCTTAGAAAACTGTATCGCTCAGTTCTTGCAAAAATGTCCTCAAATCAGCATATCTTTGGAAATCACTACAACGCCCGAAGTGCTGGAGCTTGTTGCCGATCAGCGGGCCGATCTTGGTGTGGCTGACGTGATTGGTTTGACTTCGGGTTTAACCCGGCTACCGTTTCGCTCTGGCCATTTGGTGTGTGCTGTGCCTAAAAGCCATCCATTAGCGAATCAAGCGCTGGTATTTCCCCAAGATCTGCATGCACAGCCACTGGTGCTATTGGCCAAGCGCAATGCCATGCGCCCAACCTTGGATCGTCTATTTGCAAAAGCTAAAAGCCAGCCAAACATCGTGATGGAAACCGCGACCTCAGCATCTGCCATGCATTTTGTGGGGTTGGGTGTGGGCATTTCATTGCTGCATTCATACCCATCGACAGAGTATTGCCCGTCGAATGTTTGCTTGGTTGAATTTTCTGCACGCTTGCCCTACGAGTTGTCTTTTTTTATCGATCGGTTGAGGCCCCCATCGCTTTCAAGCCAGCATTTCATGGATTTTGTCAGGGCGATTCAGCAGGCAAAAAGCTTTCAATCACAAGCAGTAAAAGTCAGTAAATCTGTCATGTAGTTTCAACTAATTTAGTAGCACACTATGACCATTTGACGGTGACGTAGTCGATTTCTGTATAAAAAATCAACCTCAAACTACATCCCGATGCGATATCTCAATCACCCTAGCCCGGGCTGACAACTGGTCGATCAACGCCCATGCCCGCGCCCGATTGGCGGCATCTAAATTGGCATCCCATTCGTCAAGCAAATACACCTTGGCGCGGGTGTGGGCAACGATTTCTTGCAGGGCGCGGATTTGCGTTTCGCCAGAAGAAAAGCCTTTTTTACGCGCGGAGTTTGTGGCAGTCAAAGCGTCCGCATCAGAAGACGCGCCATCTTCTTCATCCGCATCGTGCGCCTCGATTCGCGTAGCCTCGTCTTTGGCCGAAAAAGCAAATGCCAAGCGGTCTGCGGTGGGCCAATAATAGGCTAGGCCTTTGAGCTCGGCTTTGAGTGACAAAAGCAGGGTGGATTTGCCAGCGCCGTTTTCGCCGCGCACATTGATACGACCTGTGGGGTGCAAAAGGGCAATCGCCAGTGCGTCGCGCAGGCTTTCACATGCCACGCTGGTTGCGCCTTCGCGCAGTTGCAGCTTGTCGTGTTGAATGCGTTCTTTCGGGTCTTCCTCTGCGCTGGGGTGCATGTTATTGACCACGCCAGTGGCGCGTGTCCAAAGGGCTATCAGGTCGTTCCAGCCCAGTGCCAGTGAATGGATTTCGTGCGTCATCTCAATTTGTTTGGGCAGGGTGGCGGCTATGGCTACCAGCATGGGCAGGTTGCCGCTGTCTTGCGCCACCACCCAAGCCATGGTGGCAAAAATCACAACCAACCCAAATATACCGCTTACAGAACTAAGCCCCTCGCGCAGCAAAATCGCATTGATCTGCGCCCGCAATGCATCGCGCACCCGCGCCTTGAATCGCTTGCTCCACAAGCGGTAGTTGTAGAGGTTGCCGCTGTAAATGTTGTCCCACGCGGTGTAGGTTTGCGCCGTCAAGCGGTTGGTCATGTGCTGGTTGGCCAAATACAGGCGCGTGACGGGATTGCGCACCGAAAACTGCAGCAGCATGACACACAGAAAAATAATGCCATAAGCCACAGGAAATGCGCCATCAATCTCGTTGCCAATCACCAATGCCGACAGCAGCAAGCCAAAGAACAATTGCAGGCCACTCTCGAGCTCATACATGAGCTCAAAAAGCAGGTGAAAAGTCTCGTTGGTGAGGTAGGGCTCCACTTGCTCGCGCACGGCTTTGTCGGTGAGCAGGCTGGTTTGGTGGCGGTTGTCTTTGCTAAAAACAGCCATATACCGCGCAAAGGCGCTAAAGCCTGCGCGTTCGCCATAAATCCAGCTCACGCCATGTAGCACATAGCTCATGCTTTGCGCCAGCAGTATCCACACAAAATCCATGACCCGAAAGGCGTTGTTGGCAATGTCTTTACCTGCTTGGATCACAAAATACGTGACGCTGGCGGCCAGCGCCGATTCGACAAAAATCAGCGCAATCATCATGAAAAACGGCGTGCAATACAAGAGTCGCAAAAACTGCGTAGCGCCAATCGGGGTGGTGGTGGTGTGCGGCGTTGGCATGGCTTGATTATCCATGGCTGAGGGCATGGTCTTTGCAATGTCATCAAGTGTGCTTCCAATTGATAAGTAATACAATGAAGGTATTACTTATTTTTACAGCGGCTAAGCGCTGGGCACGAGGAACATTGTATGGGCTACGCACTCACAGTTAAAGGCCAAGTCACCATTCCTAAAGCTATGCGCGAGCATATGGGTGTGGCACGTGGGCAGGAGGTGGACTATATTGCGCAGCCGGGCGGCAAGGTGCTGGTTTTCCCCAGCGCGCAAACGGCTAAGACTGAGAGCCCTTTTGACAAATGGCGTGGTGTGGGTATTCGCAAACTACCCACCGACGAGATCATGCGAGAAACGCGCGGTGACGACTGGAACCGCGAATGAGCACGGTTACCTTGGTGGACAGCTGCGTGCTGATTGATATTTTAGAAAACGACAGCGCATGGGGCACTTGGTCAGAAACGCAATTGGCCATCGCTGGCAAAAATGGCGCGCTGGCCACCAATGCCATCATCCATGCAGAAATCGCCAAATCATTCACAACAGCGTCGGACGTGGAGCAGTTTACGCAAGATTTTGCGCTGCAATTGCACGCGCTTTCGCCGCAGTGTGCTTGGCTGGCTTCGCGCGCCCACATGGTCTACCGTGCTAACCGTGGTAAGTCTGAGCACGTGCTGCCCGATTTTTTCATTGGAGCGCAGGCCATGGCGCATGGCTGGAGCGTCCTCACGCGCGACCGCAGCCGTTTTGCGACCTATTTCCCCACTGTTTCTCTTATCGCCCCGTAATTAACTCTTTTAGTTTTTCTGATTTATGAAGTACCTCTCCACCCGCGGCCATGCGAACCGCAAACAGTTTTGTGACATCTTGCTTGAGGGGCTCGCGCCCGATGGCGGTTTGTATTTGCCTGAGTATTATCCACAGGTCACGGCTGCGCAGCTCAATGCTTGGCGCAATTTGCCTTACGCTGATTTGGCCTCTGAGATTTTGTCGCTCTACATTGACGACATTCCCGCTGATGATTTGCGTGCTTTGTGCCGCAAAACCTATACCCAAGAAGTGTATGGCACAGCTGCTGTAGTGCCGCTCACCAAGCTCGATGACACTATCACATTAGAAGCGCTGTCCAACGGCCCTACGCTGGCATTCAAAGACATGGCCATGCAACTCTTGGGGAATTTGTTTGAATACGAGTTAGCCCGACGTGGTGAAAGCCTCAATATTTTTGGCGCCACCAGTGGCGACACGGGCAGCGCCGCCGAATACGCCATGCGTGGCAAACGCGGTGTGCGGGTGTTCATGACATCGCCTGCAGGCCGCATGAGCCCTTTTCAGCAGGCACAGATGTTCAGCTTGATGGACGACAACATCCATAACATTGCGGTAGACGGTGTGTTCGACGACTGCCAAGACATGGTCAAAGCGGTGAGCAATGACTTGGCGTTTAAAAAGCGCTACAAAATCGGCACAGTCAATTCCATCAACTGGGCACGATTAATGGCGCAGGTGGTGTACTATTTTGCAGGCTATTTTCAATCCACATCGCAAAATACCGACACCGTTAGTTTTTGCGTGCCCAGC
Organism: Polaromonas sp.; assembly: GCA_031428975.1. Lineage (GTDB taxonomy): Bacteria > Pseudomonadota > Gammaproteobacteria > Burkholderiales > Burkholderiaceae_C > JAAFIP01. Next base: position 62,153 of record JANOYR010000062.1, on the reverse strand, counting down.
GGCAATTTTGGCAATGTATGCGCGGGCCACGTAGCACGCATGATGGGTTTGCCGATTGACAAACTGGTGGTGGCCACCAACGAAAACGATGTGCTCGATGAGTTCTTTAAAACCGGCGTGTACCGAGTGCGCGGCAGTGCCGATACGCACGAAACCTCCAGCCCGTCGATGGATATTTCCAAGGCCAGCAATTTTGAGCGCTTCATTTTTGACTTGGTAGGCCGCGACGGCGCACGCTGCAAAGCGCTGTTCCATGACCAAATCAATGCCACAGGGCAGTTTGATTTAAGTGGCGATGTAGCATTTGTGCAGGCTGCCTCGCGCTATGGCTTTGCAAGCGGAAAAAGCACACACACCAACCGCTTAGCCACCATCAAGGCCACCTATGAGCAGTTTGGCCAAATGGTAGACACCCATACTGCAGATGGCATTAAAGTGGCGCGCGAATATGTAGCGGCGCATCCTGAGGTGCGTCTGCCCATGCTGGTGCTAGAAACTGCCTTGCCGATTAAATTTGCTGCCACCATCGTAGAAGCGCTTGGCCGCGAGCCCAGTCGCCCTGCCAAGTTTGAAGGCATTGAGGCACTGCCCAAGCGCGTGAAAAACATGGGCAAAGACCCGCTGGCTATCAAAGCCTACATTGCCAGTGTGTGCACTGAATTATGAAAGTCATAGGATTTGCGGGCTATTCTGGCTCGGGCAAAACCACACTGGTGGAAAAGCTTATTCCTGCGCTCAAACTGCACGGCCTTAGGGTGTCGGTGGTGAAACATGCGCACCATAAGTTTGACATTGACCATGTGGGCAAAGACACCTACCGACACCGCGAAGCGGGCGCTTTTGAAGTGGTGGTGGCATCCAACCAGCGCTTGGCCTTGATACGCGAGTTTGAAAAACCAGCCGTGATGACCGTGCACCAGATGATCGCCAATTTGTACGAAGGAGTAGACTGGGTGCTGGTAGAGGGCTTTAAAGACTCCGACTTGCACAAAATTGAAGTTTGGCGAGCCAGTGCAGGCAAACAAGTTCGCTACGAGGCCGACGACTTTGTGGTGGCCATTGCCACGGATTCGCCCGAGCAATTGCCCTCTGGCACCCTGCGCCCCGTGTTTGACCTCAATGATGTTAACGCTGTGGCCGATTGGCTGATTGCCAATGCAGCACGGTTTGAGTATGTGGCGGAGCAATACGCATGAGCAAAGTTTTTACCCCATTGCGCAGCTTAGACGATGCACTGGCTGAGTTACTTAGCCACGCCCTGCCACAGGGCCGCTCCGAACAAGTCAGCACATTTGAAGCGGATGGCCGCGTGTTAGCGCAAGATGTGGTGTCCGAGCTGCATGTGCCCGGCTTTGACAACAGTGCCATGGACGGCTACGCCCTGCGCACGTTTGACGTGTCCCAATCAGGCACGCTGCTGCAAGTGACCCAGCGCATTGCCGCTGGCCATTTTGGCCATGCGCTGCACGCAGGCCAAACAGCGCGCATATTCACTGGTGCGCCTGTGCCCGAGGGCGCAAACGCCGTGGTGATGCAAGAAGACGCAGTTGATATGGGTGAGGGCAGGGTGCAAATCAATGCCACGCCGCGCGCTGGCCAGTGGATTCGAAAGGCGGGCGAAGACATTAGCCTAGGCGCTGTGGTGCTATCAAAAGGGCAGCTGCTTAATCCCGCCTCGCTGGGGCTACTGGCCAGCGTGGGCTTGGCGCAGGTGCTGGTGCAAGCGCCTGTGCGCGTGGCGCTTTTTTCTACCGGAGACGAATTGGTGATGCCTGGCGCAGTAGCGCCCAGCGCAATGAAGCCCGGCGCCATTTACAACTCCAACCGTTTCTTTTTGCGTGCCTTGCTCAAGCGCTTGGGCTGCGCCGTCACCGACATGGGCATCGTGCCCGACCAGCGCCAGGCCACCATTGACGCACTGCAAGCAGCCGCGCAGCAGCACGATTTAATCCTGACCAGCGGGGGAGTGAGTGTGGGCGAAGAAGACCATGTGAAACCCGCGGTGCAGTCGCTCGGCTCGCTCGATTTGTGGGCCATTTCCATGAAGCCTGGCAAGCCATTTGCCTACGGCAAAGTGGGCAGCAGCCACTTTATAGGCCTGCCCGGCAACCCCGTGTCTAGCTATGCCACCTTTTTGCTACTGGTGCGTCCATTCATTGGCGCACTCTTGGGGCAGCAAGTAGTCGCTATACCATCCATAGCGCTTCCTGCCCATTTCACGCTGACAATGGCCGATAAACGCCGAGAATTCTTACGCGCACGGCGCAACGCTGCTAGCGGCGTAGAGCTCTACCCCAACCAAAGCTCAGGCGTGCTCACCTCCATGGCATGGGCCGACGGCTTGGTCGACAACCCCGCCCACACCACCATCGCCCACGGCGATGTCGTGCGCTTTATTCCTCTGTCGGAACTGCACTAGCCCCAACACTATGCAAATCACCATCAAATACTTCGCTTCTATCCGTGAAGCCCTAGGCGGCGGCGAAACCGTCCATACCTCTGCCCACACATTAGGTGCGCTGCGCCGCGAGCTGATAGCCCGAGGTGGCGCATTTGCTGACGTGCTGGGCACAGGCAAAGCGGTGCGCATAGCGCTGAACCAGCAAATGGGTGAGGAATCGGTTGCGTTGCTAGAGGGTGCTGAGGTGGCGTTTTTTCCGCCTGTGACGGGCGGGTAGCATGTCAAATATGAAGCCCAATGCTTTGAGAATCCCGCGAGTCCGCATCCAAACCGAAAATTTTGACGCGAGCGCTGAGATTGCGGCTTTGCACGCACAAGACGGGCGGGTGGGGGCGGTGTGTAGCTTTATTGGGGTGGTGCGCAGCAAGCATGCGGTGTCTGGAGCTGTGGATGGCGCTTTGTCATCGGCTGCGGACGATATCAGCGCGATGGAGCTGGAGCATTACCCGGGCATGACGGAGCGGTCGATAGAGGCCATGATTGACGCGGCGCATGCGCGTTTTGACATCGTGGGGGCAAGGGTGGTACACCGCGTGGGGCTGCTGCAGGCGCTAGACCAAATTGTCATGGTGGCCGTCAGCTCGGCGCACCGTGGGCAAAGCTACCAAGCCTGCGAGTTTTTGATGGATTACCTCAAAACCCAAGCACCGTTTTGGAAAAAAGAGCAAACCGCAGCGGGTGCGCACTGGGTGGATGCGCGCGAGAGTGACGACAGTGCGATGCGTAAGTGGGGTCTGGTGTCTGGCAACGCTGGCGCTAGTTCAAATACCTCGGCTTAGCCATCGTGGCTGCAGCCGCTTCTTCGCCTGGCAAGGGCGCATCCGTAGCCTCCACCAAACCCCATTGCGAGTTGGCCAGGGCTTGGTCTAGTAGCTTGAGCAAACCGTGGGTGAGCTTAGGCTCTAAGGCGATTTGAAAACTACGCGGAGTGGCGCGGTTAGGGATTTTTTCGCTGAAGTGGATTTGTAATTGTCCGTTGGGCTGTGCTGTCATGCGAATTTCGGTGACCAACAGTGGTTCGCTACCAAGAGGCAGATTGGCCGCCTCTGTTTTGTACGGAGTTTTAAAGTCTGCCCCCTGCAAACTGGCTTCGGCGTTAAATTGTGCAATGGCTTTTTGCGCCAAAGGGTCAAGCTGCGCAGAGGGTGCTTGGTCGTTTGAGGGGTTTTTTTTGACGGCCATGTCGGCCACTATTTTTTTGAACAAAGGCGTAAATCCAATGCACAGGCGACGGGTAAACCACAGGCGCAGCTCTTGGGCGTCGGTGGTGTTGACGCGCAGCAGCAGGCGGTCGTGCTCTTGCACATAGCTCAGAGATAGTTGGTGGATATGCATGGCGTTTATTTTAAAGTCAACGGCGCAATTGCCGTGAGTCGCAGTGTCAACCATTGCAGCAAAATATGGATCCTAGGCACATCGATGCGGTTTGCCGGAACCAAGGCCTTGAGCCAAATATCGGGGATGTGCAATTGGGGCAATACTTGCACCAATGCGCCGGTTGCAAGCGCAGGTTGCGCTAAGTAGTGTGCCAACACCGCTATGCCTAGCCCCTCGGTCGTGGCGCGGTAAAGTGCTGCGCCGTCATTGGTTTTGAGTTTTGGGCGCACGTCCACGCCGACGATACCCTGCTTGCTTTGAAACTCCCAGCGTGCCCCTGAGGTAGCAAAAACCAAGCAGTCGTGCCCCACCAGCTCGCTGAGCTCGCGCGGTGTGCCGCGTGCTGCCAAATACGCTGGCGCTGCACACAATTGCCTTTCTATGGGGCACAAGGCAAAGTCTTTGACTCCGCCATAAAGCTCGGGCAGCGCACCTAAGGCCATGTCAAAGCCTTCTTCCGACGGGTTGACAGATCGGTCGGCCAGCACCACCTCCATGCTGATGCGTGGCTGCTCCAGTAAAAACTGCCGCAGCAAATCACTCAGATACAAGGTGCCCAGCGTGGAGGGAATTTTGATCTTAATATGCCCTTCAATGTCGCCACTGGCGCTGTTCATGCCCGCCAAGGTGTCGTCAAGTTGCTGCACCAACGTGCGCACAATGGGCAAATAGCGCTCGCCCACATCCGTGAGCGTGAGTTTGCGCGTGCTGCGCGTGAAAAGTTTGGCTTGAATACGCCACTCTAGTTGGTCAATGCGTTTGGCCACCACCGATGGCACCACCGCAGAGCGACGCGCTGCTTGCGAAAAGCTGCCTGTGTCGGCGCTTGCTAAAAAGGCTTTTAAATTGGCCAATACATCCATGATTTAGCTCGAAATACGTTAACTGTTCTAGCGATATAAGGTATTGTGCTCTTTTTTGTGATTAATTAGAATCAGATGCCCACAATACCTACCAGTCAATACACATGCGCATTCAAAAAGCCCCCTACCTGCGTATCGCCACCGAAGAGGCCTTTGCACCACCTGAAATGCTGGATATTTACCGCAAAATTTTGGCCAAAGACGATTGCGACCCTGGCTTCAAAGGCTTGATGGGTTTTTATATGAGCAGCCCCAGCGCCCGTGCCCAGCACATCATGCGCTGTCTGACTGACTTGGGCGATGTGCGCTTGCAGCACATGGACGAGGCCGGTATTGACCACCAAGTGATTGCGCTCACAGCGCCGGGCGTGCAGGTGATGGACAAAGACACCGCCGTGTCGTTTGCGCGCTTGGCCAATGACCAGCTGGCACAGGCCGTGCGCCGCCACCCCAAGCGCTTTACCGGCATGATTGCCGTGGCTCCGCAAGACCCACAAGCCGCAGCCAAAGAAATTGAGCGCGGCGTGAACCAACTGGGCATGCACTCGGTGATTATCAATTCGCACACCCAAGGTGAATATTTGTCGGACAGCAAGTTTTGGGACATATTTGCCGCCGCCGAATCCCACAATGTACCGATTTATTTGCACCCCAACTCGCTGCCACGCAACATGTTTACGCCTTTTCATGAGTGCGGACTAGACGGTGCGATATATGGCTTTGGGGTAGAGACGGGGCTGCATGCGCTGCGCATCATCACCGCAGGCGTGTTTGACCGCTTTCCCAAGCTGCAAATGATTATTGGCCATATGGGCGAGGCACTGCCTTTTTGGAGCTACCGCCTTGACTATATGCACCAAGCCACCGTTCGCTCGCAACGCTACGAGAGCGTGAAACCCCTGCAAAAGAAGCCAAGCGACTACCTGCGTGAGAACTTCACCATCACCAACAGTGGTGTGGCGTGGGAGCCTGCCATTAAATTCAGCCAAGAAGTGTTGGGCGTAGACCGCGTGATGTACGCCATGGACTACCCCTACCAGTATTTGGCCGACGAGGTGCTGGCCATGGACAAGATGGCCATGAGCGCTGAGCACAAATTGAAATTCTTCCAAACCAATGCCCAACGGGTGTTTAATATCACTTCGATTTGACTATTTAGGAGCACTGCATGAAACGTCTTTTACTCTCTGCAGCTGTGGTGTTTAGCGCGCTAACCGCGTTGCCCGCCACTGCCCAAACCTGGCCGGCGCAGACCATCAAAATTATTGTGCCCTTCACCCCCGGCACCGGCATGGACACCATAGCCCGCACCGTAGCCCCGCGCTTGGCTGAGCGCCTGGGCCAACCCGTGGTGGTGACAAACCAGCCGGGCGCCAGCGGCAACATAGGGGCGGATGCAGTAGCCAAATCTGCCGCCGACGGATACACCGTGCTCATGGGTGCCAACACCATGCTGATGGCCTCGCAACTGTACAAAAATGTGGCGTTTAACCCGACACGCGACTTCTCTGGCGTGTCGCTGGCTGCGTGGGGCACGCTCATGCTGGTGAGCAACCCTAAAACGGGCATCAAATCTATCAAAGACCTGACCACCATGGCCAAGGCCAAGCCCGGCGCCATTAGCTTTGGGTCGCCCGGCGTGGGCACGCCCCACCACATGGCCATGGAGTTGTTCAAGGCGCAAACTGAGCTTTTCATGCTGCATGTGCCTTACCGCGGTACGGCAGGCTACACGCAAGATTTGCTCTCGGGCGAGCTCAATGTAGGCTTTTTGCCAGTGCATATTGCCCAAGGCTTTGTCAATGCGGGCAGGCTCAATGCATTGGCCGTGGGCAGCCCCAAGCGCCACCCCGTCTCGCCCAATACCGCCACCTTTGAAGAGATGGGCATTAAGGGCGTAGAAGTCGATTTGTGGTATGCGTTTTTTACCCCTAGCAAAACGCCAGCCCCCGTTGTGAACCGCTTAAACACGGAGATTGCGGCAATTTTGAAATTACCCGAAGTCACCGAGCTTTTTAAACGCGCAGGAATGGACGTGGCTACTTCTAGCACCGATGAGTTGAACCAATTGGTGACCAAAGACTACCCCCGCTGGGGCGCTGTGATCAAGCGCAATGGCATCAGCGCGGAGTAAACACAAGCAATGGCTGCAAAGAAAGATTTGACAATTGCGGTCGTAGGCGGCGGCATTGCAGGCTTGGGCTTTGCCCTGCATTTGCACCAGCTGGGCATGGCCTGCGATGTCTATGAAAGCGTGCCCCAAGTGCGCGAGCTGGGCGTGGGCATTACGCTTTTGCCCCATGGCATGCGCGAGCTGGCAGCGCTGGGCTTGCAGGCAGAGCTAGAAGCAGCGGGCATTGAAAACTTAGAAAGCGTGTTTTTTAACCGCTTTGGCCAACGTATTTACAGCGAGCCGCGCGGCCGCCATGCGGGCTACCCCATGCCCGAGGTGGGCATTCACCGCGGCAAGCTGCACAAAATACTCTTTGACGCAGCCGTGGCCCGCTTGGGCGCTCACCGTGTCCACACCAACCACCGCTGCGTGGGCGTGGAGCAAACCGCCTTTGCTGCCACCGTGCATTTTGAGCAAGGCAGCGACGCAGCGGCTCTGCCCAGTGTGCAGGCCGATATTGTGATTGCCTGCGACGGCATCCATTCGGCCATTCGCAAACACTATTACCCACAAGAAAAACTGGCTTTTGCAGGCATCAACACTTGGCGCGGTGTGACGCGGCACAAGCCCATACTCACTGGCAAAAGCTATATGCGTGTGGGCTCCATCAAAACAGGCAAGATGGTGATCTACCCGATTGTGGACAATATCGACGGCCATGGCATGCAGCTGGTCAATTGGATGGCCGAGATTGAAGGCAGCAACAGCGACATGAACGACTGGAACACCGGCGGCAAGGTGGAGGACTTCATTGGCATCTTCAAAGATTGGCAGTTTGACTGGCTCGATGTGCCTGCGCTGATTCGCAATGCCGATCAAATTTTGCAATACCCCATGGTGGACAAAGACCCGATCGCCCAATGGACGTTTGGCCGTATTACCCTGATGGGCGACGCCGCCCACCCCATGTACCCACGCGGCTCAAATGGCTCAGCGCAGGCTTTGATTGATGCCCGCACCCTTGCACAAGAGCTCGCCACCCAGCCAGACCCATTGGATGCCCTGCACAGCTACGAGCAAGCGCGGCGCGAAGTGACCTCCCGCATTGTGCAAACCAACCGCAGCACACCGCCAGACTTCATCAACATTAAAGTAGACGAGCTCTCCGGCGACAAGCCGTTTCGGCATATCGACGATTTAATCAGCCAAGCCGAGCTACGTGCTATGTCAGAGGGCTACAAGCAGGTGGCGGGGTTTGCGTTGGACGCGGTGCCCCAGCCGACGAATTAGTGGCGGGCGCTGTATTTTTCATTCGTCAAGTAAAGGGAAACTAACGCTGTGAGAGCATTGGGTTGCTTTGCAAAACCAAATGGATCATTCGCTGTGCAATTGGTGATAGCGTGCGACCTGCCAAATGCACGATGGCACAACCAAGCTGCCGGGCTTGAGCTGGGAGCTTGGGGCGAAGCCGTTGACCTAAATCCACCAACACACCGCTTTCAAGATCTGCTCTGAGCCAGCTGCACCAAGTAAACAGCAGTGTATCGCTGGTCAAGGTGGCTTCGCGCAACAAAGCTTGGTTGTCACATCGGAGAGTCAGCGGCAACTCTTGGTGTGCCGCCATACTGAACAAAGTCTTCAACTGAAGTTCAATGGCCTTGTCCATTTGCACTGCTGCCCATGGATAGTGGGGCACATCGGCTGGGTGAGGGCCCTGACCGGGGGTTGCGAGTATTGGATGCTCAGCGCGGCAGTACACAGACGCGGGTTGTGGCGCTAAAGGGATAACCGTAAAACTGGGATTTTGTGCCAAGTGGCTTGCATAAGCGATGAAGAATTCAATGTGCTCATTTTCCAGATGCTGCTGCAAAATCTCCCACTGGCTTACCTCCACATTGAGTCGCAACCCGGGTCGGCCTTGCATGAGCTGGTGCAGCACGCCAGGCAATACGCTGTCTACGGCGAACAAACTCGCGCCAAAACTCAAGACACCACCCTCTGCGTGGGCCAGATAATCCACCTCTTGCGCTAGGTCGCGGGCGCGTGTCAACAGCTCTCTTGCCCGCGCAATTAAATGCAACCCAACGGTGGTGGGCTGTACGGAGCGGGTACCTCGGTCAAACAAGCGCATGCCAAATTCAGACTCCAAGGTCTGGATGCTGCGGCTGAAGGCAGTTTGTGACAAAAAAGCACGTTCAGCGGCACGCGAGAAGTTCAGTTCTTCGGCCAATAAAACCAAATGGTTCAGTCGTTTGAGGTCAATTGATGTATTCATTGCATAAATGGTAACCTAATAATGCATTGGACGCTGTCATTTGAAGGCGCGAAACTTCAATGCACAACTACCCGAGACCCAGCTTATGAAATTCCACCTCAAACCTATCGCCTGCGCACTGCTAGCTTTTACAGCACTGAGTGCGCAAGCTCATGAAGAAGCGGCGCCAGCGTGCGCCAAACTCACAGTTTTTACCGCTAAGAAGTTCTACACCATGAACCCTGGCCACCCGCAAGCCCGCGCCGTAGCTGTTTGCGGTGACCGTATTGTCTCGCTGGGAGATTCGTTGGATGACCTCTTACCTTGGACGCGCAAGATTCCAACTACGGTGGATACACGTTTTGCCGATAAAACGGTGTTTCCGGGCTTTATTGAGGCGCATTCTCACCCGCTGCTGGGCGCTATTACTGCAAATCTGCCAGCTATTGCCGCACTTGACACCCCGCAAGCTTATGGGCCGGACATCAAGGGTGTGAAAAGCGAGGCTGAGGCTTTTGAGCGTATGCGTCGCTTTGAATCCGAAATGAAAGATCCAGCCACGCCCATCCTGATCTGGGGTTGGGATGTTCCCGCCATGGGGCGTCATTTGACGCGCCAAGATCTGGACAAAATCTCTGCCATCCGACCAGTACTGGTGTGGGATGCCTCCCAACACCATGGCTATGTGAACAGTGCACTGATTGCCATGCGCAAAATTCCATCCGACCTCAAAATCAGTGGCGTGGGCCGTGACGACAAAGGCGAGCTTAACGGCCAGTTCTTGGGTGTGCCCGCTGCAAGTTATGTCATTTTGCCGCTACTGGCCAGCAAACTAGCGCCGGCGGAAGCCTCACGCTTGATGCGCTGGCTGATCGACCTGAATCGCCGCAATGGCATTACCACCACGACCGACCACTCTATGGGTATCTTCAGCATTGATGCTGAGGCGGGGCTGCTCAACGCAATGTTCAACAACCCCGAGACACCACAACGCCTGATGGCCATTCCGGCCATGCATAGCTTTTTGGCGAAGTACGGCACGCCCGAAAAAGCTCTCGATGCTGTGCGAGCCCTACAGGCTAAAAGCACCGACCGCCTGATGTACCGTGGGATCAAGTTTTTTACAGACGACAGCTTCAACGGTCTGACCTTTAAACCGGGCGGTCCGGGTTATGTCGATGGCAGTGCTGGCCTATGGATTACGCAACCGGATAAGCTCGAAGCGTTGATCGAGCCTTGGTGGAAAGATGGGCAGCAAATATTTGTGCACTCCATCGGCGTAGAAGCACAAGACGTGACGATTGGCACACTGCGCAAGTTATTGGCTAAGACACCGCGCACCGACCACCGCTTCACATTTGAGCATGTAGGCATGGCCCGCTACGACCAGATCCGTGCAATGAAGGCTCTGGGTGCTAGTGCTAATGTGAATCTGTACTACGTATGGTTGCGAGGCGAGATGTATCCCAACCTTGTGGGCAAAGACCGCGCTGAAAACCTGTCCCCCGTAGGCAGCTTGGTTCGCGAGGGCGTGCCAACCACTTTCCATTCAGATTACCCAGTAGCACCTCCAAAGCCTTTGTTGGGGGTGACTTTGGGCATGACGCGCGTGGGGCAGTCGGGTGCTAAAACGCTGGGAACAGGCGAACGCATAGACTTGCAGCAAGCCCTGCGCATGATCACCATTGATGCAGCGTACGTGCTGGGCCTAGACAATAAGGTCGGCAGCATTGAGCCAGGCAAACTGGCTGACTTTACTGTGTTAGAACAAGATCCGCATGATGTCAAGCCTGCCGCGATTCGGGACATACCAGTTTGGGGCACCGTGCTGGGCGGAAGGGTGTTTCCAGCTTCCGAAATAGGTAAACGCTGAACAAAATGTCAACCAAGAGACCCTACTGCGCCTTACTCCCAGCCGTCTTGATCACCTGAGTCCAACGCTCGTGGGCAGCTTCGGGTTCGTAGACTGGGCATCCCCAGTGCGGGCGATCTTTCGATCAATGGTGCTGCGGTGGCGTTTGAGTTGTTGGGAAGTGGCGGTTTTGCTGCATCCTGCGGTTAACAGGGCAGAAATTTGATATCGTTCATTTGGACTCAATTGGTTGTAGGTCATGTGCGCTTTCAGACTGGCTGGTCAAAAAAGAGAGCATCCTATTCCTTTGGAGCCTACCTGTTTACATTTTGCGCACTTCGTACTTGAATCCGCCATACGTAAATACTGGTTAAGATTGAGTTCCCGCCTGACGCTGCAGTAAAGTTGCCAATTTCTCTGCTACAGGTGTCAACGGTACGCTGGCTCGGTAGATCAACACAATATCAGGTGCCAGCAGCTTTTCTTGTACAGGGATGGCGATCAGCAGGGCTTTAAACATTGAGCTGTCCGTCCATTGCCTTGGCAGGAGCACTAAAGCATCTGTGGATGCCAATACACTTAAAAGTCCCAATGTAGATTCGATGCGCATACTGGTTTTAGGTGCAGGCAAATCATAGGTAGCAAATAGCTCCTCATATTCTTGTGCTTCTCTTTCACGCAAGCCAGTGAGTACCCAATCTACTTGCGTGAGTTGCGCAAGACTGTTAGCTGCATGCAATGGGTGACCTTTACGTCCGACCACCACGCGTTCATTGGTGAATATCAGCTCTTGGCTCAACGATTTGTCGCGCCGTTCGGGCGAAGGGCCTACAAAAAAATCCAGTTGCCCATTGAGTAGACGTGATTCAATGGTGGGGTACACACCCTCCACAATGCGCAGTTTTGCAAGTGGAAAATGGGCACGAAATGCCGCTAGTGCTTGCGGCAATAAGCCTAACATAGCTGCGCTGGATAAACCGACACTCACAGTGCCTGCGCCCGATCCACCTAATTGCCTGATTTCCTCACCGGCACGGCGTACCTCCTGCATCACGCCCTGCGCTCGCACCAGAAGCCTGTTGCCCGCTTCAGTAAGAATGACACCCTTCGCGTGGCGCTCTACCAGTGGTGTTTGCAGCTCTTTCTCCAGTTCTCGCAAACTACGCGTCATGGCTGGTTGTGCCATGCCCAAAGCCCGCGCTGCCCCACGCACGCTGCTGTACTGGGCAATCGCTACAAAGTCTCGTAAATGGTGTAATTTGATGTTGGGATGCATGAAAAGTGATTGTCCGTTTAGTGAATACAAAAAAGTATCAATAAAACTATTCTGCCATCTTTTTATATCACTTTATATGTTTTAGCATCCGCACATGCAAAACACTGCTTCAGTTTTAAATACACAAGTTGCCATCGTTGGCGCAGGTCCTGCGGGCCTGATGTTGGCAATAGAGCTCGGTTGCAGAAGCGTTCCTTGCGTGCTATTCGATGCGGGGTTAGATGCGCCGACTGCCCCTAAAGCCAATGCCACATCTGCACGCACAATGGAGCATTTTCGACGACGTGGTTTTGCACATCGCGTGCGAGCAGCTGGTCTCACGCCGGATCATCCACAAGATGTCTTGTACTGCACGCGTCTTTTAGGTCATGAAATTGCACGTTTTCGCATCCCCTCACGGGCTGATGTGGCCAGTGGAGTGAGTTTTGGTGACTACACGGAGGCTGCTTGGCCCACGCCCGAACTGCCGCACCGTGTGCAACAAATGCTGGTGGAAAAAATACTACGCGAAGAAGTTGCGAAATACCCATGCGTGTCCACACACTATGGTTGGCAAGTAAACGAAGTCAATCAAAATTTGGAAAGTGCTAGCCTACAGGCAAAAGAGCTCGCCACTCAAAAAACGGTATCAGTCAATGCTAAATACTTGGTAGGCTGCGATGGCCCGCGCAGCCTAGTGCGCAAAGCCATGGGTGTGCAATACGAAGGTGCGAGTGCAGAGCAGCAGGCATTTTTTGGTGGTCAAATGCTTAGTATCCATTTCCGGTCGCCAGATTTATATGAACGCTTGACTACTGGCCCACTCAAAAATCCAGCATGGATGACTTGGATCATGAATGCGCAGCAGCGTGGCGTATTAGTGGCGATAAATGGACTAGATGAGTTTGCTATAGGAATTCAGCTCAAACCTGGGCAGGGCCCAGGCGAAGTCAATATCGCTGCTGTGCTACAGGATTTGGCGGGCACATCGCATCCTCCTTTTGCGTATGAAGTTATCAGCCTAAGTCCTTGGACTGCGGGGTTTATGCTGGTTGCGCAGCAGTTTAAAAATGGTCGATTGCTGATTGCGGGTGACGCGGCGCACCTTTTCACGCCCACTGGTGGAATGGGCTACAACACCAGCGTTGACGATACTGTGAATTTGGGCTGGAAGCTAGCTGCAATATGCCAAGGCTGGGGCGACGCAACTTTGCTAGAGACCTACCATGCTGAGCGCCACCCAGTTGCAGTGCGAAACACACGCTTTGCACGAAGTATGGCGCAAAGCATTGGGGGCATGCAGATGCCAGAGGCTTTGGAAGCTAGCGATTCGTTAGGCGGAGCAGCACGCAAGGTGATGCAACAAGCGCTACTAACCCATGGGGACAAAGAATTCAATATTCCCGGATTACAGCTTGGCCTGCGCTATGTAAGTCGCATCGTAGCCAAAGAGATTGCTGATCCTCCTCCTGATGATCCCAATGCCTATTTTCCTAGCGCTTACGCTGGCTCTCGTGCGCCGCATGTTGCGACTATCAACGGTTCTTTGCTTGATTTATTTGGTCGTGACTTTACCCTGCTGTGTTTCACAGATGCCGATACTGCGCAGTGGAGTGCCTTCGCACTTGATTGCAATTTGCCACTTGTGGTCTTGCGCGTTGAAAATGAAGCGGCTCACGCGCTGTATGGCGCAGACTGCGTGCTGATTCGCCCGGACCACCACATTGCATGGCGCGGTAGTGCAGTTGCCAACGCTGAAAAAATTCTCGCACAATGTGTCGCTTACTGTTTGGAGAGCTCATAAATGCCCGTCATCACCATTCAAGATATTGCATATGTACGTTATGGCGCACCCGATTTAGAACAGATGGAGCGATTTTTAACAGACTTTGGCCTGAGCTGCGTCGTACGCAATGCAGAGTATTTGTACATGCGAGCCCATGGCAGTGCACACCATGTACATATTACGCAGCGCACTGCGCAGGCAGCCCCATTGGGCTTTGGTTTGCGCGCCCAAAGTGCGCAAGATTTGCACACCTTAGCGCGTCATTTGGGAAAAAAAGTACAAACTTGCGATGCACCCGGTGGTGGTGAGAAAGTGTGCTTCAGTGACCCGGCGGGTTTTGCTGTTGAGGTAATTCATGGGCAGCAAACCTTGCCTTTGTTGGAAAGTCGCCCATCTTTGGCGTGCAATGTCGCAGATTCTCGGCGGCGCTTAGGTGCCTCCTTGCGTGTGAATACAGCACCATCGCAGATCCAGCGTCTGGGGCATTTGGTTTTACTTGTGCCACATTTTCAACCCATGTTTGATTTTTATCACCAAGTGCTAGGTTTTGAAATATCTGACTCGTACCACATGGAAGACCCTACGCACACCACATTCGCTTTTTTGCATTGTGGACTAGGGGATACGTTCACTGACCACCACACCTTGGCGTTTGGCTCGCCTCCTGGCGGTATTGAGGCGCCACGCTTTGACCATGTGGCTTTTGAGGTGACAGATCTAGACGATTTGATGACTGGTAATGCGCACCTCAAAGCCACGGGCTGGAAACACAGTTGGGGTGTTGGCCGACATGTGCAGGGCAGCCAGCTCTTTGATTATTGGCGTGACCCGTTTGGCAACAAAATTGAGCATTGGACGGATGGAGACTTGGTCAACCAAAATCATATTCGCACCCACATGCCGCTGTCTCCTGCTGGCCTCTCGCAGTGGGCTCCTCCAGTTACGCCTGAATTTTTTGAATAAATCACTATGAAACTTTGTACATTCTCACACCATGGCCGCGTCAGTATCGGTAAATTAGTTGCTTCACAGGTCATTGATTTGCCAGCATCGGACGCAAGTTTGCCAAATACGATGCTGGCGCTTTTACAGTCTGGTACGCAGGCTATGCAGCGAACCAGCGCTCTGGTGGCAGCAAGTAGCGTCACCATTCCTTTGGCCGATGTGCAATTGTTAGCACCAGTGCCCAATCCGTCCAAGTATTTGGCTATTGGCATGAACTATGCAAAGCATGTGGCTGAGGCAGTAGCGGCTGGAATTAATGTGCCAGAAACACAAGTATGGTTTAACAAACAGGTTTCGTGTATCAACTCGCCATACGGTGATGTGCATCTGCCTATAGCGTCCAACAAGCTTGATTACGAAGTAGAACTGTGTGTCGTTATAGGAAAACGTTGCCGCCATGTCAAAGCGGATGATGCACCGAGCGTAGTGGCAGGATATATGGTGGCTAACGATGTAACTGTGCGTGACTGGCAGATGCGTTCACCGACTATGACCATGGGTAAGTCGTTCAACACCACGGGTCCGATTGGTCCTTGGATAGTCACAGCAGACGAAGTACCAGATCCCCACAGCTTAGCTATGCGGCTGCTGGTAAATGGACAATTACGCCAAGCGGAGTCTACAAGCTGCATGGTGTACAACATTTGGCAGCAAATCGAACATTTAAGCACTGCATTCACGCTAGAGCCAGGTGATTTGATCGCCACTGGCACGCCTTCTGGTGTGGGCGTAGCGATGAAGCCCCCACAGTTTTTAAAAATTGGGGATGTGATACGTGCAGAAATAACTGGAATAGGGCATATAGAAAACCGTGTGGTTGCTGAGCCAGTGCTGGGAGTATAGATATGGCGCATAAAGTCATCATCACTTGCGCTATTACTGGTTCTATACATACGCCAAGCATGTCACCATATCTACCTATTACACCAGAACAGATCGCGAGGGAGTCGATTGCAGCCGCTCAGGCTGGTGCTGCAGTTTTACATCTGCATGTGCGCAATCCAGAAGACGGAAGCCCAGCATTTGAACCAGCGCTATACCGTGAGGCACTTGCACCTGTCCACGCGAAAACTGATGCAGTTATCAATATTACGACTGGTGGGGCTGCCACCATGACCATGGATCAGAGACTTGAAGCCGCATTAGATATTGCGCCTGAAATGGCTTCATGCAACATGGGCACTATGAATTTTGGTTTTTTTCCTGCCGCAGAAAAAATGACCGATTGGAAATATCCATGGGAGCCCAAATTTTTGGAAGGCTCGCGCAATGGTTTTTTCCGCAATACTTTTGGTGATATTGAGCAACTCTTTGAGCGAGTAGCTAAGCCCTTAGGTACTCGTTTTGAATTTGAGTGTTACGACGTGGGTCACTTATACACGCTAGAGCATTTTGTTAAACGTGGGTATGTCAAAAATCCATTTATTCAATTCGTGCTGGGTGTGCTGGGCGGAATTGGAGGTGACGCAGAGAATCTTACGCACATGAAGCGTATTGCAGACAAGTTATTTGGCGATAACTACTTATGGTCTGTGTTGGGTGCGGGACGCAGGCAAATGCCACTGATTACCCAAGCCGCGTTGATGGGGGGTAATGTGCGTGTAGGGCTAGAAGACTCGCTGTACCTTGGACGCGGCGAGTTAGCCACAAGCAACGCTGATCAAGTCAAACTCATCCGAAGCATTTTGGAGTCACTGGGTTTAGAAATAGCCACTCCCAACGAGGCACGCGCCATGCTAGGACTAAAAGGCCAAATGAGTGTCAAACTTTAATTTCTTTTTAACTGTAAACCACCAAGGAGACTTCACTATGAAACGCAGCCAATTTTTTAAAACCATCATCGTAGCAGCAGTTGCTACGAGCAGCATCGGCATTGCATGTGCTCAATCGAGCTGGCCCAGTAAACCCATTAAACTGGTCTTAGGGGCACCAGCAGGTACCGTGCCAGATGTTGCAGCGCGCATGGTGGGTGAACGCCTTTCAGCATTATGGGGGCAACCAGTAGTAATTGACAATCGCCCGGGTGCAGGTGGCATGATCGCCATGAATTTTGTGAAAGACTCGGCTGATACCCACACATTCATGTTCGCCCATGCTGGTGCGGTGCTGGTTACCCCTAAAATTCTTAAAGCAGCGAAGTATGACCCTGTCAATGACTTCACTACTCTGGGCATTGTGGCTGATTCACCCATGATGATTGTGGCGAACAACGACCTTGGCGCTAAAAATTTGCCAGACATGATCAAAGCAGCAAAAGCAAAACCTGGCGCAACTCCTTTTGGTAGCCCCGAACAGGCGACGCTGCCATTTCTAGTTGGGCATAGTATTGCGGAGGGTACAGGGGTCAGTTTGCAACATGTGCCATTTAACCAACCCGCGCAAGCTATTGCAGCGTTAGTAAAAGGTGATTTGCACTATTATGTGGACGGCATTGCGCCACTATTGCCTTTGGTAAAAGCTGGGCGTATCAAGCCTATAGCCGTCACCACTGCGGTGCGTTTGCCAGGCTTGGAGGATATTCCGTTGGTTAAAGATGTCGTGCCCAACTATGTAGCAGTTGGTTGGTTTTCATTGTTGGGACCTAAGGGTATGCCTGCGGATTTGGCGTCCAAGATCAACAAGGATATGAATGGGGTACTGGTTTTGCCCGAAATTGTCGGCAAAATGCGCGATATCAGCCTTTTCCCCGCACCAAAAAGTCAAGTCGACTCTACGGCTTTTCTCAAAAGCGAGGTGGAGCGTTGGGCCGCAGTCATTAAAAAGGTCGGTCTTGAACCACAATAATGATGGATAAAAATATGCATCCTAGCGTGTCACGCATAGGGCGCGTCCAAGGTAAAGTTGTCTTGATTACTGGAGCTTTAGGTGGCATAGGCGCTGCGATTGCACTGCGATTAGGGCAAGATGGCGCTGCCGTAGTTTTAAGCGATGTCGGATTCGCGCACGCAGATGCGGCATTAAAAATATTGCATGATCAAGGTATTCCTGCTGCATTTTTTCAACTTGATGTGCGACTAGAAACCAGTTGGCGCGACGTGCTAGCCCAGACTGTCAAACGTTTTGGAAAAATAGATGTGTTGGTCAACAATGCAGGCATCGCGCTACCGCCCCCACCATCGTTTGAGCTGACTAGCTTTGAAGACTGGAGACGCATCATGGACGTTAATTTAGATGGTACGTTCTTAGGCATGCGTGAAGCGGTAGCTTTGATGAAGGATTCGGGTGGTGGTTCAATTATCAATATTGGCTCTGTGGCCGCCTACGTGGGAACGCCGGGAGGTTCGGCGTACGGCGCAAGCAAGGGCGGTGTACGCAGTCTCACCAAGCAAGCGGCCGTGATGTGTGCTAAAAAAAGCTATAACATCCGCATTAATGCTATCCATCCTTGCTATATCAGAACTCCGCTTAGTGAGAATGCGGCAGCAAAGCATGTAGGCGCAGACAGGGCGGTGCAAGCTTTGAAGGATTTGCACCCTTTTCAATGTTTGGGGGAGCCCGACGATGTTGCCTATGCGGTAGTATTTTTAGCATCCAACGAATCGCGTTTGGTCAACGGCGCAGATATTGTGGTCGATGGTGCTTTGTTGAGCATATAGCTTACGGATATTTTCATGCAATCGGTGGTGTGCGTACATAGGCTTGCAGCGCTTGACGTACCGCGTTTGGCACGGGAACAGCAGCCCGTGTGGCATTGCCGTCTGAATGGCCGATAGTGATAATAGTGTTACGGCCTTCAAAGAGCGGTTTGTCTTGCAAATCCGTAGCTATAACCTGTAGCTCAAACGTGGTGTTGCCAATGCGGCTGACCTGTACCCGCATGTCAAAGAGTTCGTCACAGCGCAGTGGTGCGTAGAATACGGCGCTTAGCGCTTTACATGGCGTGCCAATGCCGTGGCGTTGCTTGGCTTGGGTAAGCGTTAAACCTTGTCCTTCACCCAAAGCATGCGCCATAAACAGCATATTGGCCGAAGCCGTATAGTCCATGTAGCGGTTGGTGTAGACCACTCCAGCGGCATCTGTCTCACCCCAAATCACGCGGCGACGCAC
This sequence comes from Polaromonas sp., assembly GCA_031428975.1. Lineage (GTDB taxonomy): Bacteria > Pseudomonadota > Gammaproteobacteria > Burkholderiales > Burkholderiaceae_C > JAAFIP01. Next base: position 43,140 of record JANOYR010000062.1, on the reverse strand, counting down.
CACAAATGGCTGCACACTGATGACTTGCTCTACGATAGCAAGATTTTGAGAGATATTCATACAATGTCACCGTAATATGGTCAATGCTTGCTATCAAATGGTGAGTATTTTAATGCGTTGCTCATATGCCCATTGCGCCATGAATTCTGGGAATTGCAATGCTAATTTTGCATTGTCCACCCTGCCAGTGCGCGTCATGTAACTGTGCACAAAGGCATGCGGGGAAAGTGCTTCCATGTGTCGTTCCATGCATTCATACCATTCATAGGATAGCTGTGATGCAGCAATTAGGCGGTCTTTGAAAGGTTTGCGTGTTTGTACAAAACTAGTTAACGCATCTTGCACACTTTTGCTATGTGTCAGCAGGGCTTGGGCCAGCGCAGCTGCATCTTCCATGGCGATGCGCGTGCCTGAGCCAATTGAAAAATGGGCGCTAGACTGCGCATCTCCCAATAAAACTTGGTTGCCAGATGTCCACTGGACATTTCGCACCACTGGAAACTGCCGCCAAACGGTGTTCAGGGTATTGTTGTTAGCTTGCAGAGTGTGACCGGCCAGCTCGGGAGCGAATACAACCTCAAAGAGGGCTTGGCGCTGCCAATCAGATGCGGTTTCTAACCCCATGCGCAGCCACGTGCCGTGGTCGCATTCAGCTACAAAAGTGCTCATGTTGTCACAGTAGGGGTAGTAATGCGCCACAGCATAGCCTACATGTCCAGCGTGTTCAAAGCGGCGAAATACCAAGGCAGGGTTGTCAAATACGCGTGATGTGCCAAACCAAGCAAAGTGGTTGGTCAGCAGGCTGCGTGTCGTGCCAAAAGCTGCCTCGTTGGCATTGCGCAAAGCAGAATTGACACCGTCTGCGCCTACTAACAAGTCAGCATCCAATGCGGCAAAATCATTGATGCGCTGGCCGTAATGTACGCTAACCCCTGCAGCCAGTGCAGCATCGCCTAGTACGCGCAGCAAATCCAAGCGCTTGATTGCACCACCACTGGGGCTGTCTTGCCGCAAGTCAATTGCCTGCTCCTTTTGCACTATGGTTTGTGTGTTGGTAAAACGCATATTGGACACCAATGCATCGTGGCTGGCTGCATCTACTTGGCGCAGCCGCGCCAAACCTGCATCTGCTACCACCACGCCAAAACCAAAGCTGGCATTGGGGGCGTTTTGTTCGTATACAGTCACGCTCCAGTTTGGTTGCCGCTTTTTGACCAGCATCGACAAATAGAGCCCAGCTGGCCCTGCGCCAATCACGTCAATCTTCATGTATTGCTCCTGCTGGTGTGTCAGAAATGACCAAAGCTTGTTGGTCAAACTGCGTGATGTGACCCAGCAAGCCGCCTGTGGCCACCCCGTACCAAACGGCGTGCTTGAAACCTAGCTCTTTCCGGTATAGGGTGATCTCGCCTGCCCGCACAATACGCCAATACCCAAGCTTGGGGACACTTACTTGAAAGCTTGCATCAGTTTGGCAATGGCGAACGATTGCGCTAAATTCTGGAACATCCAAGACAAATAAGGTAGCCATTTTTTCAAATCCCCGCTTTGTCAAAATCTGCTGCAATTTCTTGCGCTTTGCGCAACCACACCGGCTCGATAGAGGTGAAGGCTGCAATGCCCTGCTTGCCAGCGTGTTCGGCGGCAATGGCCGCTTGCAGGGTGCGCTTTGCATCATGGTGGTCAAGCTTTGAAAATGGCCGCATCTGCCAAGCGATTTCCATGGGGTAGCCGTTGGGGTCTTTGAAGTAAATCGATTCGATGACTTCGTGTTCAATTTGGAACTGAAACTCAATGCCGGCAGCTTCTATTTTGCTGCGCCAAGCCAGCAGCTCCTCGCGCGTGTTGACTTGCCAAGCCGTATGCGTGGCGACGTATTGATAATGTTCACGCGGTTTAGCCCAGTCGGGTTGCTGCGTGCCTATGTAATAAAAAAATGCAATAGTACTGCCACCGCCACTGTCAAAAAAGAAATGCAAAAAATCGGCATGGTTATCAGGCCCCCAGCCTTTGGCAGATATGGCGTGAACGAGTGGCAAACCCATTTTGTCACGGTAAAAAGTAACAGTTTCTTCGAGTTTCCATGTGGGGCGGGCGGAATGGTGCACGCCGTTTAATGTGGTTTTAGTCATGGCATTAATTCCTTTATATTTTCTGGTGCGCTGTGTGCAGTCCCAGTGCGATTTATAGGCTTAGGGCTTTAGGCTTCAATCAACGCCCGCAAATCTGGTTTGGACATCTTGCCCGATTGCGTCAGTGGCATTTGGGCAATGCATTCCACGCGTTCAGGCCATTTGAATTTGGCCATTCCCCACTCTTGCAAATGGTTGCCCAGTTGCTCTACAGAAAGTGACGTAAAGCCGTTTTTCAGCACCACGAACACACACACTTTTTCACCCAGCACCGCATCGCGCATGGGTATGACGCCAGCGGCGGCCACTGCTGGGTGCGCATTACAAGCCCACTCTACTTCTTCGGCACTGATTTTCTCGCCGCCTCGGTCCACCACGTCTTTGGTGCGGCCTTGGAAACTGTAATAACGCTGGCCGTCAATATCACGCCAACTCATTAAGTCGCCTGAGCAGTACCATCCGTCGCTGGTGAACGACTCCGCTTGGCGCTCTGGTGCTGCATAGTAGCCATGGATGGTGTACGGGCCGCGAAACTGTGCATCACCCATTTCGCCTTCTGCTGCTAGCTGGCCATTGTGCGGATCACTCCCGCTTTTTACTATGCGAATCTCATCGAGGCTGTGCACGGGTTGTCCCACTGTCTGGTCTAGCGCAGCCTGCGGATGCTGGGGCTGGGTATAGGCGATGACGCCTTCGGTCATGCCAAATATATGGAAAGCGGCTGCGCCTGTCAGCGCGCGCATCTTCGGGGCGCTGTTGGGGCCAACAATACCGCGCAGGTCTGTAAAACTGATTTCGCCTGCATCAATTTCAACTTGCAGCTTGGCGATGATCGGGTCAGTGAGCATTACCCAAGTGGGTTTTTGTTCCTTAAAAATACGCACCAATGATGTGTTTTGCATGTCTGGCGTGACGCACACCGTGGCCCCGCACAGCAGTGCAGGGCCATAGAAACAGCCCATATTCAGGTTGTGCATCATGGGCAGGGGGTTAAAAATGCGGTCATCCGCCGTGAAGCCGCAGGCTTTGGACACTGCCTGCATGTGGCACACATAGTCGTTGTGAAACCGTGGAATGATCTTGGGTACGCCAGATGTTCCGCCTGAGAGTTGAAATACGGCTACTTGGAACGGATCCATCTCTATTTTGGGCAATGTCACTGTCAAATGGTCATTGTTTGCTATTAAATTCGATAATTGAACTGTGCCTGCTTGAGGTACACCACGGGTTTGAATGATGTGGCGTAGAGTAGGTGCTTGTGGTTGCATCTTCTGCGCGAAGGCGATTTCATCAAAGCGTGGATCGTCGCCACGCACGATATGGGCTACGGCTTGGGCATGCTTAGCTAAATAGCCGATCTCACGTTCGCGGTGAGGGGCCAGGGTACATACGGGGATCAAGCCAGCCTTTAGGCAAGCTATGAAACAAATCAACACCTCGGCACAATTGCTCATCTGAAAAATGACCCGATCCAGCGGCTTGAGGCCAAGACCAATCAAACCCGCAGCAACGCGGCTAGTAGTCACATTTAGCTGGGCATAGGTCATATTGCCTTCTGGCCCGCTGATGGCGACCCTGCTGCCATGCTCAGCAAATGCGGTCGTGAACGCTTGGGTGAGGCTTTGAACTCCCAAGGCACCTTGTTTGATATAGTGCGCTAAGCGGTCAGCGGGGGGGTACACCACGCCTGCTATGGGCTGGCGCACGCCAATGGGCCTCATGCTGTTCATGCTGACTCCTTGAGCCATTGGCCTATCATTCGCCCAGCCGCGACTTGGCCTGACTCCTCACCAGCGGCCAGCGGATGGCCGTGGTGGTTGCCCCGTACGCGGTGGCGGGTTTTAAGGCTGCTGCCAATGCTGGCGTAGATGTAGTCTAAATCAGCGGGAAAAACCGCTTGGTCGCCGCTGTATTCCACCACCAGTGTGGGCTGCTCCAAACCCATGCCAAATTTTTCAAAACTTGCGTTGGACGATAATCCCGACCAGGTCGATAGCCACGATTCGGGTGTAACTACACGACCAAATGCCACGCTGCCGTAGTTAGATGCAATCGGGTCGTTGCCCCATAGTGAGCCAGTTTTGCGGTCAGATGAGTCTATGCTGGTATCCCAGCTGCGCAGGTCTGCGTCGGTGCGCCAAACCTGAAAAATCGGTGCGAAGGCGGCTTCAATTTGATTCTTTTCGTTGGACGCTTGATCTGGTGCTGCATTTTTAAGCGCCTTGCGAGCATTGGCTTTGCGCTCTAACAAACTATGGGCAAAAGCGTCGATCCGAGCCACTCGCTCGCGCTGCGCTAAGCGGTAATTTGCTACAAAATAAGTAGCATACTTTGACTGTTTGACGCTGACATCATACCCATTTTCTTTAGAAAACGGATTTAATGACGCAACTGTGGAAAACGGATCGGTTTCGCTGTCGGCGGATGCATCAATGCAAGCCATCAGCAGTGCGCCAGGCCCCGGATGGGGCGATAAGAATACCAAGCGACTGGGCAGTGGCATGGCAAGATTATCCAGTTTCGTTGGTCTGCCAGCGGGGGTGGTAGCAATACGGCGCTCAGGTGATAGTCCAGCCTGTTGGGTATACAAACCGTACAAAGCCGCACCACCTGAGTTGCCCAGTAGCACAACATCGCTAAAGCCAGCTGCGTGCAAGTGCGTCATACCAGTGGCCACATCAAACAGGGCGGTTTCGTGCTCTAGTCGCAGGTCGTTGCCTACCGAGCGAGCACCTTGTATCCAGCAGGCGTAGCCCGCGTCCAAAATATCGGGCACTAGATAGTGCGTCACTCCCAACTCGCGAGGGTGCATGATGCAGACCACACTTTTTTCATTGCCAGTTTGGCTGTAAAGGTAGCCCGTTGTTTGTTGGCCGTCAGCCGTGCGCAGTTGGTGCAGCGTAAGGCGGTACGGCCGCGCCATTCGCTGCTCGTTCCAGTGAACGCCGCGCATGCCTGCGGTAGCTTGCAGTGAAGATGATGCCTCGTTTTTTGTTGATAATGTCATAGCATGCTATTTAATTAATTTAGAATTAATATCGATATTGCCATCCTTTCTTGAGATTGTCAATTACAAATTAATGGATAGTTAATAAGTCTTCTGTAACTGTAAAATACTGTTGTGATAAATCAAATGAAATCTGCAAAACCCAAGGCTGGTATAAGCCCCACATCCTCCGTGCGCCGCCCTGGGCGCCCCACAAGCGGACGCATCTTGATGCAAGTAGGTGTGGGCAGTGCCCAGCAGAGCCTTTCTAGGCTTTCGATTTTGGAGCATGCGTTTGACCTGACGCGCGTTTATTCACTCGCCGATCTCTCATTTAGCGTGCTTGCCAATGACTTAAAGGTCACGCCTGCATTGATTTATTACTACATCAAAGACCGCGACAGTTTGATCTCTGGTGTGGTCAATTTATTTGCCAAGGCTAGGGCTGAGCAGCTAGGCGTGCCCAACGGCGACTGGCGCACGCAAATCGAAGCCATGTCACGCACGATTTTTGCACTCAATCAGCGCTACAGCGGTGTAGCAACGTATTTGGTCGAGCACAACAGATTTCGCCTTTTCCAGATCGTTGCCGAGGGGGAAATCAATTACAGCCTTGCCCTATTTGAGCAAATGGCACGGCTTTTGCAGAGTACAGGGCTATCGCCTGAACGCGTCGCCATGGCATACCACTTGCTAATGCAGCATGTGGTTTCTAGCAGCGCTGCGCAAGCCCGTCACCAGCTACCGTCAGACCACGCAGCCTTTATTCGGACAAAACTACTAGAAACGCCAGTCGATTTGTTTCCTGCTGTGCACTATGTTGCAGACGCCTTCGCGCAGTTAAGCGCAATCGCAGCGTTTGAGGAAGGATTGGCGCTGCTGCTAGACGGTATCAGCGTCTGGTCAAAAGTTTGAGCATTTGCGGTTTCACTGCGCCTTAATCCCAGCCGTCTTGATCACCTGAGTCCAGCGCTCCATCTCAGACTTCACAAAGGCGCTGTAGGCCACAGAACCTTGGGGTGCAATGACAAAACCGATGGAGTCCATGCGCTGCTTAATGGCTGGGCTTTGCATGGCTGTGGCGATTTCTGCTTCTAGCTTGTCTGCTATGGCTTTAGGAGTTCCCTTGGGCACTGACAATCCAGACCAGCTCACGGCAGAGAACCCAGGGTAGCCCGATTCGCTGATGGTGGGTACATCGGGGTACAAGGCATTGCGCTGCAAGCTGGTTACCGCCAAAGGGCGCAGTTTGCCAGCGCGTACATGGGGCAGGGCGGTGTCTTGGTTGATGAACATTAAGGGGATTTGGCCACCCAAGATGTCGGTCATCATCGGGCCGCCGCCGCGATAAGGGATACCCACCATATATAGGCCTTTGCAATCTTTCACGCCTTTGGCTCCCGTCACGCAGGTGCTCACGGTTTGCTTGAGCAACTCCATGGCCATGTGGCCAGAGGCGGCATGGGTATAGCCGTAGTTGAGCTTGCCGGGGTTGGCTTTGCCGTAGTCCACCAGTTCTTTGAGGGTTTTAAATGGTTGGTCAGGGTGTACCACCAAGACATTAGGCCCTGAATTGATTTGGCTCAGGTGCACAAAATCGGTGACTGAGTTGTATTTCAGGTTGGGGTCTAACCCATGCGCTACTGCACTTTGGCCCACACCGGTTTGGATGATGGTGTAGCCATCGGGCGTGGCTTTAGCGCCGCGCTCGGTGCCAATGGTGCCTCCTGCGCCGCCTACGTTTTCAACGACAAAGGGTTGTTTGAGCTGCTTGGTCAGCGCATCAGCCACCATGCGTGCCATCACGTCGCTGGTGCCGCCCGCTGGAAATGGCACAATGATTTTGACCGCTTTGCTAGGGTAATCGGATTGCGCAAAAACTATACTAGGCGCTATGCTTAATATAGCAGTATATGACAGTATGGCGGTGACATTGGCTAATTTTTTCATAAAAATACTCTTAAATGTTAAAAAATTCGATGGAACATGCATTGAACTTGGCGGCTGCCGCCATCAACGTCCTTTGGCTATGCGCCAAGCTGCAAAATCGTCTTTGGATTGCTGCTCGGTGGGGGGATAAAGCCCCAAAATGCCGCGCCCTTCTAATACTTTTTCAAGCACAAAGTCTTCAAATGCCGTCATCTCCACCGCCTCAGCGGCAATCTCGTCGGCTACGTGCGCGGGAATAATGAATACACCTTCTTTGTCGCCCACCACCACGTCGCCGGGCCACACTGCTACGTCACCACAGCCAATGGGTACATTGATGTCCAGCGCTTGGTGCAGCGTGAGGTTGGTGGGGGCAGAGGGCCGCGCATGGTAGGCGGGGAAGGGCATGGCCGCTATTTCGGGCGAATCACGAAAGCCACCATCGGTCACCACGCCCGCGCAGCCGCGCACCATCAAGCGCGAGATCAATATAGAGCCCGCCGAGGCGGCACGCGCGTCTTTGCGGCTGTCAAACACCATCACCGCACCCGGGGGGCACTGCTCCACGGCCACGCGCTGGGGGTGGCTGCGGTCTTGAAAAACGGCAATCGGGTTCAAATCCTCACGCGCGGGAATATAGCGCAGCGTAAAAGCCTCGCCCACCATATTGGGTTGCTTGGCCGTCAGGTCGGTGTTCACTGGCCGCACGTCTTGAATGAATTGGTTGCGCAGCCCGCGCTTGAACAGTGCGGTGCACAGGGTGGCGGTGCTGACGGTTTTGAGCTTGTCGCGGGTAATCGGGTTCAGTGCCATGGTTTCCTTGTAGTAGTGATCGGTGTTGTTAAATCTTAGCAGGGCTGGCCGCTACGTGCCAATAGCCAATCGGGCGCATCTTGAAGGGCGACTGGGCGTAAAAAGCGCTCTAGTGCAGCGTTGCCCACCGATGTGGTCATGGGCTGGGTAGATGCTGGCCATGGGCCACCGTGCTGCTGAGCCGCAGTGACTGCTACGCCAGTAGGCACGCCAGCAAATAGCACGCGTCCAGCAATCGACATCGCACCGCGCACCAGTGCCCGGGTGTCGGCGGTGTCTTGGTCAGCGCCCCATAGCGTGACCGTGAGGCTACCGCCTACTGCGTTGAGTACTTCTAGCACCTCTTGGAGGCCGCTAGCCCACACGACCAAGGCTGCCGGACCAAATACTTCCTCACGCAGCGCAGGTTGGGCTATGAACTGCTGTGCACCCACCTGCGCTAAAAAGGGCTTGGGCGCCTCTTGGCTTCCTGCCTCGTGCAACAGTGCTACAGCGCCTTGCTCTAGCATATGGGCAGTGCCTGCATCAAAAGCGGTGCGCATGCCAGCGGTCAGCATGGCATGCGGAGCCTGTGCGGCCAAAGCACGGCTGAGGTGTTCCACAAATGCACCGCTGGCCGGGTCTTGCATCAACACGATTAAGCCTGGGCTGGTGCAAAATTGGCCGCATCCAGCGCACATTGAGCCTGCCAGCACAGTGGCTAACTCAGCCCCTTTGGCCGCCAAGATAGATGGCAAGGCGACCAAAGGGTTAATTGACCCCAACTCACCATAAAACGGAATAGGACGTGGCCGCGCATTGGCTACGGCTTGCAGGGCGGCGCCACCCCGCGTAGACCCAGTGAAAGCCCCAGCAGCTATTGCAGGGTGCGCCAGCAGCCGCACTCCCACATCTGCACCACTGCCTTGCACCATGCCTAGCAGACCAGCGGGCAGCTCTTGGACGCGTAGTACTTCTTGTGCCAGTGCAAAGACGCGGATCGATAAAAGCAGGTGGGCAGAATGCGCCTTCACCACCACACTGCAACCTGCGGCTAGAGCAGAAGCGGTGTCTCCGCCCAGCACAGAGAAAGCAAAAGGGAAATTGCTGGCAGAAAACATGGCCACGGGCCCTAGTGGCATCCACAGGCGCACCATGGCAGGGTGACCCACAGGGGGCGCACCTGCAACAGCAGGCTCGCTCAGCACATCAAACGCAGCGCCATGCTCGGCCAAGTCGGCAAATCTGCGCAGTTGAAACGCCGTGCGGTCGAGCTCTCCGTTGAGCCGCGTTGCGCCCAGCGCAGTTTCTAGGTCAGCCAATTCGACTAGGCCAGTTCGGTCTTGCTCTAGCGCACTGGCCAAGCCACGCAGCAAAACCGCGCGCACTAGTCCGCTGCTGTTCTGCCAGCATGAAAACGCCGATTCGGCTGCTAACACGCTTGCTTTGACAAAGTCGGCGCTGCTAGCTAAAAGCGGGGCACCAAGTGCCTCACCTGTACGGGCTAAATAAGACTGTAAATAGGCCATGGGATCCTTGTCCTACACTGCGCCATGCGATTCGACGTACAAGGCGTACAGCGAATGCGAACTGGTCATGTACAGGCGGTTGCGTTTGGAGCCACCAAACTCAAGATTGGAGCAGCGCTCTGGCAGGCGGATAAAGCCAATGGGTTTACCCGTCGCATTGAAGACCTTCACGCCATCGTAGTCTTCGGTTTTTGCGTTTTGCAGGTGGGCTTTCATGCCACCACCAATATCGGTGGCAGTTGGTTGAAATGAGCCGTTGTAGCCCCAGCCGCACCACAGGTTGCCATCGCGGTCAACGCGAAAACCGTCGAATGCGCCTGGACCGTCCGCATCAATCAGTTTTACTTTGTTGGCGCAGCTACCGTCAGCTGCCACATCAAAGCTCCAGATACTGCGGTTGGGCGTCCCCTTCCATTCCACGACATAAAGCTTTTTCTCGTCAGGTGAGAACGCCAGTCCATTGGGGTTGAAAATGTCGGTAATCACTGCGGTGATTTTGCCGCCTTTGTCAATTCGGTAAACATTAGTGGTGGCCTGCTCGGGCTTGGCGCGGCTGCCCTCCCATTCACCATTGATGCCAAACAAGGGGTCGGTAAACCAGATACTCTCGTCCGATTTGACCACAATGTCGTTGGGCGCATTGAGGCGTTTGCCTTCAAAGCTGTCTGCCAGAACCGTCATTTTGCCGTCTTTTTCGGTGCGCACCACGCGTCGGGTGATCGAGTGCTCGCACGAGATCAGACGACCTTGGCGGTCGCGGGTATTGCCGTTGGCATAGTTGACATTGTCTTTGTGGACCGTGAGCTTATTAGTGCCCTCGTCAAATTTCATCAAGCGGTTGTTGGGAATGTCGCTGCACAGCAAATACCCGGCCTTACCCGCTTCACCAGGAAAATACGCGGGACCCTCGGCCCAGCGCATACCAGAGCCAAGTTGCTCCACTGTGCTGCTATAAAAGCGGTATTTGGCAAAGCTCGGGTCTAGGATGAAAACCGATGGATCAGGGTAGCGCTGATTGGGTTTGAAATCAAAGGATTGCGCACCTACGGAGTAAGCCATAGCGCTAAAGCCAGTGGCAGCGGCTGAGCGTAAAAGGGTGCGGCGAGAGCTGGAGGGCTGGGAGGGTGTCATGTCAAGTCTCTTTCGATTTTTCAAGTTGATAAATTTCAACTTGTTTGACAAGTTTAGCATAAATCAATAATTTGTAAAACAAATTCCTAAAATTTGTCAAATTTGTTTGACAAGTTGAAGGCGAAAAATTCGAGCACCTGCGATACGCTCACCTAGCGGTCTAATTGCCCGTCAAGTAAACGGTTGCGTGCTTGGTCGATATGGTAGCGCATGGCAATAGCAGCGCTGTCTGCATCGCTGACGCGTATAGCCCGCACAATGCGCTCGTGTTCATCGAGCACGCGTTCTCGGCGACTTGCCGATGCGGCGCGTGTCAGGCTCAGTGTGATGTGCATGCCGCTTTTGAAACGGTCAGACAGCTGATCCAGTGTTTCCGCTAAAAGCACATTCCCTGAGGCGCTGGCAATACTGCGGTGAAATGCATAATCTGCTTCCATGGCAGCGCCGCTTTGACCAAATACTGCCGCAAAGTGCTGCGCTTTGTCGATGATATCTTTGAGCTGTGCGTCGGTGCGATGTCGTGCGGCTAAGCGCGCGGACAACTCTTCTAAATTCAGGCGTATTTCAAAGCTTTGCAATGCTTCATGCAAGCTCACCTGTCGGGTAAGCTCGCCTGCGCGTGGCGAGGGGCTGCGCTGCACATAACTGCCAGAGCCTTGGCGCGAGACCACCACACCGTCGTTTTGCAGCCGCAAAAGTGCTTCGCGGACGACTGGACGAGAGACTGCAAATCGCTGCGCCAGTAGGGTTTCGGCGGGTAAACGTTCCCCCACGCTGATTTTTGCGGCAATGATGTCACCCAGCAGTTGGTCATACACATTGTCTGACAAGCGCAGGCGATCTGCATGTGGCGGATTGCCATGGACTGGGTGGGTTGTGGGCGCAAGCAAGGGAAAAGCCTTTAGGTTTGTCTTATTCTCGCACAGGGCTGTAGCAGCTGGCCGCTATGCCCATGTAGCGTTCACTGCAGCGGCAAGGGAACGGCAACGTTCAACTTATTCGCCCAATCACACAGCGGATTCCATGCATGCGCTTCGAACGCAATACCATTTTGCAGTGCTTTGCGAAGGCCCGCAGCCGCTTGGTCGCCGGGCATACGCACAGGTTGCTCCGGGTCAATTGCTGGGTTGCTGCGGCACAGGTCAGATAAATGCCCCATTTGTTGGGCAAAAACCTCGCCGCCAGCAAACAACTCGGGATCAATCACTTGCACAAACACATTGCCGCCCCAGCCTTTGGGTACATCTAGGCGGCCGTGACCTGACAGGCCTTGTGAGAGTGCCTCGATCATCAACGAAAGGCCAAAGCCTTTGTGGCCGTACTCCTGCCCGCCCATAAGCTGGAGTGAGCCGCGCGGCTGCGTGTGCTCAAGCACGGCGGGGTCGCGTGTGGGCACACCTTGGGCATCGAGTAACCAAGGGTGCGCAAACTGCTTGCCTGCGGCATAGGTTTGGCGTGTCATAGAGGTGGTAGTGATCGATGCACAAATGTCCACAAGCACGGGGTTACCCGTGGTGGGGTAACCCATAGCTATGGGGTTAGGTGTGAGAAGCGCCTGTTTACCGCCAAAAGGGGCAACGCGCTGCCCCGCAGGATCTGAGTTGGCAATCATGGCGATCAAACCTTGGTCTGCCGCTTGTTTAACCAGTGCCGCCAAGCAGCCAATATGGTGGCTTCGGCGTATGGCGATGACGGCGATGCCATGCGCTTGTGCGCGGGGGATAGCTGTTTCAATGGCTTGGTTCACCAGCCACAAACCAGGCAAGTAGCCGCCATCCCAGACGGCATTGAACCCGTTATCTTTGACGACCACCGGCTCACCTGTGCATTGCATACTGCCTTTGACGATGTCGGCCAAATACAGCGGTACCATGGCCAAGCCGTGGGTGCGCCGACCCATTGCATCGGTACGCACCAAGAGGCGTGCTACGGTCTGGGCTTTGCTAGATTCCATGCCTGCGGCACTCAGCAGCGCTTGTGCAAATACCTCCAGTTGGCTGATGCCAAAATACGGCACTATTTAGTACCCTCAATTTGTTTGCCTGCGCGATCAATCACGCCCGCCCAGCGCTTTCTGTCAGTGGCAATAAATGCGCCCGTTTCACTGGGGCTAGAGGTCATCACCTCTGCGCCTAGCTCGACGAGTCGGGCGCGTATTTCGGGGGCACGTACTACCGCAATGAGAGCAGAATTGAGGCGATCTACCGCCGCTTTTGGCATGCTAAAGGCGGCCAACACGCCTTGGTAAGTGCCCGACTCATAGCCGGTTGCGCCTTGTTCGGCTAGCGTAGGCACATGGCTTATCAAGGCCATGCGGCTGCGCTTGGACACGCCGATTACTTTAAGTCTGCCCGAGGTCACTTGCGGCAAAGTTGCCACCATGCCGTTAAGCACTACCTGCGTGGTGCCCGCTACGGTGTCGTTGAGCGACTGTGCGCCTCCGCGATAGGGCACATGTTGCCACTTAAGTCCGGTGATCAAAGCAATATCGACCACCCCCAAATGGTTGGGCGTGCCCGAGCCAGACGATGCCACATTCAGTGGCGCACGCTGGGACAACGCCACCAACTCTTTGAGGGTATTGGCTTGCACCGAAGGATGTACCGCCAATAAATGTGGCGAGTAAGCCAGCATGCTGACACCTTGAAGGTCTTCAGGTTTAAAGGGTAGGTCTTTGCTGATCAGTGGGCTGATCGCCATCGAGCCCAAATCAGAGAGCAGCACGGTATGCTGGTCGGTGGCATTGGCTACGGCTGCAGCGCCCACATTGCCACCTGCACCCGTGCGGTTATCAATCACCACGCTCACTCCCAGCACATCCGACAAAGGCTTCGATATCAACCGCGCGATCACATCCGATGTGCCGCCCGCAGCAAACGGAACGATGATGCGCAGAGGCTGACTTGGCCATGCGATATTTTTAGGCTGCGCTCTTGATTGCATAGCTACCAAGCCGATTGTGCTAGCTGAGACGGCTTCTAAAAATATTCGACGGTTGTTCATGTTGTTTCCTTTTGATGTATCAATGTATCAAGTAAAGCAAGTCAATTGGTGCACAAGCAACGGCCAAATAGCAGTCAAGCAGAGTTAATGAATTTCTGGATCGTCGGTAGCTGCCGAAATTTTCTCGGTTTCTAAAAAATCAAAATCGCAGCCTTTGTCAGCCTGCTGAATATGCTTCAGGTAGAGCGCTCCGTAGCCACGGCTGAACTTGGGGATGGGGGGAATCCATGCACTTCGGCGCTTGGCCAGTTCCTCGTCGCTCACGGCCATACTGATGCTGCGCGCTTCAATGTCCAGCGAGATCACGTCTCCCGTTTGCACCAAGGCCAGTGGCCCGCCCACGTGGCTCTCGGGCGTGACGTGCAAGACGCATGCGCCGTAGCTGGTGCCGCTCATGCGTGCATCGGAGATGCGCAGCATGTCGCGCACGCCTTCTTTGAGCAGCTTTTGCGGGATGGGCAATTGCCCCCATTCGGGCATGCCCGGTGCGCCTTGCGGCCCTGCGCTTTGCAAAATGATCACGCTGTCGGCGTTGACATCTAGGTCGGGTGCGTCGATACGGGCATTCATGTCGTTGTAGTCTTTGAACACCACGGCCTTGCCGCTGTGTTTGTAAAAACGCTTTTCCATAGCTGCAGGCTTAATCACAGCGCCTCCCGGTGCGATGTTGCCATAGAGAACGGCTAAGCCGTCTTTGGCGACCAGCGGGTTGGTCATGGGGCGAATCACATCGGCGTTGTAAACCTTAGCGCCTGTAATGTTCTCGCCCAGGGTGGTGCCCATGATGGTTTTGGTGGATCCATCGAGCAGGCCGCCGCTGGACACATCACCCAGCTGGGTGAGCAGGGCACGCAGGCCGCCGGCGTAATAAAAGTCTTCCATTAAAAACTGGCCACTGGGGCGCAAGTTGGCAATCACGGGTGTTTTGCGGGCCAGTTCGTCAAATTGGTCAATATTTAAATCAATGCCCGCACGCCGTGCCATGGCCACCAAGTGCACGATAGAGTTGGTGCTGCCGCCAAGCGCCAGCACGGTGGTCACGGCGTTGTCAAACGACGCTTTGGTCAAAATATCAGAGGGCTTGATGTCTTCCCACACCATGTCGACAATGCGTTTGCCGGTGAGGGTGGCCATTTGTGCATGGCGCGAGTCGGGCGCGGGGATGCTGGCTGCGCCGGGCAGGGTAAGGCCCATTGCCTCGGCCGCACTGGTGAGGGTGCTGGCTGTGCCCATGGTCATGCAATGGCCGGGGCTACGGGCAATGCCGTCTTCTACCTCTTGCCAGTCTTGCTGGGTGATATTGCCCGCACGCAGCTCGGCCCAGTATTTCCAAGTGTCAGACCCGCTGCCAATCACGCCACCCTTGTAATCGCCACTGAGCATAGGGCCAGCGGGCATAAAGATAGCGGGCAGGTTCATGCTGATTGCACCCATGATGAGCGCAGGCGTGGTTTTGTCGCAGCCCCCCATGAGCACGCAGCCGTCGGCGGGGTAGGAGCGCAGCAGCTCTTCGGTTTCCATGGCCAGCAGGTTGCGGTAGAGCATGGTGGTGGGCTTTTGCATCGGCTCGCTCAGGCTGATAGCAGGCATTTCCACAGGGAAGCCACCCGCCTGCCAAATACCGCGCTTGACCTCTTCTACCCGCTGCTTAAAGTGGGTGTGGCAAGGGTTGATGTCGCTCCAAGTGTTGATGATGGCGATCACCGGTTTGCCCGCGTAGTCGGAGCGGTGGTAGCCCATTTGCGCGGTGCGCGAGCGGTGGCCAAAGCTGCGCAAGTCTTGCACGCCATACCAACGGTGGCTTCTGAGTTCTTCGGGTTTCTTTTTCATAATTGTTAGATGGTTGCTGGATTGAGTTTTTGAAAGCGGACTTGACCGGACGCAGAGGACGCGAAGCTTACGCAGAAGACGCAAAAGGATACCAAAAATACATAGTTTGCATAAAATACATCCGATGTCATTGTCGAGTCGTCCTCTGCGTCCGGCAGTTCGGTATTTACATTACAAAGCCCGATCAAAGGCTAACAAGTCTAGCGCCGCCAAGCGCACCCGTGCATGGTGCTGCGCTTCTATATTGGACAGCATAGGCAGCATGGGCCCCATGTCGGCAATGCCAGCTAACGTCACTGCTTCGTGTAGCGTGCGTATAGGGTTGATGGCATCGCGGGCATCTTCGAGCGGCATGTAAGCGAGTCGCAATTGGGCAGCGCGGGCATAGTCTTTCGCTTGTATGGCTTTCAAAATCGCCATAGAGCCGCGCGGTGCAACACAAACCGAGCCTGAGGTGAAGCCTTGCAAACCCAAATCACGCAAATGAATAATGGCGGGGCGCTCGCCTATGCCGCTGATAATTTTGTTGGGGTTAATCGCTTGCACCAGGGCTTTGCCGTAGGCATCTTGGGTGTAATCCTCGCGGATAGTACCGTATTTAACGGCGGCTACACAACCATCGGCATCCAGCGCCGCCACGGTTTTGGGCGACAAATAATCGTCGCTTTTGATGTAAACAATCACGGGTTTGCCCAAGTGCTCGGCCAATTTTCGGATACCGGTGGCAATGCCTGCCTTGGTAGAAATCACGCTTTGCGGCAGCACCATGGCGGTAGGAAAGTTGCGCTCGCGCAAGATGCTGATTTGGTCAAAAGCTTTGCCAAAATCGCTGCCCACCGAGGGGATCAGCCAGGTGTCATGGGCGGCAAATTTTTCTAGCATGTCCAAAATGCTGGGGTACTCGCTAACGCCTATGTTGTAAAAATTGGCATTGCCGCCATACATGAGGGTGCGCACACCACCGGCTTGCAAGTGGTCGATTTGCGCTTGGTTGGCGGCGTGGTTCAGCGTTAAATCTGCGTGGCGTGCCAAGGGCGGTACTGCCAATACTGAGCTGGCTAAGTCCGCAGGGCTGACGGGAGTGGTTTTCATATCAAAAATTACAACAAGAATGGCCTGTATGGGCCTAGATTTAGGAAAAGTGGGCTATTTGAATAAATTGGGCAGCCAAAGCGAGAATGCAGGCACATAGGTGACCAGCAGCAAACACATGCCCAATGCGCCATAAAAAGGCGCGATGGTGCGCATGACTTGCCCCACCGTGATGCCGCCAATGGCACAGCCCACGAACTGCACTGTGCCCACTGGTGGCGTGTTGAGCCCCAGTGCGCAATTAATCAGCATGATGATGCCGAACTGCACAGGATCCATGCCAAACTGCATGGCAATTGGCAGAAAAATCGGTGTGCAAATCAATATAGTGGCTGCCATGTCTAAAAAAGTGCCCAAGACAAACAGCAGCACATTGATCATGAAGAAAATCACCCATGGCTCTTTGGACACAGAGGTCATCAACGCGCCCGTGATTTGGGGTACTTCATACAACGCCATGAAATAGCCAAATGCATTCGAAATACCGATCAGCAACAGCACCACTCCAGTGGTTTTGCAGGCTTTGGCGCAGGCCTTTAGAAAATTAGTCCAAGTGAGGGTGCGGTAGACAAAAATGGTCACGCCCAAAGCCCAAGCTACGGCAATGGATGCCGACTCCGTAGCGGTGAACGCACCTGACAAAATACCCGCCAAAATAATCACCACCACCAATAGCCCGGGTACAGAGGCCAAAAAGGCCGTAAGCACCGCAGGCCATCCTGCAAAACCGCCTGGGCGCACAGGGTAATTGCGCTTAAGCGCCACCCAGTAGGCCGCCGCTAAGTTGCACAGGGTCAAAATCAGCGCGGGCACAATGCCTGCCAGCATCAGGCTCATGGCACTCACCGATGCAATGCCTGAGGTGGCCAAGGTAAAAATAATCAAATTATGGGAGGTGGGCATGATAGCGCCCACTAAAGACGCATGGGTGGTCACGTTGACTGCGTAGTCCGCGTCGTAGCCTTCTTTTTTCATCAATGGAATCATCACCGAGCCGATGGCCGACACATCGGCCAAAGGGGATCCGGCAATGCCGCCAAATATCGTGCAACCCAGCACATTGCTCATGCCCAGTCCACCGCGCACATGGCCGACCAAGCTGTTGGCAAACTTCACGATGCGGTCGGCAATGCCGCCATACAGCATCAATTCGCCAGCGAACACAAAAAATGGGATCGCCAAAAAGCTAAACACTTGCATGCCGCCTACCATTTTTTGGAACACCACAGCAATGGGCAAACCCGCTGCAATGATGGTAGCCACCGACGACAAACCAATGGCAAATGCCACGGGAACGCCAATCAGCAGCAGCACCGTAAAACTAAACCCCAATACTGCTAGTTCCATGCTGGCTCCACGACTTTGCCCTGTATGAGCGCCACAATATGTTCAATTGAAAACAGCACAATTAGCACGCCCGCAATCACCACGGGCAGGTAGTCGATGCCGTCAGGCACAGGCAACATGGGTTTTTTTTCGCCCCATTTGGCCACCATCCATTGCCAGCCACCAAAGACCATCAAAGCGCCAAAGCTGCCCACCAGCAAGTGAATCAGCACTTCGATTTTTTTTCGCCAAGCCTCAGGCAGCAGCGAAACCATGGATTCCAGGCCAATATGGCCTGCATCGCGCACGCCCACTGCAACACCAAAAGCCGTGACAAAAAGCACAAGCAACAAGGCAAACGCCTCTGCCCAAGTGGGCGTGTCATTGAGCACATAGCGACCAAACACTTGCCACTGCACACATAAAATCAAGCCAATGAGCCCGATAACGGCCAATACCAAGCAAAACTTGGACAAATTGGCGCACAGTTTCGTGAATGCGGCACTCATAGCGCCCCCCTAAGGGGCGGCGCTAGGCAAGCCAGCATGCGCGTGGGATGCATCATTTCGTGTCTTGCACGGACTTCACCAAGCGCTTCATGTCGGGGGTGACCATGAATTTGTCATACACCGGAGTCATCACCGCTTGGAAGGATTTTTTGTCAACGTCCACAATCTCTGCGCCGCCAGCCTTGACCACTGCCAGCGATTTGGCTTCTTGCTCGTCCCACTTTTGGCGCTGGAAGGCCACCGACTCTTTGGCCGCAGCGCGGATCATGTCTTGCTCAGCCTTGGGCAGCTTGTCGTAAATCACTTTGGACATGACCAAAATTTCGGGTGCCATCGAATGCTCAGTTTTGGAATAAATCTTCACTGATTCGTAGTGTTTGGCGGTGTCAAACGAGGGAATGTTGTTTTCTGCCGCATCAATCAAACCGGTTTTGAGGCCCATCAACACTTCGCCATAAGGCATGGGGGTGGCATTTGCGCCCATAGCGCTAATCAACGCGACCCACAGGTCAGACTGCTGGACACGAATTTTCAAGCCTTTGGCATCCGCTACCGTTTTGATGGCTTTTTTGGCATAAATCGAGCGTGCGCCGCTGTCATAAAACGCCAAACCTACAAAGCCCACTGACTCGCAGCTTTTCAAAATCTCTTCCCCTACTGGGCCATCCAGCGACTTGCGCATATGGGCGATCGAGTTGAACAAAAATGGCATGGTGGGCACTTGGGTGAGCGGGCAAATGCCGTTCATGGGGCCCACGTTGACGCGGGTGAAATCCAGTGCGCCAATTTTCACTTGGTCAACGGTTTCTTTTTCGCTGCCCAAGGCTTGTTTGTTGAATACTTTGATCTTGTGTTTGCCGCCGCTTTTTTGCTCTAGCAGTTGGCTCATGTATTTCACCGCGGCCACCGTGGGGTAGTCGTCAGCGTTGTGGGTATCTGCCGAGCGGAACTCGGTGGCTTGTGCGCCCAGTGTGATGCAGGCGACTGCTGCGGCAATGAAGGTGTATTGAATTTTCATGGAAAGTCTCCTAGGGGTTAAAAAAATCAAGCGAGAAAAACGGGCTCTGACAGACCCCGCACGCCGAGGCGCAGTGCAAATACACCGCCCGCAAGCGGCTGGTCAGATAAATCAATGCTCTCTGGGCGAATCGAGGTGACAAAAAGCGTACGCATGTCGTCGCCGCCAAAAGCGCACATGGCGGGCTTTTTGACGGGGACGGCTAAGGATTGGTCGAGAATACCTTGCGGCGTAAATCGGTGGATCAAGCCTGCGTCGTTGCCGCAGATCCAGTAGCAACCGTCGGTGTCAACGGCTGCACCATCGGGTCTGCCGGGCAGGGCATGCATGTCGACAAAGACACGCTGGTTGGACGGCGTGCCAGTTTCGGTGTCGTAGTCAGAAGCCCAAACGGTTTGCACGCTGGGGTGGGAATCGCTGGTGTAAAGCGTGCGCCCATCAGGGCTAAAAGCCATGCCGTTGGGGGTAATGAGTTGGCTTCTTATAGTGCAAGTGCCACTACTCTTTGTATAGCTAACTATGATACCAGCATTGCTGCACTTGCCCATATCCATCACCATAGAACCCGCTAAAAAACGGCCTTGCCGGTCGCAGCGGCCATCGTTCCAGCGCATGCCTTGTGCGCTGTGGGGCGTGCTTTGCAGCAACGTAAATGCGAGCGCATCCCCTGCACCGATGCGGATGTGGAATATGCCAGTTTCCATGCCAGCGATGAATCCGCCTGCGCTGTGGGGAGCTATGCAAGCGAGCATTTCTGGGGCAGTCCAGCTGCGCACTGCACCCGTTTGCATGTCCCAGCGCTGCAGTTTTTTAGCGGGAATATCCACCCAGTACAAAGCCCGCTCGGCGGCATTCCAAACCGGGCTCTCGCCTACGCCGTTGCGTGCATCGACAATGAGTTCAGCGGTGCTCATGCGGATACGGCTGCCAAAGTTTCAAAAGGCCCACGGGTGACAAAGCCGCCGCCTTGGAATTGGCCCGCAGGGTCGCCAGCCGCTGGGCGCGGCTGCGCCTCTGCTTGGGCGCGAAAAGCTTCTGAACTGTCTTTGGCAACAAATCCCAAGTGCGCGGCAGCCGCATTGTTCCACCATGTATCGCGGTTATTGCTCATGCCATAGACAATGGTGTGGCCTACGTTGGGCGCAAACAAGGCGCAGCGGATAAGCTCGGTTAAATCCGCATAACTGAGCCAAGTAATGAGCATGCGTGCATCTTTGGGCTCTGGAAATGACGAGCCGATGCGGATGCACACGGTTTCAATGCCGTAGCGGTCAAAATAAAAGCGCGACAGATCTTCCCCATAGGATTTGGACAGGCCGTAGTTACCATCAGGGCGTTTGGCACAGTCGGTGTCTAAAACCTCGCCTTGCTTGTGAAAACCAATCACATGGTTGGAGCTGGCAAACACAATCCGCTTGACTCCATGCCTGCGCGCCGCCTCATACAGGTTAAAAACACCCACAATATTGGGTCCCAAAATCTCTTCAAATGGCCGCTCTACCGACACGCCGCCCATGTGCACGATGGCATCGACACCGCGCACCATCTCGTCAACGGCCGCTTTGTCGGCCAAATCGCAAACGAGGGTTTCTTCATGCGCTTGCCCGGCAGATAAAGTCATGATGTCAGACAACCTAAGTGTCTGCGCAAATGGCACAAGGCTAGACCGCAAAATTTGCCCCAAGCCTCCGGCTGCTCCAGTCAATAGCAGGCGATTAAAAGGGCGTGTGGTTGGCGTAGCAGGCATACAAGCGGAAAAAATCAAAATTGAAAAAATAGGTTGTCAGACATCTAGGCTGCGATTATGATACACAGACAATGCCCATGTCAAGCACTCCAAAACCCTTAAATCAAGAAGCCGTGCGCAGCGGCTCAAAGGCGCAAACCTTGGTGCAGCTGCTGGGCGAGGCCATTCGCAGTGGGCGCATCAAACCGGGCGACAAACTGCCCGGCGAGCTGGCCATCATGGCGGAGCACGGTGTGGGGCGCTCGGTGGTGCGCGAGGCGTTGTCGCGTTTGCAGGCCTCGGGCTTGGTGGAAACACACCATGGCATTGGCACTTTTGTGATTTCAGCGCCCGACGGCGCCCAGTTCCGGCTCAAACCCGACGAGTTTTCTACCAGTTTGGATGTGCTGGCGGTGCTAGAGCTGCGTATTAGCTTGGAAACCGAGTCTGCAGGTTTGGCCGCAGTGCGCCGCAGCGCCGAGCAATTGGCTGCCATGCGCACGGCTTTGGACGCATTTGAAGCCAATGTAGGGCAAGCAGGCGATACCGTTTCGCCCGATTTTCAGTTCCATTTGTTGATTGCGCAGGCCACTGGAAATCGGTATTTTTCAGACATCATGGGCCATCTGGGCACCACCATTATTCCGCGCACCCGCATCAATGCCTACAAAATTGTGGTGGACCACCTCGCCCAATACCTGCAACGGGTCAACCGTGAGCACGAGGAGATTTATGCCGCTATTGCCCGCCAAGATGCCGAGTCGGCCCGGGCGGCCATGCGCATCCACCTCACCAACAGCCGAGAGCGTATGCGCAAAGCGCAAGAGGCGCTTGCTACTGAGAAAAAATAATTTTAATAAAATTGGCCAATGTCACCGTCATATGGTCATAGTGTGCTATTAAAAATATAACGGTGACAAGCCAGCTTAGGCCGAACCCCAAACCTCATTGGCCGTCTCAATGACCAAACGCAGCTTGTTGCGTTGGTCTTCCACCGCAATGTTGTTGCCGTGCACGGTAGAGCTAAAGCCGCATTGTGGTGACAGCGCCAATTGGTCGAGGGGCACGTATTTGGCGGCTTCGTCGATGCGGCGCTTGAGGCTGTCTTTAGACTCCATTTGGCCCACTTTGGTGGTCACCAAGCCCAGCACGGCTGTTTTGCCTTTGGGCAAAAAGCGCAGGGGGCGGAAGTCGCCGCTGCGGTCATCGTCGTATTCTAAAAAGTAAGCGTCGATGTTCATCTCAGAGAGCAAGGCTTCAGCCACGGGCTCGTAGTCGCCGCTGGCGGCAAAGGTGCTTTTAAAATTGCCACGGCACAAATGCATGGCCAGGGTCATGCCTGCTGGTTTGTGTGCTACTACTTTGTTGATAAATGCGGCGTAGCGGTGTGGCAGTTCGTTGGGGTCGTCGCCACGGGATTTGGCCGCTTCGCGCATGATCGGGTCGCACAAATAGGCCAAATTGGTGTCGTCGAGTTGCACATAGTTGCAACCCGCTGCACTGAGCGCGCACAGTTCGTCGCCATAGGCTTTGGCCACATCGTCATAAAAACCGGCCTCTAAATCAGGGTAGGCCTTGCGGTCGATGCCTGCGCGGCCCCCGCGAAAATGCAGCATCGTGGGCGACGGAATCGTCACTTTGGCGGTGCTGCCAGCAGCGATTTGGCTTTTAAGGTAGACAAAATCAGCTTTTTGAATGTCTTTGACATGAGTGACCTTGTCGGTCACGTAAATGGCGGGGGGCACAAGGTGCTCTTTGCCGTGTGCGTCTATCGACAGGGTGGCTTCGCCCACCTTCACGCCACCGAGCTGCTCCAAAAAGTCGAGGTGAAAGTAAGTGCGGCGAAACTCCCCGTCGGTGATGGATTTGAGGCCCACAGACTCTTGGAACTGCACGATTTCTGTAATCGCCCTGTCTTCGACCAAGCGCAGTTGCTCTGGCGTGATCGCGCCGCTGGCTTTGTCAGCGCGGGCTTTAATAAGGTATTCGGGGCGCAAAAAGCTGCCCACGTGGTCAAACCGTGCGGGCAGGGGGGCGTGGGTCATGGTCATACAAGTCTCCTGAGGGTGGGGTGGTTAAATATTGCCTGTTATCTTAGTGCATTAAAAAACTGCGCCATGAATACATAAAGTGGCAATTTAGCCTCAATAACCCTGTTATCTAGAGTGTTTATGGGATTTATGTATACAATGCGAATCCATGAAAACCGAAAAATCCCATTTTCCACTCAATGCTTGGTACGCCGCTGCGTACGATGTAGAGGTTAAAAGTGCGCTACTGGCGCGCACGATTTGCAACCAAAAACTGGTGATGTACCGCAGCTCGCAGGGCCAAGTGGCGGTGCTAGAAGATGCCTGCTGGCACCGTTTGCTGCCGCTTTCTATGGGCAGGCTTGAGGGCGATTCTGTGGTCTGCGGATACCACGGTTTGGTATACAACGCGCAAGGGCGCTGCACCCATATGCCCAGCCAAGAAACACTCAATCCTTCGGCATGTGTGCGCAGTTTTCCAGTAGTGGAAAAGCACCGTTTTGTATGGGTCTGGCCCGGTGACCCCGCCAAGGCAGATCCTGCGCTAGTGCCCGACCTGCATTGGAACGATGACCCCGACTGGGCGGGCGACGGGAAATTGATTACTGTAGCCTGCGATTACCGCTTGGTGGTCGACAATTTGATGGATTTGACCCATGAAACCTTTGTGCATGGCTCTAGCATTGGCCAACAAGCGGTGGCCGAAGCCCCTTTTGTGGCCACGCATGGCGACCGCACGGCCACAGTGACCCGCTGGATGGAGAATATTGAAGCACCGCCGTTTTGGGCAGGGCAAATCAAAAACAGCCTCGGCTATGAAGGGCCTGTGGACCGTTGGCAGATCATCAAATTTGAAGCGCCTTGCACGGTCACCATCGACGTGGGCGTGGCCCAAACCGGCACGGGCGCCATACCACCGGGCGGAAACCAAGGCGATGCACGGCAAAGCCAGCGCAGCAAGGGTGTGAATGGTTTTGTACTCAACACCGTTACCCCAGAAACCGACGGCACATGCCATTACTTTTGGGCCTTTGCCCGAAACTACCAATTGGGGGAACAGCGTCTCACGCACCAGCTACGAGAGGGGGTGGCCAGTATTTTTAGAGAAGACGAGCATGTGTTGGAAGCCCAGCAAATTGCCATGGACGAGCACCCCGACAAGATTTTTTACAACCTCAACATCGACGCTGGCTCCATGTGGGCACGCCGTTTGATTGATGGCTTGGTCGCCCGAGAAAAGCCCGGTGTTGGCAAACCAGCGGTTATTCCCATTCTTTCTGCTGCTTGAGTTTGTATGGCATTAAAACCAGTTTTGTCTGCCGCCACTGGCGTTGCAAGCGAGGCAGCAGACTTAGGCGGCCCGGTTGCGCTGTCGCAGTCCATCAAGGCGCAACTGCGGCTGCGCGAGATGATTTTCAGTGGCGAACTGGCAGGCGGCACGCGCATTGCCGAGCTGACGATTGTCGACAAGTTGGGCATTTCGCGCACCCCCATCCGCGCCGCACTGATGCGTTTGGAGCAAGAGGGTTTGATTGAGGCGCTGCCAAACGGCGGCTATGCGGTCAAAATTCTCAGTGAACGAGACGTCGCTGATTCCATAGAATTGCGCGGCACGCTAGAAGGTTTGCTCGCACGCTTGGCTGCCGAGCGCGGCGCACCGCCAGTGCTGATGGCTGAGGCGCGGGAGTTGCTCGCACAAGTGGATGCCTTGCTCGTGCCCAGCGCCCTTGACGACGATGCATTTTCGCAATATGTCACGCTCAATGAGCGTTTTCATGCGCTTTTGGCGGAAATGGCAGGCAGCGACACCATTACCCGCTTGCTGGAGCGGGTGGTGAGTTTGCCGTTTGCTTCGGCCTCGGCATTTGTCGTGGTGCAGGCCAATTCACCTGCCGCACGCGACATGCTGGTGGTGGCGCAAGACCAGCATGCGCAGGTGCTCGATGCCATTGCGCTGCGCGAAGGCTCGCGTGCGGAGGCGCTGATGCGCGAGCATTCGCGCCATGCAAAAAGGAATCTTAGCCAAGCCATTAAGAACCCCAATGCCGCACAACTGCCCGGTGTGCGTTTGATACGGCGCAGAGCGTGAGCCTAAAATACTATGAAATATATAGCAAACTATGACCATATGACGGTGACATTGGTCAAAATACTTCAAAAAATAAACCTGCAATACCGATTGCAAGGAGTTGCGGCATGAAAGCAGTGCTAGATTGGGTATCTGCCAAGCTGGTGTCTATTCGCAGTGTCACACCCACAGTGCGCGAGTTTTGCGTAGTACCTGTGGGTGGGGCGGGCAGTTACGCCCCAGGCGCACACCTGCAAATGCAAATTTTAGTCAACGGTAAACCCCAAACCCGTTCGTATTCGCTGTTAGGCGAGCCCGACGGTGTCACTTACCGGTTTGCTGTGAAGCATTTGCCAGACGGGCGTGGTGGTTCTATGGCGATGTGGCGTTTGGCCGTTGGCGACCGTTTGGAGGTCTCTGCCCCGCTCAACCATTTTCCTTTGGATTTTGCAGCACCTGCGTATTTGATAGCGGCGGGCGGTATTGGCATCACGCCACTGCTGCTCATGGCCCAGCGTCTAAAAACCCATGCGGACAAGACGGGGGCTCGGCTGCGCATGTTGTACGGCGCACGCACAGCGGACGAATTGGGCTTTTTGCCCGTTTTGCGCGAATGTTTAGGAACTGATCTGCAAACTTTTGTGGCATCTGAAGGCCAAAACGTGGACTATGCGGCCGAAATTGCGGCTTTGCCGCAAGGCGCTTACCTGTACACCTGCGGCCCAGTGCCGATGCTCGAAGCCATCAAGCGTGCGTGGGCCGATGCCCAGCGCCCCGTGGCAGATTTGCGTTTTGAAACCTTTGGCAGCAGTGGGCGTTTGCCCACACGGCCATTCACGCTGCGCGTGCCGCGCCATGGCATTGACATTACCGTGCCTACCAGTTCCAGTCTTTTAGACGAACTAGAGCTCGCGGGCGTACCCGCCATTCACGATTGCAGGCGTGGCGAATGCGGCCTGTGTGTGATGGATGTGCTGTCGATTGACGGCGAAATTGACCACCGCGATGTATTTTTGTCTGAACACGAAAAGAAGGACAATCGTCGTATCTGCGTGTGCGTATCCCGCGCGGTGGGTACCATCACGCTAGAGTCGGCTTACCGGCCAGAAATTGTGTAAATTGTATTTTTAACCCCCATAGGAGACCAACATGGACGCAAGTAAACGGACTTTTCTCAGTGTGTCGGCCGCTGCGCTGGCAATGCAAGCTGGCGGCGCATTGGCTCAGGCCAAGCCCTTCAAAATTGGCCTGTTGCTGCCCATGACCGGGCCATTCGCCTCCACCGGACGGCAAATTGAAAACGGCGTGCGCTTGTACATGGCGCAAATGGGCGACAAAGTAGCTGGCCGCACCGTGGAGGTGATTCTCAAGGACGACGCGGGCACGCCCGACATCACCCGCCGTTTGGCCCAAGAGCTGGTAGCCAACGAAAAAATCGACGTTTTAGCTGGCTTTGGCCTCACCCCTTTGGCCTTGGCTACCGCGCCAATCGCCACCCAGTCTAAAACCCCCATGGTGGTCATGGCTGCAGCCACCTCCATTGTGACCAGCGCATCGCCGTATATTGTGCGTACCAGCATGACACTGCCTCAAGTGACACTAGGGGTAGCGGAATGGGCCCCTAAAAACGGCATCAAAAAAGTGGTGAGCTTGGTCACCGATTACGGCCCTGGCATTGATGCTGAAAAAACCTTCCGTGAGCGCTTTTTGCTCAATGGCGGGCAGATGCTGGCCGAGCTGCGTGTGCCGCTGCGCAACCCAGATTACGCGCCGTTTCTGCAAAAAGTGCGCGACCTCAAACCCGATGCGCTGTTTGTGTTTGTGCCAGCTGGCGCGGGCTCGGTGTTGCTCAAGCAATTTGCCGAGCGCGGGCTAGACAAAGCGGGCATCCGCTTGATTGGCGAGGGCAGCGTGGCCGATGACGAAATTCTGAATGACATGGGCGATGTGGCGTTGGGCTTGGTTACCTCGCACCCCTACTCGGCCTCGCACAACTCGCCCATGAACAAAAAGTTTGTCGCAGCGTATATGCAACAAAGTAAGGGTATTCGCCCTAACTTTTTCGGCGTTTCTGCCTACGATGGAATGCGCGTGATCTACGAAGCGATCAAGGCTACCAAGGGGCAGGGCGCAGGGGAGTCATTGGTCGCAGCCATGAAAGGGCAGGTTTTTGAAAGCCCGCGTGGTCCCATTTACATCGATGCCCAGACTCGCGATATTGTGCAAAATGTCTACATCCGCCGCGTAGAGCGGGTCAATGGCCAGCTCTACAACATGGAGTTCGACGTTTTAAAAGACGTCAAAGACCCGCGTTAACCACTTCCTTAAACCTCTATCTGCACACTATGTTCAAACTTTTACCCCTCACTAGCGCTGCGCTTGCAGCAGGTATCTTGCTGGCCCCGTCCGCTTGGGCACAAGACAACACTTTCAAAATCGGCCTGATTTTGCCCATGACCGGCCCGTTTGCCTCCACTGGCAAGCAAATTGACGCAGCGGTCAAACTGTATGTGGCGCAAAACGGCGCAACAGTCGGCGGCAAAAAAGTCGAGATCATCCTCAAAGACGATGCCAGTGCGCCAGACCAAACCAAGCGCATTGCGCAAGAGCTGGTGGTCAATGACAAAGTCAATGTGTTGGCGGGCTTTGGCCTCACGCCTTTGGCTTTGGCCACTGCGCCGATTGCCACGCAAAGCAAAACCCCCCAAGTGGTCATGGCCGCGGCCACCTCCAGCATCACGCAAGCGTCTGAATACATTGTGCGCACCAGCTTCACGCTGCCCCAAGCAGCGGTTGCCATGGCCGACTGGGTTCCCAAAAACGGCATCAAAAAAGTGGTGACTTTGGTGGCAGATTACGGCCCAGGCATTGATGCAGAAAAGTATTTTAAAGACCGCCTGATATTCAATGGCGGTACTGTGCCAGAGAGCCTGCGCGTTCCAGTGCGCAACCCAGACTTTGCGCCTTTTTTACAAAAAGTGCGCGATGCGAAGCCAGACGCAGTGTTTGCTTTTGTGCCATCGGGGGCGGGCGCTGCACTCATGAAGCAATTTACCGAGCGGGGCTTGGACAAAGCCGGAATCAAACTCATTGGTACCGGTGATATCACCGATGACGACATCTTGAATGGCATGGGCGACGCTGCGATGGGCGTAGTGACCTCACACCACTATTCTGCCAACCACAACTCAGCACTCAACAAAAAGTTTGTGGAAGCCTTTAGCAAAGCCAATGCTGGCTTACGCCCCAATTTCATGGCCGTGGGTGGCTACGACGGTATGCGCGTGATTTATGAAGCCGCCAAAAAAACCAAGGGCGGCCGCGGCGATGAACTGCTGGCAGCGATGAAGGGCCAAATTTTTGAAAGCCCGCGCGGCCCCATGTTCATCGACGCGCAAACCCGCGATGTGGTGCACAACATTTACATCCGCAAAGTTGAAAAAGTGGGCGCTGAGCTGCACAACGTTGAGTTTTCAACCATCACCGACGTCAAAGACCCCGGAAAAGCCAAATAAAACCACCCAAGCCTCGGCCCACACCGAGGCCTCAAGGTTTACACCACCATGCTTACCATTCTTTTTGACGGCATAGCCTACGGTATGCTGCTTTTTATATTGGCCGTTGGCCTGTGCATCACCATGGGCTTGATGAACTTCATCAACCTAGCCCACGGTGCTTTTGCCATGCTCGGTGGCTATGTCACCGTGGTGTTGATGCAAAAATTTGGCGTGCCATTTTTAATTTGCTTGCCACTGGCTTTTATCGTGCCAGCGCTAGCAGGCGTGGTGCTAGAGCGCACGGTTTACCGCCCAATGTATGGCAAACCGCACCTAGACCAAGTGCTGCTTACCATCGGCATGGTCTTCATGTCAGTGGCGGCGACTGATTATTTTATGGGTTCGACCCAACAAATCATGCAGTTGCCCGACTGGCTGCGTGGCCGCACTGAGCTGTTTGACGGTGCTTTGGGCATGGGGCATTACCGCTTGTTTATCATTGCGGTGTGCGCGGCTTTGGCGGTGGTGTTGCAACTTATTCTTTCGCGCACCCGCTTTGGTAGCCGCCTTCGCGCGAGTGTGGACGACCCGCGCGTGGCGGCGGGCATGGGCATCAATGTCAACGTGGTTTTTTCGCTGACTTTTGCCGTGGGCTCTGGCCTTGCGGGTTTGGGCGGTGCCATGGGCGCTGAAGTGTTGGGGCTTGACCCGAGTTTTCCGTTCAAGTTTATGGTGTATTTTTTGATCGTTGTGGCCGTGGGCGGTACCACTTCACTCACAGGCCCACTGCTCGCCGCGCTGCTGCTGGGCATAGCCGACGTAGCGGGCAAATACTATGTGCCCAAGCTGGGTGCTTTTATCGTTTATTCGCTGATGATCGCCATTTTGATTTGGCGACCACAAGGCTTATTTAGCCGTGGAGGCTCCAAATGAGCAATGCACACACTACTTTGCTGGCTGCAAGCCGCATTAAGCCACTGGAAATTGCGGTTTGGTTGCTAGCATTTGCCGTGCCTTTGGTTTTACCTAAACACGCTCTGATCGTCAACGAAATCGCCATTGTGGCGTTGTTTGCAGTGTCCCTAGACTTGGTCTTGGGTTACACCGGAATCGTCACGCTGGGCCATGCGGCATTTTTGGGTTTTGGGGCTTACACAGCGGCTTTGTTTGCCAAACATATCATGCCCGATCCGCTTGTAGGGCTTTTGGTGGCTATGCTGGCTACTACGCTTTTAGGAGCGGTATGCAGCCTTACCATTATGCGGGGCAGTGATTTGACGCGCCTGATGGTCACGCTTGGTGTGGGTCTGATTTTGTTTGAGCTGGCCAACAAACTCGACTGGCTCACGGGCGGTGCTGATGGTTTGCAAGGCGTGGTGATGGCTGCTGTGCTTAGAAAATTTGAGTTCGACCTACAGGGACGAACAGCCGCTTGGTATTCATTGTCGGTGCTGCTGCTGCTTTTTTACGTGGCGCGGCGTTTGGTGCATTCGCCCTTTGGCGCCACGCTCAAGGCGGTACGAGACAACCGCCTGCGTGCCATGTCCATTGGCGTGCCCGTGCCAGCGCGATTGGCCGTGGTTTACACCATCGCGGCATCCATAGCGGGTGCAGCGGGTGCGCTCATGGCGCAAACCACGGGTTTCGCCTCGTTGGATGTGTTTGCCATCGACCGCTCTGCCGATGTGTTGTTGATGTTGGTCATTGGCGGCGTGGGTTGGCTCTATGGCGGCATTGCGGGTGCGGTGGTGTTCAAGCTCCTGCACGACACTGTTTCGGCCATCACGCCGCAGTATTGGACTTTTTGGATTGGCTTATTTTTAGTGGTTTTGGTCTTGGTCGGGCGCGAGCGCTTTATGCGGCCTTGGACATGGTTTAAGCCACGGAATACGGGGGCGGCCAAATGACCGATACCGTTTTAAGCTGCACCAACTTGGTGAAAAAATTTGGGGGCATCACCGCCACCGACAACGTGAGCCTAGAGCTCAAGCAGGGCGCACGCCACGCCTTGATCGGTCCCAACGGCGCTGGCAAAACCACGCTCATCAACCTGATGACCGGTGTGCTTGAGCCTACCAGCGGCAGCATTGCCCTTTTGGGGCAAGACATCAGCCGCCTAGCGCCCCACAAGCGGGTGCAGCGCGGCATGGTGCGCACATTTCAAATCAACCAGCTATTTAACACCATGACCCCGCTAGAAACACTGGCTATGGTTATCTCTCAACGAAATAGTGGCAATGTCAGCGTGTGGCGGTCATTAGGTGCTAACAAAAATGTAGCAATGCGTGCTGAGCAATTGCTAGAGCAATTTCGATTAACTGACGTGGCGAACCAGCGCACTGAACAGTTGGCATATGGCAAGCGCCGCTTGCTAGAGATTGCCATTGCATTGGCCTGCGAGCCGCGTGTGTTGCTGCTTGACGAGCCCGTGGCCGGCGTGCCAGCAGGTGAGCGCGAGGAGCTTTTGCAAACGGTGGCGGCGCTGCCAGCGGACGTGTCGGTGCTGCTCATTGAGCACGACATGGACTTAGTCTTTAGCTTTGCTACCCGCATGACGGTGTTGGTCAATGGCGCAGTGCTCACTGAGGGCGATCCGCAGCAAATTGCCAATGACCCACAGGTACGTGCCGTGTATTTGGGGCAAGATGACACGCATGGCGATGCGCATAGCCAGTTGGAGGCCGCCCATGTCTAATTTTTTAAGTGTTGACCGTTTGAGTGCGGGCTACGGCGAGGCCGTGGTGGTCACTGATGTCTCGTTTTCATTGGCCGAAGGCGAAACATTGGCGCTTTTAGGGCGCAACGGGACAGGTAAAACCACCCTTCTTAACACGCTAGCAGGTGCCACGCGCCAGCACGGCGGTAGCATCCGCCTAGGCGGAGTGCTTTTGCACGCCCTGCCTGCACACCAGCGAGCGGCAGCAGGCATTGGCTGGGTGCCACAAGAGCGCAATATTTTTAAATCACTCACTGTGCATGAGAATTTAACGGCGGTAGAGCGGGCGGGCAGGGCGGGCGCACAGCCGTGGACACCGGACAGGGTGTATGCCATGTTTCCACGCCTTGCAGAGCGCAAAGCCAATTTGGGTACGCAACTCTCAGGCGGTGAGCAGCAAATGCTCGCTGTGGGGCGGGCTTTGGTGTTGAACCCGCGCTTGCTGCTGCTTGATGAGCCTTTGGAAGGGCTGGCTCCCATCATTGTGGAAGAGCTTTTAAAGGCCATTGCACGGATTACGCGGGAAGAGGGGCTCTCTGCCATCATTGTGGAGCAGCATCCCAAGGCTATTTTGGCTATTTCACACCAAGCCATTGTGCTCGACCATGGCTCAGTGGTACATACTGGGGCGGCCGCTGCATTGTTGGCGCAGCCAGAGTTATTAGATAAACTGTTGGGTGTGGCGCGCTGATTCTGCTTTGCGCTTATCGGGCTTGCAGTTTGCATACGCCCTTAAAACCGGAAATTGAGTAAAACTATGAACACGTCACTGACCAGCTTTTTCACTGTTTTGTCATTGAGCCTAGGCGCATTGCTGAGCCCTATGGCATCCAATGCCCAGACTTTTCCCACTAAAACCCTCAAAATCGTTGTACCCAACGCAGCAGGCGGCGCGGCCGACATCACCGCGCGCACGGTGGGACAAAAGCTCTCAGAGGCGTTGGGGCAGGCGGTGGTGGTAGAAAACAAACCCAGCGCAGGCGGTATAGTGGCGGGCGAGGCCGTGGCCAGAGCGGATGCCGATGGGCACACCCTGCTGCTGATTTCTAGTGGCACAGCGGTGAGTGCTGCGCTGTTTAAGCAGCTGCCATTTGACACGCAGCGCGATTTCGCACCCGTGTCCAAACTGGCCAGTTTTGATTTGGTGATAGCAGTCAGCGAGGCAGGGCGGTTCAAATCCTTGGCCGAGCTCTTGGCTTATGCCCGCGCCAACCCCGGCAAACTCAATATCGGCACTCCCCAAAAGGGAACTACGCAAAATTTAGCTGCAGAGCTATTTGGGGCCAGCGCAGGCATTGAGTTTCAAACCGTGCCTTTCAATGGCACACCGCCTGTGATCAACGCTCTGCGCGGCGGCGAGATTGATGCCATGGTGGAAATCTTGGGCCCACTCATGCCGCAAATCAACAGCAAAGCGCTGCGCCCCATCGCACTCTTGGGCGAGCGCCGCTCTGCCAATTTGCCCGACGTGCCAGTAGTGCGCGAGAGCGGTGGCGCATTGGCCAGTTTTAACGTCACTTCTTGGAACGGCTTAGCGGTGCCTGCCAAAACCCCACGTGAGGTGGTAACCAGGCTTAACAAAGAGCTGCAAACCGTGCTGGCCCTGCCCGAAGTACGCAAGCGCCTAGCCGATCTACAGCTCAACGCCCAAGGCAGTAGCCCCGAGCAAGTGGCAGAGCTGCTGGGCACCGAGACCAAGCGCTGGGCAGGTGTGATTGAGCGGGCTAAAATCGAGCGGCAGTGAAATAAAGTCATCCTTTTTTATTTGTCAAGTCACGACCAAAATACTAGGACTACAGAATTGGCTTTGAGGTGAAATTCTTTAGTGCCCCCACCGCGACCAAAGGCTTTTGGCAAGCCAGCAGGGTTATGAGCCTGAGCTCCGCATATGTGGTGGCACCTGTGAAAGAATACTGGCCTATGAATGGCGTAGCCAGTGTTGTATCGGTGGCGGATAATCCCGAGCGCTTGGCGCGATTGCTAGGGTAAATCTAAGTTTTAAAGACTTTCAGCCCAATGTCACCGTCATACGGTCATATACCGCTATGTATTTATGATCGGTTTAATGTTTGCACAGACATCTCATCTGCAAGACTGGCTGTACGGTCGAATTTGATGCATCCATGAAAAAAGCCCAGCGAACTGGGCTTTTAACTCAATAAAAGCTTACTAAATTAAGAGCCACCAGTAACTGGAATCAGAGTAATTTTCGGGTATTTGATGTTACCTACAGTCACTTCTCCAGTTGAGGAAACCGTGATCTTAGTATTTATAACGCTTGATTTTTTAGTTCCAAAAACTAAGGTTGCCTTTGTTGCTTGTGGTTGTCCGTTTGGTTTAATTGCAGAGGTGTCAAGCTGAACAGTGCAGGGTGAAATCGTGATGATTTGGCCTACAAAATAGCGTGGAGCACCTACGCGAATTC
Organism: Polaromonas sp.; assembly: GCA_031428975.1. GTDB lineage: Bacteria > Pseudomonadota > Gammaproteobacteria > Burkholderiales > Burkholderiaceae_C > JAAFIP01. The sequence continues at coordinate 9,401 of JANOYR010000062.1, read as the reverse complement.
TACCTCTTTTAATTTGGGTTATTTTAAATTTGCAAGAGCCAAGTGAAAACTCGCCTGTTGCCTCATCTTCACTGTCACTAACCGTAAAAGTAGGTGTGGCGGCTGCGGTGTCAATAGTAATAGTCGTGTCTAAAGTGGTACCAAACTCACTAACTCCACCAGTAAAAACAATCGCTTCTTTGTCTAATGCAGCAATTGGAGAATTGACTACAGTAGTGCTGGCGTCTATTGTGGCTGTGATTGAGGCAGGAGGAGCCTGATTGGATGTGTCTTGCACATCCAACCCACCACCGCCGCCACAAGCGACCAAAACCGCTGCTGCGGTGACTGACAGTGCAACTGCCCATTTTGCTGAATATTTCATATGCGACCCCTTGAATAAGTTAACTGTTGTGAGATAAAACTACTGTACCACAATCTAAATTCTACTTGACGTAGTGCCTAGTTGCAATGGTAAATTGTCGCTTTTTGCACAAATGTGTGGCTGAAAGCGCGGTTGTAAGTTATTTTGGCGCTGAATTGGCCCCGTAAAGGTAAAAAGCCTCACGCATGCGGTCTAGTTGACCTGACATGTAGGCCAAACCTTGGCGGCCTAGATTGAGTTGACGTTGCTCGGCGTTGTAGTCTTGGGCAAAGTCACGCACTGCGGCTGAATCTACTGTGTTTGCGCCACCGCTGCCAGAGTCTGCAATGCGGGTGCGAATGCCTCGGGTGAATTGCGGTGTGCCGCCAAGGCTAATGCCGGCTGCCTCATAGCCTTTACGCGGTGTCAGTGGTATGGACATTTCTAGGCCTGCAAACTGTGCCACACCTCCTTTGCGGAAGTGCAGGTGCATGGCTACATCGCCAAACCAGCGGGTGAGCACTACGGATGGGCCTTTGGTGCCATCAGAGTAACGCTGTGCTCCTACTTCTAGCCAAAGGCTTGGGGAGTGTACGTAGCGGTAGGTTGCAGACATCGGGGCCGCCTGTGCGTTAGTTTGAAAGGATTTGAGAGTGTATTTGGCCGCTTTAAGGCGCAATATGTCGTCGCGGTGAGGCACAAAAGCGCTGGCTTCTGCTTGCACGCCATTGGTGTCGTGATTAAAGCGGCCAATGCCTGCGTTGGCAAATACATGTCGACCAAGCCAAACTGACTGTTGCAGGGCGATCGTTTTGAAACCCGGTCGCTGGCGAAAGCTGGCAAAGCCTTGGCCTAAGTCCATATTGGCAGAGTTGGACACATTGCGGATATGGCTGGTGTAGAGTTCGGCGCCTCTCCAAAGGGGAATGATGCTTTGCGTGTTGGCGGCTAGCGAATAGTCGAATGCCGCTAAATCAGTACCAACAGTGAGTGCAAGGTCTGGTTTAATTTCTAGGCGAGCCAAGTTGCGCGCAGCAGGTTCTGATTTGTGCCATGCAATATCAGCTTCGCTGTAATTTGGCGCACGCTCCACCGTTAATGTATTGCGGGCTTGGCCTGCCATAGCATCGCGCAGAAAGCGCCTAAACGCCAACACCTCGACTGAAGTGGCGTAAGTGCGCAGCCCTGCTTTTAATGTGACTGCTTGTACACGTTGGGTGTCTTTGGGGGCATATTCAGCTGCGAGCCCTAAAACGATGCCAAGGGCATCGGCTTCGTTTTGGCCATAGCGGTTGTTTTCGTATTCGGCAACCAAGCTGTCTCCTTGCAAGCCCACGCGTACGCGCTCTAGGCCTACTTCAATGAGGGTGCGTTGCAGATTTTCAAGCCGGTCAGCCGTGGTGGCCACCATGCCTGTGGTGGAGGCGTCGAGCAGGGGCAGCTCGGTCTCAGGCTTGTATTTGGCGGCTTTTTGGGCAATGCGCTCAAATGGAAGCATGGCTGTAACGGAGAAGCTGGTGCGATCTGCTTTTTGGGCGAGGGTGTTGACCGCGCCTGCACTGCGCTGTAGCGTAGCGCCTAGCTGCGTGTCGCCCAGCATAGCAATTGGGGCGCTCACATAGCGCAAGCCAGCATGTTTAGTTTTGCCATCGTATTCAGCTAAAGCAGACAAGCCCGTGTCGCCTAAACGGTACTCCCCGCCCGCAAATACGCCGTTGAAGGTGCGATTGGCCACTAAGCCGCCGCGCCCAGTGCCTTTGGCATAGCCCAAACTCCAGTTGAGGTTACCTATCCGGTCACTGGCCACGCCGTAAAAGGCTTTGAAGTAGTTTGCACCGCCCGATATGTCATTGATACCAACCGCCAGCGCAGGCATACCGCGCCAAAATTCGGGTAGGCGCAGTTTAACGTTGGCCGAAATGTCGCGTGGGCCATTGTTAAAAGTGGAGTTAGGCAAGGGGTTTTGGTATTCAGCAAAGCGGCCAAACAGCTCAATATTAGGCAATAGACCCACACCCATACTGTAATTTTGGTGTTTGGAATAAAGATTGAATTGCGGCTCCATATAGTTGCCAGCAGTGAGTGCCACACTACCTTCGTTTATAACCGCTGCGGACGGAATCACCAAGCCACCGGTATTGCCCTGACTTGTGATGCCAGTGCTTTGGGCGTGCACCAAGTGGGGGGCGCATGATGCTGCAGTCAGCACGGCTAGGGCTCCGCGGGCTAGCGCGTGGAGCGGGAATACACGAGGATCCTGTGTAGTGTGCAATGGGGTGTGTTTCATGGGCGTTAGCCTAACATATATTGATTGATGGATAGCCGAAATTTACAACTAGCGAACTTTTTATCACTATTAAAATAATAGCATTATGTGACCATATCACTGTGACATTGAGCAAATTTTTCTTAGAATGCCTAGCCCCGTCCAACAAATGGCATTTTGGTGGCCATCACGGTGTGAAACAACACATTGGCCTCGAGCGGTAGGCTGGCCATATACAGAACCGACTGTCCCACCACGCTCACATCCATTAAGGGCTCAATCGCGATCTCGCCGTTGGCTTGGGGCACGCCTTTGGCCATGCGCATGGCCATTTCGGTAGCGGCGTTGCCTATGTCGATTTGGCCTACGGCGATGTTGTATTTACGGCCATCGAGTGCCGCCGTTTTGGTCATGCCAGTAACGGCATGTTTGGTGGCGGTGTAGGCAATCGAATTGGGGCGCGGCGCATAGGCAGATATAGAGCCATTGTTGATGATGCGCCCACCCATGGGCGTTTGCGCTTTCATAGTTTTGAATGCTTCTTGAATGCACAAAAACACGCCCGTGAGGTTGGTGTCCACCACACTTTTCCATTTGGCAAACTCCAAATCCTCTAGTGATGCACCCATGGCACTGACACCTGCGTTGTTAAACACCATGTCCACGCGGCCAAATTTTGCCACTGTTCCCGCAAAAAGGGCTTTGACTGAGTCTGGCTCGGTCACATCGGTAGGCCATGCAAGCGCACGATCGCCAGTGTTTGCAGTTGCCGCAACCTCAGCCAGCGCATCGATGCGGCGACCCGCTAAGCAAACGTTCCATCCAGCAGCTAACAAAGCCAGTGCAGCAGCGCGGCCCACGCCGCTGCCAGCGCCAGTCACAATTGCTGTGCGCGGTGGATGATTTTGGGTCATGGAATTGCCTTTGCTAAAAGAGATTGAAATAATCGTGTGTTGGGGCTATTCTCCACGATATGCCAACCAATACGCAAGTCAAAGCCAACTTCAATTCCAATCCTGACCAACAAATGCCGATGCCTTTTGCAGCGGCAGACCTGTATGCCCAACAAGTCATGGATTGGGGGCATCAAGCGCCCGATGCGGGGATGCGCGTGCTAAAAGGTATCGCTTATGGGGCTGACCGACTGCATTGCTACGATGTGTATGCCCCACAAGATGCGCGCAACGCGCCCGTTTTGGTGTTTTGGCACGGTGGGGGCTGAACCAACGGCTACCGCAACTATGTGCGCTTTATGGCTGAACATGTCACGGCACTGGGCTGTGTGCTGGTTGCACCATCGTATCGCCTAGTGCCGCAAGTGCATTTGCACCAAGTATTTGAAGACTGTTTGACGGCCTTGGCGCATGTTGTGCAGCACAGCGCTTCGTACGGAGGGGCGTCCGATCGGTTTTACCTTGCTGGGCATTCGGCAGGCGGGCATTTGGCGGCTTTGGTGGCACTGCGAACGGCACGCTGTTTGCATGCCGGAATACCCGGCGGAAAAGTGCGTGGTTGCTTAGCAATCAGTGGGATCATGGATTTGCACCATCCTTGCCCCGCGACTGGAAGTTTGGAAGAGCGGGTGTACAGCATGGTTCTTGCAGCGCCAGAACACGACGCTTTACTCAGCCCGATTTGTTGGGCCGCCGGAAATCAGATCGCTTTTGACTTGACGATAGGCCAGCACGACAGCGAGCGTGTGCGCCGTTCTAATGCCCGTTTGTATGCACTTTTGAAAGAGCAAAACTCAAGCGTAGCGCTGGCCGATATGGCTGGCCAGAGCCACTTTGAAACGCACACCACATTGCGCGAGGGCGAGACCTCTTGGTACGCCAGACTGGCTCGAATGGTAGCAACACCTTGCGAGTGAATGTTACGCACATGAAACTGCAAATCGTGGTTAACGCTATAGGTTTACACGGAGCCACGCGCTAAACTTTTTAGTAGAAACAAGGCTGAATTTTATTCAGTATTTGGATCTCATTACATTACTTTTTAGGAGCTTTTATGATCGCGTCTCGTCGCCTTGCTGTCCTTTGTGCTGCTGCCTTGGCAGCTAGTATTTCTACTGGTATTGCCACTGCACAGTCTGCTTACCCTAGCAAGCCGATTACCATGGTAGTTTCATACCCCGCTGGTGGCGACACGGATGCACTTGCCCGTCTATTTGCAGAAAAATTGAGTGCTAAATTGGGACAGCAAGTGCTGGTTGATAACAAGCCAGGCGCCAGCGGCACGATAGGAAATTCTTTTGTGGCCAAAGCACCCGCTGATGGTTACACACTGCTAATGACCCCCAATACTATTTCAATAGCAACCTTAGTTCTCAAGGCGGGAACAGGCGCGGCCTATGATGTGGTCAATGACTACACCCCCATCATTTTGGTAGGCACGCAGTCTTTGTTTTTGGTGATGAACACGGCAAGCGGGGTCAATAGTGTGAAAGACTTAGTTGCCGGTGCTAAATCTGGAAAAATCAAGACGTATGCAAGCCCGGGCAGTGGTTCGCCCATGCATATTTTGGGCGAATTGTTCAATAGCGCCGCAGGGGTCAAAATCCAGCAAGTACCTTATCGCGGTACTGCGCCTGCGATGGTCGATCTTGTGGGCGGACATGTGCCTTTCATGTACACCACGCTCGGTCCGGTTACGCAGCATTTGGCTACTGGAAAACTGACTGTTATTGGCGTGGCGGACGCAGTGCGCTCGCCATTGATGCCCAATGTGCCTACTTTGCAGGAGTTGGGCTACAAGGGTTCAGACGTTGGTGCCTGGCAGGCCATTATGGGCCCCAAGGGGATGCCACCAGAAGTTACAAAAACACTCAATACCGCTATGAATGACATCCTCAAGATGCCAGATGTGTTGGTGCGTATGCGTACGATGGCCACTATTCCCGTGGGTGGCGACGGAGCCGTATTAGCTAAAGTCAATGCCGACGACCACTACCGTTATGCCAAAGTGATCAAAGAGTTTGGTATTCAAGCCGATTGATGGATGCTTAGATTACGCAAAGTGTGTAGCCAATACGTTGCGTAATAAGTCTTGTACTGCACGTTGCGTCAGCGTGGCCGGGCGCTGCGCACTTGTTGCCAAAGAAAGCTGGTTTTTTAGCCCTTGAATTGGGCGCACTGTATAAGCTTGGGCCTTACCCGATGTCGACACGGCATTGAGTGGCAACACCGCACAGCCTGCGCCGTCAGCCACCAGATCCAAAATTGCGGCCACGCCGTCGATTTCTAGCCCAATGTTCAAACGCTGTCCTAAGCTTGCCATAGCGGCATCAACTAGGCTCCTGATAGCATTGGGACGAGTCGGAATAATCAGCTCAAAATCGGCTAATTGATTCAATTCAATGGCCTGATGGGATGTGCCAACAGCCAACGCGGTCGATTGCACCAAATAAAGATCTTCGGTTAGCAGGTGCTGCACCTCCATATCGCTAGACGAAGAAGCGTTATAAAGCAGAGCAATGTCGATCCTACCGGTGGACAAGGAGTCTTGCATAGCCACGGATAGGCCTTCACTGACCGCTAAAGTGGCATCGGGCAACGCCGCACGAAAGGCGCGCGTCAAAGGCACAGTGAGTACTTTGGCAACACTGGTGGGCAAGCCGACTGCAACTCTGCCTGCCAAGCCGCCGCGCACCCGCGCTAATTCCTCAATCGCCCGATCCACTTGGTGCAGAATGCCACGGCCGTGCGCAACCAATAGCTTGCCAGCTTCAGTGGGCACAGCACCGCGCCCGTTGCGGACGAGCAGGCTTTGGCGTAGCTCGACCTCTAAAAGCCGCACCTGACGACTCAGCGCAGGTTGGGCAATATTGAGAGCAGAAGAAGCTCGGGTAAAGCTGCCCAGCTCTGCCACGCGTATGAAATATCCTAATTGTTTGAGGTCCATGGCATGAGTATATTCGCATAGCTAGAAGAATGCTATCGCTAATTGATATAGCAGTTAGGATGCTTAACTGCTTTGCAATTTATTTCAAATTCGAGACAATAGACCTTCGATATTTTCTTTGTGCCCTAGTCTTATGCAAACAGCAATTCCTTGTTACTTTATGCGTGGCGGCACGTCGAAAGGCCCTTTTTTTCTGGAGTCTGACCTGCCAAGTGACGCGGTTACACGCGACCGCGTGTTGCTTGCTATTATGGGAAGCCCTGATAAGCGGCAAATTGATGGACTTGGGGGCGCACATCCTCTGACTTCTAAAGTTGGTATTGTGCGCACAAGCAGCACCCCTGGTGTTGCGCTAGATTTCCTTTTTGCCCAGCTCCAGCCCGACAAAGATACGGTAGACACAACACCAAACTGCGGCAATATGCTCGCTGCGGTGCTGCCCTTTGCCATCGAGCGCGGTTTGGTAGCGGTGCAGGGCGAAACCACTACAGCGCGTGTGCTCACCCTCAACACCGACATGCAGTGCGATGTGACTGTACAAACCCCCGATGGTCGCGTGGCCTATGATGGTGATGCACGCATTGACGGCGCACCTGGTGCATCCGCTCCGATCACGATCAATTTTTTAGACACTGCCGGCTCAGTTTGTGCGGGTCTTTTACCCACAGGAAAACTGCGCGATAGCCTGCATGTAGAGGGTGCTGGCTTTGCGGCATTCGACATCGACGTCACTTGCATCGACAACGGTATGCCGCTTGTGTTGCTGCGTGCCAGCGACATTGGCCGCACTGGCTACGAATCGGTGGACGCACTCAACGCAGATACAGCGCTAAAAACCAAATTAGAGGCGCTTCGTCTGCAAGTGTCAGTGCGTATGGGTTTGGGCGATGTGTCTAAGAAAAACTACCCCAAAATGACTCTGATAGCCGCACCGCGAGACGGTGGAAGCATCAGCACCCGAAGCTTTATTCCCCATGTTTGCCACGATGCTATAGGCGTACTGGCCGCTGTTACGGTGGGCACTGCCTGCGTGCTACAAGGTTCCGTGTGCGACGGCATTGCCGTGATGCCAGCTGGGGTTAGCAAAAAAATCTCAGTAGAGCACCCCACAGGCGAATTCAGCGTAGAACTAGAAACCGACCCCCTGAATCCCCAAAGCGTCACCAAGGCCGCGCTTTTGCGCACTGCCAGACTCATCATGCGCGGAGAGGTGTTTGTACCCTCAGGCGTTTGGGCTGGGCATTGAACATTTGTACCAAACTTTAGCGTCCTTGGCGGACGGAAACACGATTTAAACCTCACACAAACCCATTAATTATGAGTCAATCAAACCCGCTAATCATCGACTGCCATGGTCACTACACTACGGCGCCTAAATCCTTAGAAAACTGGCGCAACCAACAAATTGCGGGCATCAAAGACCCCGCCATGATGCCCAAGGTGGCAGATTTGAAAATCAGTGACGACGAGCTGCGCGAAACCATTGAGCAAAACCAGTTGCGCCTGATGAAAGAGCGGGGCAGTGATTTGACTATTTTTAGCCCGCGCGCCAGCTTCATGGCGCACCATATTGGCGATTTCAATGTGTCCAGCACCTGGGCCGCTATTTGCAATGAGCTGTGCTACCGCGTAGCGCAGCTGTTTCCTGACCATTTCATACCCGCAGCCATGCTGCCCCAATCGCCAGGTGTAGACCCCAAAACCTGCATTCCCGAGCTAGTGAAATGCGTGGAGCAATACGGCAATGTGGGCATTAACCTGAACCCTGACCCATCGGGCGGCCACTGGACATCGCCTCCCTTGAGCGACAAACATTGGTATCCCATTTACGAAAAAATGGTGGAATACGACATCCCAGCGATGATCCATGTGAGCACCAGCTGCAACAGCTGTTTTCACACCACAGGCGCACACTATTTAAACGCCGACACCACTGCTTTCATGCAGTGCCTCACCAGCGACTTATTCACCGATTTCCCCACACTCAAATTTTTAATTCCCCACGGCGGCGGCGCAGTTCCCTACCACTGGGGGCGCTTTCGCGGCCTTGCGCAAGAGCTTAAAAAACCTTTGCTCAAAGACCATTTGCTCAATAACATCTTTTTTGACACCTGCGTCTACCACCAGCCGGGGATTGACCTGCTGACCAAGGTCATCCCGGTAGACAATATTTTGTTCGCCTCTGAGATGATTGGCGCGGTGCGCGGCATCGACCCCGAAACGGGCCATTACTACGACGACACCAAGCGCTACATAGAATCCTCCACCCAGCTAAGCAGCGCGCAGCGCTACCAAATTTACGAAGGCAACGCCCGCCGCGTATTCCCGCGCTTGGATGCAGCCCTGAATCATAAAATCACCCAAAAAGGCCAATAATATGCATGAATTAGGCGTTGTTTACCGCAACATTACCCGCGCCGACCGCGCTGCCGCCGACGGCCTGGCCAAATTAGGTTCAGCCACCGTACACGAAGCTATGGGCCGCGTGGGCCTTATGAAACCCTATATGCGCCCCATCTATGCGGGTGCAATGGTCAGCGGCACAGCAGTTACTGTGCTGCTGCACCCTGGCGACATCTGTATGATGCATTTGGTGGCAGAGCAAATCCAGCCGGGCGACATCGTGGTGGCAGCCATCAGCGCTGACAATTGCGATGGTTTTTTTGGCGACCTGCTGGCCACATCGTTTATGGCGCGTGGCGCACGCGCCTTGGTCATTGACGCAGGCGTGCGTGATGTAAAAACGCTGACTGAGATGGGTTTTCCCGTCTGGAGCAAGGGCATCAGCTCGAAGGGCACCATCAAAGCGACACTCGGTTCGGTCAATATTCCCGTGGTGTGCGCAGGTATGCTGGTTAACCCCGGCGACGTGGTGGTGGCCGACGATGACGG